>UQGM01000007.1 GCA_900540535.1 uncultured Oscillospiraceae bacterium | reverse complement strand
ATTAGGGCTATGCCCGAAAAAGAAAAACCACCCGCTATGCGGGTGGATATTTATTATGCTTAAAAAATAGTAATTCGTCAAAATTACACTATTTAGCTGTAATTTTTGGCTATTTTTTCTATTATACGATTTGGGCCAGAAATATCAAGGAACCTTGACATTTAAATTTTTAAGTGCTATAAATTTATGAGAAAATAAGGTAGGTGAAATTATGTGGAACAAAAAAACGCACTTTCAAATGACGTAATAAAACAGCTTAGAATGTGCGGACATTTTTTATATTTCAGAATGGGCGGCAAAATCGGTAGAAAAAGAATTTTGATTGTATTGGAAGAGCATCACGAACTTTTACAGAAAGAACTTCAGGATATTCTCCAAGTGCAATCAGGTTCTTTAAGCGAGATAATCATCAAAATGGAAAATGACGGACTAATAGAAAAAGCTAAAAGTGCAAAAGACAGCCGCCATATCGTGCTGCGATTAACTAATAAAGGTATTAAGGAAGCTATTGCAGCAAAAAAGGAGCATGACAAATACGTTGATGAGCTTATGTCATGTATTACAGAATCTCAAAAAGAAGAGCTATATAATCTGCTTTCAATAATACTTGAACATTGGAAGGAAATTGAGAGAAAACTGGAATCCGAATGTACAGTGCGTACAGATTGAGTTTTAAGTTAATAAATTTTTTGAAAGGACGGTAAAAATGGTAAGCCAATTATTAAAAAGTTTACGGGAATATAAAAAAGCAACCATTATAACTCCCCTGCTTGTTGTTTTCGAGGTAGTTATGGAGTGCATTATTCCTTTTGTTATCGCAAATCTTGTTAACCAGATTAAAGCCGGATGTGAGCTTTCAGTAATTGTAAAATATGGAGTAGTACTTATAATAATGGCTGCTCTGTCACTTTTGTTTGGTGCATTGGCAGGTATTACGTGCTCTACTGCATCGTGCGGTTTTGCGAAAAATCTTCGTCACGATATGTTTTACGCAATTCAGAAATATTCATTTGAAAATATAGATAAGTTCCTTACTTCATCACTTGTTACTCGTATGACCACAGATATTACAAACGTTCAAAACGCATTTATGATGGTTATACGCATGGCTATCCGTGCTCCCCTGATGCTTATTTTTGCGTTTACAATGGCATTTATTATGGGCGGTAAAATGGCAACAATATTTTTAATTGTATTGCCCATTTTGGGAATAGGTCTTTCAATTATCATATATAAAGCAATTCCATTGTTCAAAAAGGTTTTCAAAAAATATGATAATCTCAATAGTTCCATTCAGGAAAACATAAAGGCGATGCGTGTTGTAAAGTCATTCGTAAGAGAAGATTACGAGCAGGAAAAATTTGATTACGCTGCCGAAGACGTATGCAAAGATTTCACTAAAGCTGAAAGAATACTTGCAATAAACAATCCTCTGATGCAGTTCTGCATTTATACGGTTATGGTGTTTGTTCTTTCATTCGGTTCATATACAATTATCACTTCACGTGGTATTGATCTTGATGTTGGTCAGTTTTCTGCGCTTTTAACTTACAGCTTTATGATGCTTATGAGCCTCATGATGCTTTCAATGGTCTTTGTCATGATCACTATGGCCGGAGAATCAGGAAAGCGAATTGCAGAAGTTCTTTCTGAAAAAAGCACTCTTTCAAATCCCGAAAATCCTGTTTACGATGTACCAGATGGCTCAATCTCTTTCGAAAACGTAAACTTCAAGTATTCAAAGAAAGCAAAGAGAATGGCTCTTTCAGACATCAACCTGCAAATAAAATCCGGTGAGACAATCGGAATTATAGGAGGTACCGGTTCTTCAAAGTCTTCTCTTGTTCAGCTTATTTCAAGACTTTACGATGCAACAGAAGGCGTTGTTAAAGTAGGCGGAATAGATGTTAGAGATTATGATATTGAATCACTCAGAAATCAGGTTGCTGTCGTATTGCAGAAAAACATACTGTTTTCAGGAACAATAAAAGAAAATCTGCGCTGGGGAAATAAAGATGCAACAGATGAAGAAATCATCAGCGCATGTAAGTTATCTTGTGCAGATGAATTTATATCTCAGTTCCCATTAGGATATGATACATACATCGAACAAGGCGGTGCCAATGTCTCTGGCGGTCAGAAACAGCGTTTATGTATTGCAAGAGCATTGCTCAAAAAACCTAAAATCCTTATTTTGGATGACTCAACCAGCGCAGTTGATACAAAAACGGATGCAAGTATCAGAAAAGCAATGAGAGAATATATCCCCGAAACTACAAAAATCATAATTGCTCAGCGTACTGCTTCAGTTGAAGACGCTGACAGAATTATTGTTATGGACAAGGGTACCATAAACGCAATCGGAACACAAAGTCAGCTCCTTGCTGAAAATGAAATTTACCGTGAAATTTATACTTCTCAGAACAAGGCAGGTGATCAGCTTGAAAACTAAACAGAACAAGAAAGGCACAATAGGACGCCTTCTCAAAACAATGTTCAGCTTTTATCCTGTACTTCTTCCTACAACTGTCGCCTGCATAGTTTTCAATGCTGTTGTAAGCTCTATCCCCTCAGTTTTCATGCAGAACATCATTTCAATAGTTGAAACCAGCTGGAAAACCGGTGACTGGAATGGTGTCAAAACTAAAATACTGACATTTGTAGGCATTCTTGCAGGATTTTACATTTTATCACTTATTTCTGGTTTTATCTTCAATCAGTTAATGGCTGTAATAACTCAAGGAACTTTGAAAAAAATGCGTGAAAAAATGTTTGGCGGAATGCAGCGTCTTCCCATCAAATATTTTGACACCAACAATCATGGAGATATCATGAGCCATTACACCAATGATATTGATACTCTCCGCCAGCTTATTTCACAGAGCCTTCCACAGCTTCTCGTTTCTGCCATAACTGTTACCACAGTTTTCTGTATTATGGTTTATTATTGCCTCTGGCTCACCCTTGTTGTTGTCCTCGGCGTTGCTGTAATGTTTTATCTTATTAAGAAAATCGGCGGAAATTCGGCAAAATTTTTCTTCCGCCAGCAAGCTGCTCTCGGTAAAGTTGAAGGCTTTGTAGAGGAAATGATGAACGGACAGAAGGTTATCAAAGTTTTCTGCCATGAGGAAGAAAGCGGCAAGGATTTCGATAAGCTCAATGATCAGCTTTTTGAAGAGTCTGAAAGAGCTAACAAATATGCAAACATTCTCGGTCCTATACTTAATAACATAGGTAATGTTTTATATGTTGTTGTCGCTATCGTAGGCGGTATTCTCTTAGTTTCAAATGTTCCGAATGTAAGTGTTTCTGGTCTTGCAATCAGCATCAGTATTGTTGTTCCGTTCCTCAATATGACAAAACAGTTTGCTGGAAACATCGGACAGGTTTCACATCAGGTTAATGCAGTTGTAATGGGACTTGCAGGAGCTGAAAGAATATTTAACCTTGCTGACCAGAAGCCTGAGCAGGATGAAGGATATGTTACACTTGTAAACGCCCGTGAAGAAAACGGAGAACTTGTAGAATGCAATAAACGCACAAATATGTGGGCTTGGAAACATCCTCACGGCGACGGAACTGTTACATATACAAAGCTTATGGGCGATGTACGTCTTTTTGATGTTGACTTTGAGTATGAAGAAGGAAAACCTGTTCTTCATAACGTAACTCTCTACGCAAAGCCCGGTCAAAAAGTTGCTTTTGTAGGTGCAACAGGTGCAGGAAAAACAACAATAACAAATCTTCTCAACAGATTCTATGACATAGCCGACGGTAAAATAAGATACGACGGCATCAACATTAACAAGATTAAAAAGAGTGATTTACGTCATTCTCTCGGAATTGTTCTTCAGGATACCAATCTTTTCACTGGAACAGTTATGGATAATATCCGATACGGAAAGCTTGATGCATCAGATGATGAATGTATTGCTGCTGCAAAGCTTGTAGGCGCTGATGATTTCATAACTCGTCTGCCTTTGGGATATGACACTCCCCTTACCGGAAACGGCGCCAATCTTTCTCAGGGTCAACGTCAGCTTCTCTCCATTGCCCGTGCAGCTGTTGCCGATCCCCCTGTTATGATTCTTGATGAAGCTACATCATCAATTGATACACGAACTGAGGCCATAGTTCAGCGTGGTATGGATGCACTTATGGAAGGCAGAACAGTTTTTGTTATAGCTCACCGTCTTTCAACTGTTAAGAATTCTGATGTAATCATCGTGCTCGATCATGGCAGGATCATAGAAAGAGGTACACACTACGATCTTCTTGAACAAAAAGGTCAGTATTATCAGCTGTATACCGGAGCTTTTGAGCTTGAATAATCGTGTTTTGCGTTTTTGATTTTGCAATTTTAGTTTTAAAATTATGTCAAAATTACTGTTTTTATATTCTAATAATGTTATTTTCTAAAAAATATGCAAAACAATGTTGCATATAACTGTTTATGACATTATAATATATTTGTTTTTGTATTAACTAAAGTTGATACGCTTAATTACATGGGGGTTTTTAAATGGAAAGATTAATTGGTACCGTATCAAGAGGCATCAGAGCTCCGATAATCAGAGAAGGAGACGACATTGCCGAGATCGTTGTAGATTCAGTCCTCAAAGCTTCAAAGGATAACTTTGAAATCAGAGATCGTGATGTTGTCGCAGTTACTGAAGCTGTTGTTGCACGTGCACAGGGAAACTATGCAACCGTTGATCAAATCGCTAAGGATATTAATTCAAAATTTGGTGATTCAACTGTAGGCGTACTTTTCCCCATTCTCAGCCGTAACCGCTTCGCAATTTGCTTAAGAGGTATAGCAAAGGGATGCAAAAAGATTGTTCTTATGCTTAGCTATCCCTCAGATGAAGTGGGAAATCACCTTGTAGATGTTGATTTGCTTGATGAAAAAGGTGTTAATCCGTGGAGCGATGTCCTCGACGAGAAAAAATACCGTGAACTTTTCGGATATCAGAAGCATGTTTTCACCGGCGTTGATTATGTTGAATATTACAAACAGCTTATTTCCGAAAGCGGAGCTGAAGTTGAAGTAATATTTGCAAATAATCCCAAGGCAATTTTAAACTATACTAAGAATGTTCTTACATGCGATATTCATACCCGTGCCAGAACCAAGAGAATATTGAAAGCAGCCGGAGCTGAAAAAGTATATGGTCTTGACGATATACTGGTTGAAAGCGTTGATGGCAGCGGATATAATGATAAGTACGGTCTTCTTGGCTCCAACAAGGCAACAGAAGAAACTGTAAAGCTTTTCCCGGTAAATTGCCAGGAAGTTGTAGACAAGATCCACGATATGCTTAAAGAGGCAACTGGCAAAAACGTTGAAGTCATGGTTTACGGCGACGGTGCTTTCAAAGATCCTGTAGGTAAAATTTGGGAGCTTGCTGACCCGGTTGTTTCCCCTGCTTATACAGCTGGTCTTGAAGGAACTCCTAACGAGGTTAAGCTTAAATATCTTGCTGATAATGATTTTGCTGACCTTAAAGGCGATGAGCTCAAGAACGCTATTTCCGAATATATCCGTCAGAAAGACGAAAAGGCTACAAGCCTCGTAGGTACTATGGTAACTCAGGGTACTACTCCCCGCCGTTTAACAGACCTTATTGGTTCACTTTGTGACCTTACAAGCGGAAGCGGCGATAAGGGTACACCCATTATATATGTTCAGGGTTACTTTGATAACTTCACAAAATAAGAAACTGATATTAAAAAGCTCAGGAAAACTATTTCCTGAGCTTTTTCTTTGCCAAAGATTTAATTTAAAATTTTACCATAGAAAAAATGAGTAGCCACGTATCAAACGGCTGCTCATTTTTATTTTAACCAGTATTGTTTTTTAGGAAAATCAAACAGTTAGTTCTTTAAATCTTCCTGTTTCTTTATGCCGAACAAAATTCTAAGTATTCCACTGAATGCTTTAGGACTTCTCCAAACTACAACTTTCATGTTACAACGCCTCCGTTTATCTTTTGCACAAGCAAATACCAATTACTATAAGCGCAATTGACATAACCACTACTAAAGCTTTTGCCGGCATACAACACGCAACAAGAAAGCCTATTCCAAACGCAATAAACCAACCTCCACATTTCCCTCTGCGGTTATGAAACACTTTATCACCTGCTTACAATATGGTCTGCTTTGTGATTAGTACCATAATACGCAAAAGAGAAAAAAAGGTGTTAGTCCGTACTGAAAATTGTCAGAAGTCTTCCTGAAGCAAAAGAAACAGTGCATTTATCAGATATAATTTCGTTGCTGACACACAATCCACAGCTGTTACTGAGATTATATCCATTGAGCGGATATTTAAATCCATTAAGGGTCAAGCCTGTAACTTCACTGGAATATGCAAAAAAAGAAGCATATTTACTGGTTTTGCTAAATGAATGTGCACCAGGATTCAGCATAAGTATTTCGTTTTGTTCATCTTTTAAAACAAGTTTTGCCCCTTTATCCGTCCAATGAGCTAAAAGTGTTAAATTAGCAAAGGTATGATCAAATCTGCCCCCAAGACACCCTAAAAGCAGAAAATCCCTGTATCCAAGCTTATAACCTTCAGATACCGCCAAAAATAAATCTGTATCATCTTTCTCAGGGTTAAGCTTGATAACTTTACAGTCGTTATTCTCAGGATATGGTGATGAATCAAAATCGCCTATAATTAAATCTGGTTGCAAATTCATCTCTTTGCTGTGCAGATAACCTTTATCTGCACAAATGATAAAATCCTGCTCATCAATATTTAATTTTATTTTACTGTAATCAGAGATAACTCCTCCTCCGATCACAACGCAGCGATTTATATTTACCATTTTTTTAATTCCTTTGCGTCACTGTACATGGCTTTATAGCTTTCATGACGTGTTTTTTCAATTTTTCCGTCACTGAGTGCTTCAAGAACAGCACATCCTTTATCCACGGTATGGGAACATGATACAAATTTACATTTACCCAGATACGGCTGAAATTCAGGAAAACAGTACTGAATGTCTTCGAGAGCAACGCTTTCATTTTTCTCAATATCAAATGATGAAAAACCTGGAGTATCTGCAACGTATCCATCACAGACTTTGTAAAGTTCAACTGCCCTCGTAGTATGACGTCCACGTCCCAATTTTTCACTTATTTCGCCGGTGTCAAGGTTCAGTCCTTCACATATTGAGTTTAAAAGGGTTGATTTACCTACACCGCTGTTTCCTATAAAAGCACTTACCTTTCCGGATATCCATTCTTTAACTGTATCAATTCCATCTTTTGTCACAGAAGAAATACATACAGTCTTAAGGCCTGAGTTTTTATAGATTTTCTCAAATTCACTTAAATCCATCAAATCACATTTAGTGAAAACAATAATAGGTTCAATACCTTTATTTATAGCAATAGCCGTCATTTTATCGATAAGGAACAAATTAGGACTCGGATTACAGGCAGCCGATAAAATAAACAGCTGCTCTATATTGGCAACAGGAGGTCTCACAAGAAAATTTTTGCGTGGATGTATGGAATCAATGGTATTTTCTCCGTTACTCCTTATGGTTATGGTAACATCATCGCCAACAAGAGGAGTTATTTTTTGTTTTCTGAAAACTCCCCTCGCTTTACACTCATATACCGCATCGGCGGTTTCTATATAATAGAAACCGCCAATACCCTTTAATATTTTTCCGTTTAAAATATTATTCTCATTCATTCGCCAAACCAGAACGGATGTCCGTTGTCTTCGTTTTCTGCATTACCTGCTTCTGTAGAACCTGAAGAGATGTCGCTATATTCTGCATTTGTAATAGCACCGGTCTCAAAGTTAATATTACATTTATAATAAGTTTCATCATTAATTGTAATTACAACTTCGGAATTCGTGCCTGTACCTGAAACTGCAACCTTATTATATGTGCCACCACTGAGCAATACTTGTGAATCAAACTCTGAAAGTCCCTGATTGTCAAGGAAAACTTTAAGTGTACCTGTTCCTCCAATATTGGGAAGATCAAAAGTAATGTTTACTGTTTTAGCAGGTTTATTACCGCTACTTACTTCAACATCAATAATGGTTCCCTTGGATACCATTTCTTTATCTTTTATTGACTGGGAAATAACAGTTCCTTTGGCTTTATCGCTGTCAACTTCTTTTACCTGGCGAATGCCAAGTCCCATGCTTTCAAGCTGTGCCTTTGCATCTTCAAATGACAAATTAACTACTGAAGGAACTTCTACTTCATTTCCGCTCTTGCCGGTACTTACAAAAAGAATAACTTTATCTCCAGCGGTTACAGGATCTCCACGCTCAGGGCTTGTTCTTATAACCTTGCCTTCTTCAACGGTATCGTCGTTTATTGTCTGAATTTCAGGTACAAGCTGTGCCAAACTAATCTGCTGTTTTGCTATATTGGCATCCTTGTTATAAACATCCGGTACAGTGAGAGTGTCTTCATGAGTTGCAACAGTAAGAGTAACCTGATCATCCTTTGAAATACGGCTGCCCTCAGGAGGAGTCTGATTAATTACTTCGCCCTCATCATGTGTAAGGTCATGTTCCTTTATAACCTTAAACTGATACTCTTTTTCCAGATCAGTACCTGCAATCTCTTCATCGTAATTCATACCGATAAAGTTTTGAACTGTTATTTTATCTCCGCCGCCAAGCTTTCCGGTAAATGAAAGAATCACCAAAACAATTGCAATTACTGCAACCAATGCTACTGAAACACCGGATACAATAGCGATAGTGCGTTTTTTAGCCTCATCTGCTTTTGCTGCTTCATCTTCCTGTGCAACTGCATTTTGTACAGCAGCAGAAATTTTTCCGGAATTCGGAGAAACAAATTTTGTAGGCTCATTATCAACAAAATAACTGTAATCGAATTTTACAGATGGATTACGCTTAACCTCATCTAAATCAAGGAGCATTTCAGCTGCGCTCTGATAACGGTCACGAGGATTTTTCTGCATTGCTTTGAGAGTAATCTGCTCAAGACCAAGAGGAATATCAGGATTAATCTCACGAGGACGCTTTGCATCTGACTGAAGCTGCATAATTGCAACTGAGACAGCATTATCTGACTGGAAGGGAAGCTGACCTGTAAGCATTTCGTAGAGTACAACACCTACAGAATAAATATCAGCTTTTTCATCTGTTATTTCACCACGAGCCTGTTCAGGGCTGATATAGTGAACAGAACCGATTGCACTTTCAGTCATAGTTCTTGTTTCATTACGGCTGAATCTTGCAATTCCAAAATCGGCAACTTTAATGTTTCCGTTCTGAAGAAGCATAATGTTCTGGGGCTTAACATCACGATGGACTATACCCTTATCATGAGCATGCTGAAGAGCTCTGAGAATCTGAGTGGTAAAATGAAGAGCTTCTTTCCAGTTGATAACTTTCTGCTGCTCAATGTACTCTTTAAGAGTGATACCATCAATGTACTCCATAACAATATACTGGAGCTTATCACCAAAGCTTACGTCGTAAACCTTTACGATGTTGGGATGAGAGAGAACCGCAATTGCCTTTGATTCATTCTTAAATCGTCTTCTGAACTCCTCGTTTGCAAGGAATTCCTCTTTAAGAATTTTAATTGCGACAATTCTGTCATCAATATTGTCGTAAGCTTTATAAACAACTGCCATTCCGCCTACGCCAATTATTTCCTGGATCTCATAACGTCCGTCAAGACGCTTTCCAACATAATTATCCATGTTTAATCACACTCCGTATGTTTAATTACTTACAGTGACAACAGTAATGTTATCACCGCCGCCGTTTGAGTTTGCAAGACTTACAAGCTTATCGGCTATTTCGTAATACCCTGCGGTATGAGTAACCTTAAGTATGTCCTGTGAATCAATGTAGTTAGTAAGACCGTCAGTACAGATAAGCAAAACATCATCTGTACCAAGCTTTTCTTCGCAAAAGTCAACATCAATATCCTCGGCAACCCCTAAAGCTCTGGTTATTATGTTTTTCCTTGGATGATCTTTTGCCTCATCCGGTGTAATTTTTCCGCTTTCTACCATTGCCTGTACAACAGAATGATCTGTTGTAAGCTGAAAAAGTTCCTCTTTAGTAATCAGATATGCACGGCTGTCACCTGCATGTGCAACACAAACTATTCCGTCAGCAATTACAGCAGCTACAACAGTTGTACCCATTCCATGAAGGGATTCGTTTGCATTTGACATATCAAAAATACTAAGATTGGCCGCAGTTATAGCAGAAACAAGCATATTCTTAACAGAAGATGTACTCATATTGCTATGATAAGTCGAAGTTATTTTCTCCGAAATCATCTTAACAGCAACTGAACTGGCTACATTTCCGCCTGCAGCTCCACCCATTCCGTCACAAACAACCGCCCAAGCGACGCCTCCAGGCAATTCGCCTGTCGCATAGGAGTCCTGATTAGAACTTCTTACTTTGCCGACGTCTGTTTTTGCGGCAATTTTCATGAAACTATCCCTCCTTTTCAGCCTTGCGGCTGCGGCGCAATTGACCGCAAGAAGCATTTATGTCTGAACCCAAACTTCTTCTTACAGTAGTGGTAATACCTCTTTTCTGCAAAATAGAAGCAAATGTCTCAACACGCTTTTTTGTGCTTCGACTGAAATCATTTTCTGACACTTCGTTAGCCGGAATAAGATTGACGTGACAGAGCATACCCTTTAATTTAGATGCCAATTCTCTGGCACACTCATCGGTATCGTTTACTCCGCTGATCATAGCGTATTCAAATGAGATACGTCTTGAAGTACGCTTTGTGTAATCACGGCATGCAGTCAACAATTCATCGACATTCCATCTTTTATTGACCGGCATTATTCTGTTTCTTATTTCATCATTCGGTGCATGAAGCGAAACCGAAAGTGTCAGCTGTAAATGTTTGTCTAAAAGATCATAGATTTTAGGTACAAGACCGCATGTAGACAGAGATATATGTCTCATACTTATATTGAGCCCCTTGTCATCCGTTACGAGCTCTAAAAAACGCATTACCTGTTCATAGTTATCAAGCGGCTCACCCATACCCATAAGAACAATATGAGATATTCTGATATTACAATCACGCTGCGCTGCATGAATCTGACTAAGTATTTCCGAGGCTCTTAGGTCACGGCAATAGCCACCAAGGGTAGAAGCGCAAAATGCACACCCCATTTTACAGCCTACCTGCGTTGAAACGCAAATAGTGTAACCATACTTATATTTCATTAAAACAGATTCAATAAACTCGCCATCATTGAGCCTGAACAGATATTTAACTGTACTATCATACTCCGAAATCAACTTTTTTTCAATAGTACAATTAAAAATTTCAAATTTTTCATCAAGTTCCCTACGCATATCCTTAGAAATATTTGTCATTTCTTCAAAAGAATATACACCATTTTTATGAATCCAGGAATAAACCTGTTCTGCACGAAAACGCTGAAGTCCGATTTCAGCAAAACTTTCACGCAGTTCATTAAGGGTCATTGATTTAATGTCAGTTTTACTCAAAAATCAATCCAACCTTTCAAACGCCGCTATAAAAAATCCATCCGTACCGTGTATATGAGGCATTAATGTTATATAACCATCCTCTGAATTTATATCATTTAACGGCTGGACCTGTTTAAATTCTTTATGGTTTTGCAAAAACTTTTTGCATACCTCTTCATTCTCGGCAGGATTAAGGGTACAGGTCGAATAAATCAATCGTCCTGACGTTTTTACATAATTCGATGCATTTTCCAATATACGGTACTGCAAAAGTGGCAATTTGTCAATAAGGATTTTTTCTTTATATCTAATTTCAGGTTTACGGCGCACTATTCCAAGTCCTGAACATGGCACATCGCAAAGCACCCTATCAGCAAAGCCGTTTGAACTGTCATATTGTTCAGCATCGCCTGTTTTGCCCTCAATAATCGATATTCCCAATCTATCAGCACCGCTGTTTATGAGTTTAACTCTATGTTCATGTATATCAAAAGCTTTGATAGTTCCATTATTGTTCATATGTTCAGCCACAGTAAAAGCTTTGCCTCCGGGAGCTGAACACACATCAAAAACAGTCATATTTTCTTTAGCTTCAAGCGCCTTTGCGCAAATCTGAGAAGCTAAATCCTGCACATGAAAAAGTCCGTTTTTATAGGAAGAAAGTTTTTCTATGTCACCTGTATCTGAAATCTGCAAAGCAGAATCAAAACCTTTTACAGGTTCCGCTGCAACTCCCTCATCTTTAAATATATTTACAAGTTCAGCTGAAGTTGTTTTCAGATTGTTGACTTTTATATATATGGGAGGCTTTTCCGCTGCTGTTCTCATTACCCCTTCTGCATTTTCTTCGCCATAGGCATCCTGCCACATCTCGCAGAGCCAGTGTGGAAAAGAATATTTTACAGACAGATATTTAATTTTATCACTATTATCAGGCAAAAGAAGTCCGGATTTACCTACTGCTCGCAAAACTGCATTGCAAAGACCTGCTGCAAAAGCACAGCGATTGTTTTTAGCCAGTTTTACGCTTTCATTGACAGCTGCTGAATTTGGTATTTTGTCCGAAAAAAGAATTTGATAAGCTCCGAGCCTGAGTATCACCAGTACTTCAGGCTTAAGCTTGCTGATTTTGCCAGTAAGATGCTTTTCAATATTATAATCAATGGTTATAAGTCGCTCTGTTACTCCATATACAAGAGCAGAAACAAGAGCGCAGTCTCTTTTATCGAGTCCGCTGTTTTTAAGTGCAGAATCAAGCTCGATATTAGAGTATGCATCATTTCTATGCATTTTAATAAGCACCTCAAATGCTATTTGACGTGCACTTTTCATAAATTGTGTTCCTCCGATATCAGTCGTTTCTTCTTCCGAAAATCAGAAGAAGTCTGAGAAGGTTAGCGAGAGATGTCGCAAGGGCTGCAACATATGTCATAGCAGCTGCTGTGAGCATTTTCCTTGCTCCCGGTACTTCATCTGCCATAAGCATTCCACTGTCTTTAATGACGCTTATAGCTCTTGCGCTTGCGTTGAATTCAACAGGAAGAGTGGCAAGCTGAAAAATAGCTACAAATGAATAAAGAAGAAGTCCTACATTAATCAAAAGTTCAGAGGAAAGGAACAAACCTAAAATAGCAAGAGGTATTCCTGCCATTGAACCGATATTACAAATGGGTATAATTGCATTTCTTATTTTAATCGGCACATAACCGTTAGCGTGCTGAGCTGCATGACCTGCTTCATGGCAGGCAATACCCACAGCAGCAATGGAAGTACCGTTGTAAACACCGTCAGAAAGGCGTATAACCTTACTTCTCGGGTCGTAGTGGTCTGTCATTCTTCCTGAAATGTGCTCGATTTTTACGTCATAAATTTGATAATGACGTAAGACGTTCATAGCAGCATCTGCTCCGGTAAGTCCTCTTGAATTTCTGAGACCGGAGTACTTTTTATAAGTGTTTTTAAGCCATATCTGAGTGAAAATGGCAAAAATCAACGTGGGAACAACTAAAATGAGATAGTAATAATCCAAGTAAAAAAATGGCATAATAAAACCTCCGAATAATTTTAATTATTTTTTGTTATGCCGCACTTAATTATAACTGTATTTAAATGTCAGTTTAAAATATCTCCTGTTTTAACCGGATGTCCTCTGAAAAACTCTTCGGCTAACATACGCTTTTTGCCCTCAAGCTGAACTTCAATAAGCTCAACACACATTCCGTCACCGCATGAAACAAATACTCTTGTACCATCCTGAATTATCTCTCCTGGAGCTTTTCCTGATTTATCAGAAAGATGAGTTGCATGAATTTTAAGAGTTTTTCCTTTGAAAGTACATGTTGCTACCGGCCAGGGCTGAAGTCCCCTTACAAGATTGTGAACCTTTAACGCACTGTCGTTCCAGTTTATGGGACACATTTTTTTGGTAAGTATTGAAACATAAGTAGATTTTTCGTTATCCTGAGGTGTTCTTACAAGCTCGCCTTTTTCAGCTGCTTTAACAGTATTACTTAAAAGCTCTGCTCCCATTTCACCCAGTCTGTCAAAAACCTCTCCTGCTGTTTCATTAATATCTATGGGAGTCTTACTTACCATGAGCATATCTCCGGTATCAATTCCCTCATCCATAAACATTGTTGTAACTCCGGTTTCTTCGTCTCCGTTTATTACGGACCACTGAATAGGTGCAGCACCTCTGTATTTAGGAAGAAGAGAACCATGTACATTAATACAGCCGTATTTTGGAAAATCAAGAATTTCTTTGGGAAGAATTTTACCGAAAGCTACAACGGCAATAAGATCAGGATTCAGCTCTTCCAGTATTTTCATTGCTGTTCCGTCACGCATACTGTTTGGCTGATAAACAGTCAATCCCAGCTTCAAAGCCTCTTCCTTTACAGGAGGAGGTGTAAGTGTCTGACTGCGTCCCTTTGGCTTATCGGGCTGTGTAAACACACCGGTAATATTGTGCCCGTCTTCATGCAGTTTTCTTAAGCATCCAACTGCAAAATCGGGAGTTCCCATAAAAACGATATTCAATAAAACTCACTCCGTTTATTCACTAAATTCAGAATCAGAATGCATCTCATAGGCAATATCTGTATAAAGTTTGCCTTCAAGATGATCAAGTTCATGACAAAAACATCTTGCTTTAAGATCTTCTCCCTTGTAGATGCACCAATCGCCGTTTCTGTTCTGAGCTTTAACTCTTACTATTTTGGGGCGCTTTACCAAACCGAATTTCCCCGGCACTGAAAGGCATCCTTCTTCGCCGTCCTGCTCGCCCTCAACGGAGATTATCTCAGGATTTACAAGCTCAATAAGTCCGTCACCTACATCTACGACAACTACTCTTCTGAGTATTCCTATCTGAACAGCTGCAAGACCTGCACCATTGGCGTCGTGAAGAGTATCCTTCATATCGTCAAGAAGCGTCCACAGTTTTTCGTCAAATTTATCGACTGTCTTACTTCTTTTTCTTAAAATCTCATCTGAATCAGTTCTGATTTTTCTTAAAGCCATTTTGGATTTTCCTCCGTTAAAATATACTGTATGGATTAATATCAGCAAAAACGCTGACCTGCTTGAATCTTGAATCCTTCATTATGGAAATCATTAAATCTGAAATCATTTTACGGAATTGTTTTGAATTTTTGCATTTTATAATCAAATGAAAGCGATATTTATTGCTCATTCTTGCAATTTTAGGAGCCATAGGCCCTAAGACAATTATCTTTTGATCTTTATATTCGCCTTTCACTTTCTCCTTTAACTGCTGGAGAAAAATATCGGCAGCTCCACGGGTATAAATATCACTTTCACCTGCAAATCCCACAGCACAGATATCGCAGAAAGGCGGATATATCATTGCTCGCCTGATACGTATTTCACTGCGGAAAAAGCTGTCGTAATCCTGTTTCGCTGCAAGCTGTATTATGGGATTTTCAGGGGTCATTGTTTGTATAACGGCACGTCCTTCGAGTGCGCCTCTTCCCGACCTGCCTATAACCTGAGTAAGAAGTGAAAAGGTTTGCTCCATGCTGCGAAAATCATCGTTATAAAGCTGCTGATCAGCGTTGATTACACCAACGAGAGTAACGTTTTCAAAATCAAGTCCTTTGGCAACCATTTGAGTGCCTATCATTATATCGTATTTTCCTGCTCCGAAATCAGCAAATGAATTTTCATGAGCATTTTTAGTCATGGTGGTATCTGCGTCCATTCGGAGTATTCTCGCTTCGGGGAACATATCCGCTAATTCCTGCTCAATTCTCTGTGTACCGGCTCCTGAATATCGCACAGCCTTTTCTCCGCATTCGTGGCATTCAGAGGTAAAAGGCTCTGAATATCCGCAGTAATGGCACATAAGCCTGCCGTTATCAATATGATAAGTAAGTGAAATACTACAGCTTGGACAGGTTACTACCTTTTTACAGCTTTCGCATACTGCGAATGTATTATAACCACGTCGATTTATAAGTAATATAGACTGTCTACCGTTTTCCAGATTTTTTTGAAGTTCTTCTTTTAAAACTCTGCTTATACTTGAACGATTGCCTGCTGAATGTTCACCCAGCATATCTGCAACTATTACTTTTGGAAGAGCAGATTTGCCATATCTGTTTTTCAAAGTACACAGCTGATATTTTTCTTTAACTGCTGCCGCAAAGGTTTCTACGCTTGGCGTAGCAGAAGCAAGCAGCAAAACGCCTTTATTGTATGCACAGCGAAATCCTGCCACTTCACGGGCGTTATAACGCGGAGAACTTTCTGATTTATAAGTATGTTCCTGCTCTTCATCCATGATTATCATTCCGATATTTTCAAATGGAGCAAAAACTGCTGAACGAGTTCCGACAGCAACATGTGCTTCGCCTCTTTTTACTCGTTTCCACTCATCCATTCTTTCACCTATTGAAAGGCCTGAATGAAACACTGCGACATCATCGCCGAAATAGCTGCGGAAAATGTTTATCGTCTGAGGCGTCAGGGAAATTTCAGGAACCATTACGATAACATTGCGTCCGTCATTTAAGACATCCTGAATAAGCTTTAAAAACACCCTTGTCTTTCCGCTGCCTGTTACTCCGTAAAGTAGAGAAACTCCGGAACCGTTCTTATATTGTCTTTTAATCTTTTCGTAAGCGTCACTTTGCTCCTGCGTCAAAGGTGACTGCTGAATTTCTGTTTTTACATCAGCGGCACTATAAGGCTTTCTGTAATATTCGCAGGAATAAGACTCGATCAGGCCTTTATTTTCAAGTGCCTTTACTACGGCAGGAGTTATGCCCAAAAAGTAACAAACTTCCTTAACAGAAGCAGAACCTGTTTCTGAAAGCAAATTGAGCACTGAACGCTGCTTTGCAGTTACTTTAATCTTTTCGCCTTCGTCTCTGAATTTATCGGTAAGCTTTACCATCATCATGGTTGCATCCGAAGACTTCATAGTAGCTTCGTCGTTCCTTACAATATACCCCTTTTTGGCAAGAGTATCTATTGCATCGCAGTCCTCACGGAATCCAAGTACTGCACAGATACGTTTCCTTGAAACATAACATCCACGTTCAGACAGAAAATCAAATATCTGCTTTTCTGTTTCAGACAGTTTACCGATTTGCTCTGGAGTTATATTTAGTTTTGCAACATAGGAAGAAACCATTTTAAGGTTTATTCCTGCCGGTAAAACTGCTTTAGCTGCGTCATAGCAAGTGCAGAAGGTTCTTTCCTTTAACCAGCGGATAAGTTCACACATTTCATCACTAAGAAGCGGTGCCTTATCAAGCACCGCTGTTATTTTTTTAAGTTTTTCGGTAGACTGCACCGGCAGTACATCCATAACAACGCCGAAATGGCGCTTATTGCCATTGCCGAAAGGCACCATAACTCTTACGCCTTTTTTTACGCTGTCCATTAAACTTTCTGGTATAGTGTAATCGTATTCCTTATCAAAGGAATACAGCGCTCCCTCAACCGCAACACAGGCAATACTAACTGCACTCATGGAATTATTAACTCCCAAATATAAAATCAGATATCTCTGATTTCTTCAGGCTCTACAATATCATACTTACCGTCTGCAATTTCCTGAATTGCAAGACTTACAGGCTTCTCAATGAGAATATCGCCTGCCTCAGCGGCATCTTCTGAAATTTCTCTTGCTCTTTTTGCCACAGCAATAACAAGAGAATAACGGCTTGTATGTCCTTTCAAAATCTTGTTTAAATCAAAATTAACCATTTGTAAGCACCTCTTCAATTTCTTCAGTTAATCTTTTGGATTTTAATCCTTCTGCTTGAATAATAGCACAAATATCGCTGACTGCATAGTCTACGACATCGTTTACCACAATATAATCATATTCGCAGGAACGCTTGATTTCATCCCTGGCAATTGCCATTCTGCGTCTTATATCGTCTTCATCCTCGCTCTCACGGTTGCGAAGACGTTGCTCAAGAACCGGCATAGACGGAGGCATGAGGAAAATGCTGACTACATCGGGGTACATCTCACGAATTTTCTGCGCACCCTGTACCTCGATTTTTAAAACCACATTTTTTCCCTCACTGAGCCACTTATCAACGGGAGCTTTTGGTGTTCCATAATAGTTTACGCTATATTTTGCATATTCGAGGATATCGTTATCGGCAAGTCTGCGTTTAAACTCATCCTCGGTTACAAAATGATAGTGAAAACCGTCGATTTCCCAATCTCTGGGAGCTCTCGTAGTAAGCGAAACCGAAAGCTGCACGCTTTGATCACGCTTTTTAAGCTCTGCCAAAATTGTATCTTTTCCAGAACCGGAAGGACCGGAAAGAATAATAAGCATTCCTTTTTTATTCATCTTCTGTAACTCCTCCCTCAAGTTCTGCATCATCTATATCTCCGCCCTCAACAAGCCTGTTGGCAACTGTCTCAGACTGAAGATAAGTAAGAATTACATGATCGCTGTCGGTTATAATGACCGCTCTTGTTCTTCTGCCATGGGTTGCGTCGATGAGCATTCCCTTCTCTTTACTGTCCTGTATTATCCTTTTTATCGGAGCAGACTCAGGACTTACTATCGCTACAAGTCGGTTGGCATTTATCATATTGCCAAAACCAATATTTATAAGCTTCATCTTTTACCTCCGATAAAATTATTCAATATTCTGAACCTGTTCTCTTATCTTTTCGACCTCAGCTTTAATATCAATAACCTTAGAGGCGATTTCAACATCCTGGGCCTTGGAACCGATTGTATTGGCCTCTCTGTTCATTTCCTGAACCAAAAAGTCCATTTTGCGTCCGATAGCATCCTTCGACTGAAGGAACATTTTAAGCTGATCAATATGGCTTCTGAGTCTTACTGTTTCTTCAGCGACAGCTACTTTATCAGCAAAAACAGCAGCTTCTGTCAAAACTCTCTGCTCATCTATATGGACATCGCCTAAAAGCTCTTTCATCCGTGCAACAAGCTTTTCGTGATACTCTTTAACAGTCTGCGGTGATCGCTCTTCAATAAACTCAACAAAGGTGAGAATCAAATCTGCTCTGCTGCTGATGTCTTCACGAAGCTTTACACCTTCACGCTCTCTCATATCAATAAATGAATTGACAGCTTTTTCAAGGACAGTCTTTACTGCATTCCAGATTTTTTCTTCATCGGCTTCCGCTTTATGAACGGTGAGAATATCGCTGAACCTTGTAAGAGTCGAAACTGAAATATCATTTCTTACTTCATACTTATCTGCAATTTCTCTAAGAGCCTGAAAATATCCTGCTGCTAAGGAATGGTTTACAGTTACCTCAGCTGCTTCGTCTTCCAAAGCTTCAATCTGTACAAAACATTCAGTTTTGCCTCTTGAGATACGTGACTGAACATAAGATTTAAGTTTTTCTTCAATAAATCCGTATGCTCTCGGAACACGTGAACTGAATTCGAAATAGCGATGATTTACGCTTTTTATTTCAAAGGTGATGCTCATACCGTCAACGGTATCCTGAGCTCTGCCGTATCCTGTCATACTTCTAATCATTTTAGTAATCACCCGTAGTATTTACTTTATTTTGATATTTAATATATTTTACCAATTTTCATATACGTTTGTCAAATAAAATAAATCAGACCGACGTGAGCCGGTCTGAAATCACTTATAAAATTAGATGTTGTTGACGCCGGAGAGCTCTTTGAGAACTTCAATCTTGTCTGTTTTCTCCCAGGGAAGATCAATATCAGTTCTTCCCATATGACCGTATGCAGCGACCTGACGGTAAATAGGTCTGCGAAGGTCAAGAGAATCAATGATTGCAGCAGGTCTTAAATCGAATGCCTCTTCAACAATCTCGCTGAGAGTATCATCCGGAATAACGCCTGTACCGAATGTATCAACCATTACTGAAACAGGCTTTGCAACGCCGATTGCATAAGCAAGCTGAATCTCACATTTCTTTGCAAGCTTTGCAGCAACAATATTCTTTGCAACATAGCGTGCTGCATAAGCAGCTGAACGGTCAACCTTTGTCGGATCCTTGCCTGAGAAAGCTCCGCCGCCGTGACGTGAATATCCGCCGTATGTATCAACTATAATCTTTCTTCCTGTAAGTCCACTGTCTGCTGCGGGACCGCCCTTTACAAAACGTCCTGTGGGATTTACATAGATTATTGTGTGATCATCCATAAGCTCTGCGGGAACTATGGGCTTTACAACATGCTCAACAATATCTGCTCTTATCTGCTCAAGAGAAACATCATCACTGTGCTGAGATGAAACAACAATTGTATCAACTCTTACAGGATTATCGTTCTCATCATACTCAATTGTAACCTGAGTCTTTCCGTCGGGACGAAGATAAGGAAGAGTTCCATCCTTTCTCACAGCAGTAAGACGCATTGCAAGCTTATGAGCAAGTGCAATAGGCATGGGCATAAGCTCAGGAGTTTCGTCACAAGCGAAGCCGAACATCATACCCTGGTCGCCTGCACCGTTAAGGTTATAAGCGTCCTCTTCGCCGCCTTTAAGCTCATATGATTTATCAACGCCCATAGCGATATCAGGAGACTGCTCGTCGATAGCTGTAAGCACTGCACAGCTGTTTCCGTCAAATCCCTTTGTTGCGTCATCATATCCGATTTCACATACAACCTCTCTTGCAATTTTTGCAATATCAGGCTTGCTTGTAGTGCTGATTTCGCCCATAACAAGTATCTGACCTGTTGTACATGTTGTTTCACAGGCTACTCTTGCCTGGGGATCTTTTGAGAAAATTGCATCCAGAACCGCATCGGAAATCTGGTCGCAGATTTTATCGGGATGTCCTTCTGTTACTGACTCAGAAGTGAAAAGATGTCTTGCCATTTCTTTAACTCCTTTGATAAAAAATTACATTATCACACAAATAAAGCACTCGCAACTAACCGCGGGTGCTTATAAGGTGAATTTATAACCTTATCTTTCGGTTAATACCGTAGGAATTGGCACCTTGCTCAAAGCAGGTTGCCGGGCTTCACAGGGCCTATCCCCTCAGCCACTCTAAATAAGGTATTAAGTTTGAGCTAATAATACAACATCTGCGGTCAAAAGTCAACAGTAAAAACTCATTTTCGACCTTCAGACGGTAAATTATTCTTAATTTGAAAAAAGTTTACTTGTTACTGAATTTGAAAACTCTGCCTGCATATTTTGAAAGCACAAGCATAAGCGGATAACCGGCCACTGCAAGCATTACTCCCTTTATTGCATTAAGAGCAGTAGCGCCCCAAATGGCTCCCCAAAGAGCATCGCTAGTCAGCTCAATACCGAGGAAATATTTAAAGAACAATGGGTCAATAAAGTAATTGGAACCTATGCCTAAAACAATTATGCTGATAATTCCGACAATTCCTCCAACGACTGCAAAAGTCGCTCTCCTCTTCTTATCAACATCTTTGCCGAAAGCATATTTTCTGAAAATAAGAGAAAACGGAACAATATATGAGCAACCGACAATGAAGTTCATTATATTACCAAATCCCATCTGTGTACCGATGCCTTTGAAAATAAGCTCAAGTATGTTTTTTATTAACTCAACTATTACTCCGAAAACCGGTCCGAAGAAAACTGAACCGATCAGCGCTGGGAAATCGCTTAAATCAAGCTTCAAATGACCAAGGCTTGGCAGAATCGGGAATTCCAAAAGATACAGGACAAAGGCCATTGCGGAAAAGATTCCTAAGAGTACAAGTTTTTCTGTTTTTTTTGCTGCTGACATATTTACAAAATCTCCTTTCGTAACGCTGTCAACAAAAAAAGCCCTGCAAATAAAGCAGGGCTTTTAGCACGTATCGGGTGCCGCTTCTTTCATCCGGACTTTACCGTCGGCTTCGGAATCTCACCGAAATCAGCTTTCGCTCGCAGGCTAAGGCGTTTGCCCATTACTGCCGGTGGGGAATTTCACCCCGCCCTGAAGACAGCTATTAACTTGTAAATAATAATACCACTATAGAAATTTACTGTCAATACTCAGTATTTATTTCCATTGTAATTTTATCCAGCTTTTCATGAAGCTCATCCCACAGCCCATAAAGTCTATCAAGATTTTTTGTTGCCTCATCAAGCTTCTCTGTGAGTTCCATAACATCTTCGTAATTTGAAGAAATTTCAGGATCTGCTAAATCGGAATTTAATTTTTCTATTTCCGCTTCTGTCTCTTCTATTTCATTTTCACATTTTTTTATTGCTGTATTTAGCTTTCTTTTCTCGCTTTCAGCTTCTTTTCGCAGAACATATAAATTGACTTTTGGCTTTTTATTTTGTTCTTTAGTCTCATTTACCTCCGCTTCCTTTGTGGCACGTTTTTCGGCGAAATAGTCATAATCTCCCTGATACTTTTCTATTCCGCTTTTATTCATCCACAAGATTCTGTCTGCAAGCTTATTTATGAAATATCGGTCGTGGGATATTGCGAAAACTGTTCCGTCATACCCGGCTATGGCATTTTCAAGGGCTTCACGGGAAGAAATATCAAGATGGTTTGTAGGTTCGTCAAGGAGCAGAAAATTTGCTCCTGAGAGCATAAGCTTAAGAAGTGCTACTCTCGCCTTTTCGCCGCCGCTGAGAGAAGAAATGCGTTTACTTATATCGTCTCCCATAAACAAAAATGCTGCTAATGCACTTCGCACAGCGGTTTCGGTCATAGCGGGATAACAATCCCAGATTTCAGATAAAACCGTTGCGTTATTATTAAGGCTCTCAAGGGTTTGGTCGAAATATCCTATTTTAACATTTGCTCCAAGTTTTACGGTGCCATTATCACACGGATAGGTTCCTAAAATCATTTTGAAAAGCGTTGTTTTTCCGCATCCATTCTCACCGAGCAAAAAAACTTTTTCATTTCGCAATATCTGGAAGGAAATATCAGAGAAAATCTTTTTATCTCCAAAGGATTTTGAAAGATTATCGGCGTTCAAAACCTCATTGCCGCTTACCTGTGAAGCAGAAAATTTAAAATCAAGAGTTTTTGCTTCACTTTCAGGCTTCTCTACATTTTCAAGAAGACGGTCGAGCTGCTTTTGTTTGCTTTCAGCCATTCTTATATTCCGTTCACGGTTCCAACGCCGTTGCTGCTCTATTATCCCCTCTATTCTGTGAGCCTCTTTCATTGTGTTTTCATAATGGCGCAGTTCTATTTCTCTCTGTTCTTCCCTCAGCTGTATAAAGCCCGAATAACTGCGGTTTCCAAAATTAACACGTTTATTTTCTATCATCATAGTTTTATCAGTAACTTTATCAAGAAAATATCGGTCGTGGGAAATAATCAGACATCCGCCGCTGAAATTTTTAAGAAAATCCTCAAGCCATTCTACGCTTTTAATATCCAAATGGTTCGTAGGCTCATCCAAAAGAAGAAAATTTGCTCCTGACAAAAGCAGCTTAGCCAAACTGATTTTTGAACGCTGTCCTCCGCTAAGTTTGCCGCATGGCAAATCCATATCTTTTTCAGAAAAGCCCAAGCCAATTATTGCTGCCTTTGCTCTGCTTCTGAAAGTCAAACCGCCATCTCTTTCAAATCTTTCCGTAAGATGCGCTTGACGCTCTAAAATCGCATCATCAGCACCCTGAGTTTCTATTTTAAAAGCAATCTCTTCAAGCTCATCTTCCATTTTCATGAGAGGCTCGAAAACTGTAAGAACCTCTGAATAGAGAGAACGGCTGCTGTCAGAACAAGCGTGCTGCTCCATATAACCTACAACTGCATTTTTTGATTTATATATCTCTCCTGCACTTGGCTGCATTTCTCCGGTTATAAGTTTGAAAAGAGTGGTTTTTCCTGTTCCGTTGGCACCTATTACTCCTACTTTATCGTAATCGCCTATTTCAAAAGATGCACCGGAAAACAGTAATCTCTCACCAAATTCCATTTTTAAATTATATACATTAAGTAAAGCCATATTTTTTCTCCTTTGCGCTGTACATTTTAAATCAAAAAATTAAAATTGGCAAGAGCATAAAAAATGTCCGCTTAGAAAGCAGACATTTTTTATATATTTGATTTTGTCATTAATCAATGACTTTGTTTTTGAGAATCTTCGGGAATTTAACCGCAAATACAATTGTTGTAACTGTTGCTGCAATAACATCGGCAAAAGGTTCTGCCAGGAATACACCCAAGACCTTATCTGCAAGGAACAACGGAAGAATGTATACCAAAGGTATAAGTAAGATAATTTTCCTTAAAAGAGCCAATATTATTGATACATTTGCCTGGCCAAGTGAAACAAAGGTTTGCTGACAGGCAGTCTGAGCTCCAAGGGCAAATATTCCCGCCATATAAATTCTCAAAGCCCATGAGGCTGTTTCCATTAGCTGCGCATCGCTTGTAAATATGCGTACAAGAAGCTGAGGCAAAAGCATAACAAAAAGCCACATTACTACCGAATAAGATAACGAGATAGTAATAAACATTTTAAAGGCTTTTTTTACACGTTCCTTATTACCTGCGCCATAGTTATAACTGATAATCGGCTGAGCACCCTGAGCAAGTCCCTGCATAGGAAGATAAACGAGCTGCATAATACTGCTGATTATAGTCATAGCTCCAACAGCAAGATCTCCTCCGTAGCCTTGAAGAGAAGAATTGAGTGTAACAACAACTAGGCTTTCTGTACTCTGCATAATGAATGGAGAAAGTCCCAGAGCAAGAGCCGGGAAAACAACTTTTCTTTCCGGCTTAAAGTTTGAAAGCTTAATTTTTATCTTTGTCTTTTTACCGGTAAGGAATATAACCACCCAAATTGCAGAAAGTGTCTGAGAAAGTATAGTGGCGATTGCAGCGCCTTTTACGCCCATATTAAAACCATAGATGAATACAGGATCAAGAACAATATTTGTCACTGCTCCTATCAGGACAGTTGCCATACTTATTGTTGCAAAACCCTGAGTAGAAATAAAGGAATTAAGACCAAGAGCAAGCTGAACTGATATAGTACCGATGAGATAGATCTCCATGTAATCAGATGCATAACCGATGGTATTTTCAGAAGCACCGAAAGCCATCAAAAGCGGATCTCTAAAAATCATAAAGACTGTTGTAAGTACTACAGATAATCCAATTAACACACTTGTACAGTTGCCAAGGATCTTTTCTGCACCTTCATTATCTCCGGCGCCCATTTTTATTGCTGCTCTCGGAGCTCCGCCCATACCTATCAAAGCGCTGAAAGCAGAAATAATTAAAATCAGCGGAAAGGTTACTCCTACACCCGTAAGGGCAGTAGAACCTATAACGTCAATATGACCTATGTAGATTCTATCTACTATGTTATACAGTGCATTTACAAGCTGTGCAGCTATTGACGGAACTGCAAGCCTAATTATCAGACCTCCTATTTTGTCTTTTCCCAAATCTGTTTGTCTTTTTGCCAAAACTTACGTCACCTTGTTTCTTTTTATTCCAATTATTATGCATACAACGGCTGCAGCAACAAGAGATATTGAAAGAATTATTGCAAATATCTGCCGCAGACCGAAAGCATCATTTTTATCGCTTAATATATCAGCGGTTGTAGTACCATTAAAATCATTAGAAAAAATTCCAGAATCGTGCTGAGAAGATGAGAATTGACTTCCCTCAGCATCGTTGTAATAATTACTATATGAAATTCCTAAATCAGGAAATTTATAATTATGTTCTTTAGAATTAGGCAAAGATAATCCTGAAGTTTGTCTGTTATCATTTGAACTTTCAGTTAATTTATGCGTGGTGCTATCTTTAGGTTTTGTGGTCTTCTCTGTGGTTTCATCTGGACTATATAAAATATAATAAATTTCTTTGCTCAATGCTCCCGCAGCATCAGTAAACTGCATTTTGAATAACAGCTTATCTTTCAGCTCTTCATCTAAGCTGAGTTTAAAATTTATTTTTACGTTTGTATGACTGTCATAAGTGTTTACTTGAGTGTACACATTGTTTAAAGAGAAAAAAGATGAATCGGCATCAGTAGGTGAATAAACATCAATATGTACCGTATCTCTTTGATCACCGCAAATTACTGTTAATATAACGCCTTGCTGGCCTTTAAATAAGTGGGCATCTGTCATCTGAAATTCAACAGATACACTTTTTAAATCACTATCCACAGTATATTTCATGCCGGCAAAAGAAATAGGTGCACTGTCATTATTAAGCAATATAACATAACCGCTGTTTTCAGCGGCATACGACACAAATAAATTTTTACATAAGCCAAATACAACTACCAACAGTAGAATGAAAGAAATAATCTTTTTAAAATTCATTACAACACAAACCCCATAAGGTAATATTATAATGCTATAATACTCTTTTATCGACAAAAAGTGAAGTTATTTAAATAAACTATGAAACCTTTTTTGCCATTTCTTGTAATATAAAGTAATAAGTGAAGTCATGCAATAATCATAAAGAAGGAAAATTACATTTCCCATAGCTAAAAGTATTAATGCAGAATATTTGCCGTATTCCTCTAGTTCATCAAAAGGTATGCCAAAAACATAGATGATAATCGCATAAGCAGCCACTGCCGTAAAGTTAAAAAGCAGTAGTTTTACTATCCATTCAAAAAATTTTGAGAGTTTCCTTTCGATTACTTCTTTAATTATAGGATAATAACCGAAAAAGGCGACAAAAAACATTGCAGCCTCTTTATCGGCTACAATGAGTATTGACAGCAGGCTTATTGCAACATAAGCTCCAGTAGCCCACTTTTTATTAATTTCTATAACAAGTATAGACAAAAGTGCTCCCGAAACCGCAGGGAGCGTATAGGTTAAAAACGGAAACAATCCGGTCATAAACATAAGAACTACTGAAACCGAAGATATTATTCCGCAAAGCGCAACCTTAGTACTTTGTCTTTTCAAAGTGTCTTCCCCCTATAAGCAATCAGCAGCAAGGAATCAAATCTCCACCAAAGCATTCACAGCAGCAGTCAGCACAGATAAGACTGGAACATATATCACAGCCTGAACAGCCGCTATTAGTTTGCCTTGTGCGATAACCGCCGGCTCTGGGATTTGTAACCTGATTAAAAGCCGCTTTATATTCTCCGTTATCAGGGTCCATACTACACGCTGTTGCGTAATTTTTCTGTGCCTCTTCTAACCAGCCTCTTCTGTACTGAACGGTACCTTTGAGAAAATACCACTCAGCATCACGCATGGTTTTAGGAACACCGTCAAGCAATGTTTCCGCATCATCTATACGGTTTGCGGATATTTTAGCCCTGATATCCGCAAAGGAAGAGGTGTTCTGATATTGCTGATAGCCAGAAGAACGTGTACCTGTATTTTTATAATTGCCCGTATTTGAAGAGCCACTGTTACCTGATGAACGTCTGTTTAAGATTATCGTATCATAAGCTTCGTCAAGTTCACGCATCTTTTTAGCGGCGATTTCCGCAAGAGGTCCTGAAGAATAACTATCCGACTGATATTTTCTCGCAAGATTTCTATAAGCTTCTTTTACCTCTTCATCAGTAGCATTTTCCGAAATATTTAAAACACTATATGGATTTTTCATTCTTTCACGACCTTACGTTCTAATATATTTTTTGTACAAACGCTCATTCCGCAATCCAATATATTTTCTATTATGGGTTTAAATGCATCACAATCCAGCAGCTCGTAAGCAAGATAAGCTTCATCTGCTGTTTTATTCAGCAAATCCACCGCAGATTTATATATAATATCATTCTGAGCTTTATCGTCGCAGTTATATCCGCTTCTTACTGCAAATGTATTATAGTTTCCGCTTTTACAGTCTTTTTCAAAATCATCAAAAGCGTCAGTTATATAAACCCAGCGTCCTACACAGTAACCTATCCTCTCGAGGATGGCTTTAGTGTCCCCCTCAAATCCATAGGATATTAAAGCAGCCATTGCTTCAGACGTAGGATGTGCCGCCTCATCTATACTGCTTGTTTTTTTGCTTTCGGCATCGTTTTGTTTTTCAATTGCCCTTTTGACAATTAGTTCGGCCTCAGGATAATTTTTTGCAGCTTTCTTATGAACATACGCTGCAAAAGGATATAGTAAATATGACAATAGTCTTTTGTGAAATACATTGTCGCTTATATCATCTTTCAGCTTATAATAAAACATTATCATTGCCACGGCGCAGGTGTAATTAAACTCTTCATCATTGCCGGCACATTTAGTGCATTTTTTCAAAGGGTTAAAACAGCATTTACCCTTGTGAAAACCCGGACAAACCTGCAAAGCCGAAAGACGTACAATGGCAAAAAAAGTAAAATCGTAGCTGAGTGTCATACGTGAGAGTATACCATAGCGTTTACCAAGGCTGGTACAAAGAGTACAATATACGCCTTTATATGCTTCGTAATCTTTAATTTTAAGCTCCGGTTTATACGCTCTTACATACCCAAACAAAAGACACACCAACTTTCAGAAAATATTGTAAGCTATATGTAAAATAAATTCATTAACATATTGTAAACATTAAATGACCTGAAATTAATTTTACTCAGAAACTATTTTTATCTGTGATAAAAACAAGCAGCTGCCTAAAAAGCAACTGCTTGTTTTTAATATCTGTAAACTTTTATAAAACTAAATAGTTTCATATCCATGAGCCTGAGCAAGCATCATATCCTTGACCTTCATTAGTCTCGTTGTTGTGCTGCGTTCGTTTTCATCGAGCTTCATGGTGATATACTTAATGGTTTCCTGATACTGTGGAATCATAACGTGTTCCAAAGCGTTGACTCGTCTGCGGGTTTTCTCAATTTCATCAGCCATCATTTGACATGATTTTTCGACCTCTGCAAGTCTTATCATCAAGGGCATAATATCCGAAAGAGATTTTACAGCGACATCAAGGTCATCAGAGGTAAACGCATAACCGTAAGAATAAATATCATCTTCCTTTGCGGTTTTCATCTTTACATCGTATTTCGGTATCATTACACTCATTACATTCTGTTCGCTTATGTCAAGCTCCATGGACTGAGTAGGAAGCATAAGGGCAACATCAATTGTATTATCACTCATAACTGAACGTGCCACCGCCATATGTGCATTTGCTCTGGCAATCCCCTCTTCTACCTTTCTGCGAAGCTCTTTATTTTCCCTGACAAGATCAAGAAAACGACGCATAAGCTCATCACGCTTATCTTTAAGGAGCTTATGACCACGCTGAGCCGTTACAAGCTTACATTTTAAATTAGTAAGCTCCATTCTTGTAGGATTAACATTCAGTACAGCCATATATCTCAGACCTTTCCGTAATACTGGTCAAGAAGCTTATCACTGATACGTTTAAGCTCGCTTCTGGGAAGAATGGAAAGCAGCTTCCAGCCAAGGTCAAGAGTTTCCTCGATACTTCTATCCGTTTCATTACCCTGGGCAACATACTGCTTTTCAAACTCATCGGCAAACTTAGCATAGAGTTTATCAATATCTGTAAGAGCTGCCTCACCAAGAATTACCATAAGCTCTTTTGCATCCTTTCCTCTTGCATAGGCAGAGAAAAGCTGGTTCATAGTATTTGAATGGTCGGCTCTTGTCTTGCCCTCGCCTATGCCCTTATCTTTAAGACGTGAAAGAGACGGCAAAACGTCAATTGGAGGAATAATACTCTTTCTGTAAAGCTCACGGCTTAAAATGATCTGACCCTCGGTAATATATCCTGTAAGGTCGGGAATGGGATGTGTCTTATCGTCTTCGGGCATTGAAAGAATCGGTATCATTGTAATACTTCCCTCTTTGCCTCTTTGACGTCCTGCACGCTCGTAAATTGAAGCAAGATCAGTGTACATGTAACCGGGATATCCACGTCTGCCCGGAACTTCTTTGCGGGCTGCTGAGACCTCACGAAGAGCGTCAGCATAGTTTGTAATATCTGTAAGGATAACAAGAACATGCATTCCTTTATCAAAAGCCAAATACTCAGCAGCTGTTAGAGCCATTTTAGGTGTGGCAATTCTCTCGATTGCCGGGTCATTGGCAAGGTTTGAAAACATGACTGTTCTGTCAAGAGCGCCTGTTTCACGGAAGCTTTCAACAAAATAGTTTGATTCTTCGAAAGTAATGCCCATTGCGGCAAAGACAACAGCAAATTGTTCATTCTCGCCTCTGACCTTTGCCTGACGTGCTATCTGTGCGGCAAGCTGTGCATGGGGAAGACCGGAAGCTGAAAAAATAGGCAGCTTCTGTCCTCTGACCAATGTATTAAGTCCGTCAATTGCAGAAACACCGGTCTGAATGAATTCCTGTGGATAAGCTCTTGCGGCGGGATTTATCGGCGTACCGTTTACATCCATTCGCTTTTCAGGAATAATTTCGGGACCGCCGTCAATAGGTCTTCCAAGTCCATCGAAAACTCTGCCAAGCATATCCTCAGAAACACCCAGTTCCATCTGTCTGCCAAGGAAACGTACTTTGCTTTCTGCAAGGTTAATTCCTGTTGAGCTTTCAAAAAGCTGTACAAGAGCATCGGTGCCGTTTATTTCGAGAACTCGGCAGCGTCTTTTTTCTCCGTTTGAAAGCTCGATTTCACCAAGTTCATTGTAGGTTACTCCTTCAACCTGCTTTACAAGCATAAGAGGACCTGCAACCTCCTGAATGGTTCTGTATTCTTTTGGCATCAGTAATCCTCCTTTGCATTGAGAATTTCAGCAGTCTGGCTGAGAAGAGCTTTATGGACTGCAGCATATTCGCTGTCGATATTTTCCTCTTCAACGTACTTGAAACGTCCTATACTCTCACGAACAGGCATTGAAACAAGTTTTTCTATATCTGCCCCCTGCTGAAGTGATTCAAGACATACATCATAGAACTCCAAAACAAGGCTCATCATCATAAACTGCTTTTTCAGTGAAGTATATGTGTCAACCTCATGGAATGCAAGCTGATGAAGAAAGTCCTCACGGATTGACCTTGCCGCCTCCATTTTAAGTCGGTCAGGCGGTGAAAGGGCATCCATACCGACAAGTTTTACTATTTCATCCAAAGCTGCTTCTTCAGATAAAAGAGTCATGATCCTTGCACGAAGGTCAGTCCAGTTTGAGTCAACGTTTTTATTGAACCATTTGCCCAGCGTATCGGCATAAAGGGAATAACTTGTAAGCCAGTTGATAGCCGGGAAATGACGCTTGTAAGCCAAAGCAGAATCAAGTCCCCAGAAAACCTTGACTATTCTCAGAGTTGCCTGAGAAACGGGCTCAGATATATCGCCGCCGGGAGGCGAAACAGCTCCGATTACCGAAAGAGCGCCTTCTCTGCCATCTTTTCCCATGGAGATAACTCTTCCGGCACGCTCATAGAACTGAGCAAGACGGCTTCCCAGATAAGCGGGATAACCTTCTTCACCGGGCATCTCTTCAAGTCGTCCCGACATTTCACGAAGAGCCTCAGCCCAACGTGATGTGGAATCAGCCATAAGTGCTACTGAATATCCCATATCTCTGAAATATTCAGCGATTGTTATTCCTGTATAAATCGAAGCCTCACGGGCAGCAACAGGCATATCTGAGGTGTTTGCTATAAGCACTGTTCTCTCCATAAGGGATTTTCCTGTATGGGGGTCAATAAGCTCCGGGAACTCATTGAGAACATCTGTCATTTCATTGCCACGCTCACCGCAGCCGATATATACAACTATGTCCGCTTCAGCCCATTTTGCAAGCTGATGCTGTGTAACAGTTTTACCACTTCCGAAAGGTCCGGGTATAGCGGCAACACCGCCCTTTGCAATTGGGAAAAGTGCATCAATTACACGCTGTCCTGTTACAAGAGGCACATCGGGAGCAAGCTTTTTGGCAAATGGACGGCCCTTTCTTACAGGCCATTTCTGCATTAATCCGACTTGTTTTTCATTGCCTTTTTCGTCTGTGAGAACACATACAACATCGGTTATTTTGTAATTGCCCTCAGAAATTTTCTTTACTTTACCGCTCATTCCAGGTGGAACCATTATTTTATGGTTTACAACATCTGTTTCCTGAACAGTTCCTACTACATCTCCTCCGACAACTTCGTCGCCCTCTTTTACACAGGGTACAAAATGCCATACTTTCTCTCTGTCGAGAGCGGGAACCTCTATTCCTCTTTGAAGATTGTTTCCGGAGATTTTCATAATCTCGACCAGAGGACGCTGGATACCGTCAAAAATACTACTTATAAGACCGGGACCAAGTTCCACGCTCAGGGGCATATTTGTTGACTCAACAGGCTCACCTGTTCCAAGCCCTGAGGTTTCCTCATAGACCTGAATGGAAGCTCTGTCGCCGTGCATTTCTATAATTTCGCCTATGAGTCTTTGGCTGCTGACACGGACAACGTCAAACATATTTGCATCTTTCATTCCTGACGCAACAACAAGAGGTCCGGAAATTTTTGTTATTGTTCCAACACTCATTTAGACACTCGCTTTCTGTTAATCTGACAGTATATCGGAGCCGACAGCCTTTTCTACAAAACGGCTTACCGACTTCATACCCATGCCGTTATTTCCGGTCACTCCGGGAATAGGAATAATTGCAGGAACGGCAGCAGATTTATATTTTTCTATTTCTGTTTCTATCTGTACAGCAAGAGATTCTGTTATATAAATAACGGCATACCCTGACTCCGCCATAGTTCTCAAGGTCTTTACAGCAGATACAGGATCGGTTTCGGGAAAAATATCAAGGCCTATTGATGCAAATCCATAGATGCTGTCTTTATCTCCCATAGCTGCGATTTTATACATAGGCTTCCCTCACTCTCTTGCGTATTTCTTCCGAAGAGATTCCGTTTCTCTTAAGTGAAAGAATTACACGGACATTTTTGATTTCTGCTTCACGAGCCATATAATAGGCAAAAATAGGCTCTACTCCAAAGGCTGTATACTTAGCATCTTTAACTTTTTCCATAATCGCATCGTCAAGACATTTTTCAAAAAGCGTTGAGCTTTCTTTTAAGAATGAAGCAGCGAGCGAAAATTCTTTTATGCCTTCAAGATAAGAAGTAACAGCATTTTCTCCTTCTAGAGCTTTCTTTTGAAGAGTTTCAATATCAATAATCGGACATTCATCGCTCATGGCTTTTTTCATAAAATCTATGCTTTTGCCGGTTTTAATACAGCGAAGCGCAATTTTAATATTTGCTGCGGCAACGTTCATGGCAACAGCATTTTTAAGAAGCGCAGAATCACTTTTTTCTGCCATTTGAAGCTTTACAGCCATAGCCTGCTTATCAATTATGATATCAGCCATCTGTCCTGAGCCGAGACGTGTTAAAACATCATACGCCTTCTGTGCTGTTTCAGCCATGCACTCAGGAAGAGAAGAAAAGTCTTTCTTCGCAATTGCTTCATTTATTTTCTGTGTATCATATACACACGGAAAAACAAAATATCGCTGAGGATCTTCGCCCGTAAAAACAGTCTTTATTGCTGTTTTTAAATTATGGAAATCATTTTCGATAATAAGGCAATCAAGAAGATGTTCTTCTGGAAGACACTCACAAAGTAAGCTCCAATTTTTCTCGCTTTCCTCAAGAAGCATTGATGAAAAATCTCTGCTTTCCGTGTTCCAGCCCTTATCGCCCAAGACACGAATCGCCTCATTTAAATTCGATGCAGAAATCATGCTCTCCAGATTATCGTTAGTAAGCAGTGAAAGCTCATGTGCTCTGATGTGTGCAACGCCATATGCAAATTCAGTATCATGCATAATCTAACACCGCCTGACTAAAAAATAATTTTATAAATTTTCTCTTTGAGAATATCACGCTTTTCATCGGCAAGAGCACCGAAAGTGCAGTTTTCTTCAATATCACCGTAAGTCAGAATAAAGCCGCTATCTATTGCATCATTAGCATCTTTGCTTATTGTGACATCGCATCCGGCAGAACGGAGCTTATCTTCAAAATTATCAGGTAGGCGCTTTAAATTTTTCTCGTTAAAGAAAACAACTCCGTTTTTTCTGTTTTCCGAATATTTTACAATAAGTGAATATACAGCTTCAAAGTATTCGTTATCGGGCAAATTATTTATTACATCAAGGGCCTCTGAGAGAATACTGTTTATTGCATCTGATTTAGCAGCAAGCATAATCTGATTAGCTTTCTGTCTGCTGCCTGACACAGCTTTTTCCCTAATAAGCTCAGCTTCACGCTGTGCTGCGGTAATTACTGCATCCGCTTTTATTTTGGCTTCGCTTTCAGCCTTTTCGGTCAGTAAGCGGATATTTTTTTCAGATGTCTCTGAAATCGACCTGCACTGGGATTCGGTGTCGCTCCTGATTCTTTCAATTATTTTATCTAAACCAGCCATATTTAACTTCCTTTATTATAAGCTGAATATAAGGAGCACTGAAACAAGAAGTGCAAGAACTGCATATGTTTCAACCATAGCAGCAAGAACCATAGCCTTACTCTGCTCCTCCGGCTTTTTGGCGATAACGCTTACACCTGAAGCGGCAACACGTGCCTGACCGATTGCTGAGAAGTATCCGACAATTGCCATGGGCAGACATGCGGCAAGATAAGCGAGTCCGTCAGCAGTGGTAAGTGCTGCAACATTACCTGTAAAAATACCTGTTCTGATCATAACAACAATAGCTGTAATGAAACCATAAAGTCCCTGTGTACCGGGAAGAATCTGAAGAATAAGAACTTTAGTGAACTTTGAAGGATCTTCTGCAACAAGACCGGCAGCTGCCTCACCAACAATTCCAACGCCCTTTGCAGAGCCGACTCCGCCGCCGAAAGCAGCCATAACTGCACCTAAAATCGCTAAAACCAAACCGAGTTTATCCATTAGTAATTTCCTCCTTGAATCTTAATGTTTTTGTATTAGCCTTAAAGGGACGAAACTTTTTGCCGCCGCCCTCATAAAACCTTGAGAAGAACTCAACATACTGAAGTCTGTTCGTATGAACATAAGCACCGATAATATTTATACCAAAGTTTATGGTATGACCTATTGCGAAAACAACAATTAAAAGCACCGCTTTTGTAATTTTGCTTTCCGGCAAAGTTCCCATCATATTGATTACATTACCGATTATACCTGTAACAAGACCCAATGCCAAAAGTCGTGAATATGAGAGAATGTCACTCAGATAACCTGATACAACATTGTAAAAAGCGTAAAGACCTCCGCCGATTTTTCCGCCTATGCTCTTTGAGCTTCTTCCGCCGGTGAGTATTATTAGAACTACACCCACTATAGCAAGGTACTTGCATATATTAGTGACCGAATCCGGTATTGTAACAAGCATTCCTGCACATATGGGTCCTGCTCCTCCAACGGCAAGGAAAATTGGCACTGTTTCACAGAATGCTCCGAACTTATCTCCGTCACGCCAAAGCATATATCCCTTTATTGCAACGCCTACAAACAGATGAATAAGTCCGAAAAGGAAGCAGTATACCATTACAGACATAAGGTCATTTCCTTGCGGATCTTTCCACAAATACAGTCGTATTGAATCAAGTCCCAGAAAATTTGTTCTGATAACATTTATAATGTCACCGAAAAAGCTGCCGTACATTATACCCCAGAACATTGTTGATATTCCGCAGTACATATACATAAGCATGGTGTTTTTCTTTTGACGTTCCGGCTTGTATTTTAAAATTACAAACGCCGTTGCAATAACCATAAGCAGTCCATAACCTGCATCGGAAAACATCATTCCGAAAAAAACATAATAGAAAAACGCCATTATACTGTTGGGATCTATATCTTTTTTTGACGGCAGCGAATACATTTCCGTAATAGGCTCAACGGGAGCTGCAAAGCTGTTATTTTTGAGAAGGACCGGTTCGTTTTCATCTTCCGGCTCTGTATCCGACACTGAAACAGCAGCCGTGAACTTTTCTTCTATTTCATTTTTCAGCTTATCACCGTATTTTGCAGGAATATATCCCTCAAGAATAAACACACGGTCGCTGACCCCAAGCTTTCCGATTGCATCATATTTTTCTGAACGAACAGAAAAATAATCAATAAGAAAGTCTATTTTGGGTATATATTCGCTGAGCTGTGAAAGCTTTTGCTCACACACCTTTATATCGTCGAGCAGTCTATCTTTTTCAGAAAGATAAGCATCATATTGCTCTTTTGGAAGATGCGGCGACACATCAGTTGGTTTTACAAAACCTTGTGAGCGCAAAGCTCTTTCTACTTTTTCTCCGTTCTCTTTAAGACAAAAAATAACTGCGCAGGTCTGAGTATCATCGGAATAGACTATTTCTATTTCAATATCATCCGCTTCCGGAACTTCTTCGGCAAGCTTTATCATAAGCTCATCTTTATTTATTGAAAATGGGAAATAGCCTATAAATTCCTGTGAAAATTCTGTTCCGGTAAAATTCATTGGAATATCCAGTTTAATCCACGGAGCTATATTTTCCGCCAAGGTTTCGTTTCTGACAGCGTTAGCTTTATCTTCGGATATTCTTTTACCTAAATCATTTATTTCATAGCACTTATTTAAAAGAACATCCGCTTCATTGCTTTTTTCAATGAATTCTGCTGCCGTAATCTGCCGTCTCGGAGCAAAACCTGCAAGCATAGATTTTTTCTCTTCACTGCTATACTTTAAAAGCAGCTCTTTTGCAGCCTTAGCTGTTTCCAAAAATCGGTCAAACTGAGAAACTGACTGTGAAACATTAAGCTTATTAAGACCGTCGATTTCACGACAGTCTTCAATCTGAACTATTCCCCTGCGCTGAAGCAAATCCATAATTTGCTGACTGTCTTCTAAAACAGCTGCAATTTCAATTTGCTTCATAGCCACTTTTGCCATCAAACGCACCTCCTTTTATTGTTTATAATCTTTTTCACTCTCTGAGAATGCAGTCAATGACAGAAGAAACAGCTTGTTTTCTTTTTTCCTCAGAAACACAGGAAATATTTTTACTTTCAGCTATTGCCTTTTTTTCTGCCTGGAGCAAAATATCTTCAGCCTCTTTTTCAGCCTGAGAAATAATTGATTCTGCTTTTATAGAAGCTTCCTTTATTATTTCGTCTGCTTTTTCTTTTGCTTCAACCTTTGCTTCTTCAAGGGCTTTATTAGCGTTTTCATTTGCTATTGCGATTTCTTCACGAGATTGAGATTCTGCACTTAAAATCTCATCAACAATTTTTTCAGCCAAAAATTCACTTCCCTTCATTATAACATTGGCAATATTATTGATTATTATATCATCATGAAAAATTCAAAACTATTGGTATTTAATATAAACTTTTTGTCTTTGTATGTGCAACTATTACAACAAACAGCAAGATTTATTGTATAATTGTGAACAATTTAACAATATGTTATGAATTTTGCAGGCAGATTTTCTTATTATGTGATTTGCATTTTCCTGCAAAATATGCAAAAATGCAGCCCATTACGGAGCTGCATTTACTTTACTTTTAGTATTTTTATTCTCGGTTTTTGCCTTAATTATTACATATGTTTTTTCAGACACAGCCACGTGGTCAAAATACTGTTTAAACCGTACCGTCTTTCGAAATTTTCGTCCGCAGTTCTGGCATTTGAAAATCCCCTGAAAAGCCTGACATGAAATTTTCCAATCATCAAGCTGCTTTGCCTGCTTTCCGCACACATCGCATATACAGACAAGGGCTGATGGCTCAATAGCCGGGCTGTTAATATCCAGTATGTAATGAGTTCTGAAATTAAGTTTACGATAAAATACTTCATCGCAGTCTTTAGCCATTTTCTTAAGAGAATTTTCATCAAAGACTTTTTTCAGGCACTCAACACTCAAAAGACTGTCATCAAGGGCTCTGTGATGGGAAAACTTATCATCCTTGATTCCCAGAAGATCAGCCGCAGCTGCAAGTCCAAGCTGCTGAGTGGTAAAAGAACCATCCATTTTAGACTGGCAGTATTTCTGTAAATCAAGGTATCTGCCTAAAAACGGTATAGTTTCACCTAAAGAAAATTCCTTGCAGTTTTCTACAAGTACCCTTATATCGGTATCTCCCCAGGTCATAACTATGTCATTAGGAGCAATCCAGCTCTTCAAAAGCTTTACAGCGTTTATAAAGTTCATACCCGATGCCACATCAGCATCAGTTATATTTGTCATCTCAACAACACGTTTACTAAGTTTTTTTCCTACACTCGGACGTATAAAAGTCGAAATAGTATCTTTTATTGCAAGATTTTCATCAAGCTTTACAGCACCGATTTCAATTATTTCATTAATCGCTTTTTTACTTTTGGGACTGAAAGCATTATTCCATTCAAGGTCAACAACAATATATCGCATATAATTTTACTCCGCAAAAATTAAACATGAAAAGTTCTTTTAAACCACAGCTCAAAACGCTTGTTACCGGAAACAATTGCAAAAAAGATTATCAGAGCTGCACAGGAAGCTACTATGGGAATAGAAAATCTCAAAAAGGCATCGCTGCCGTAGAAATTACTGTAAAATCCATCAATAACCACACTTAAGATTGCAATCTCGGTAAAAACAGCAATGGTTATTTCAGACCATTTGCGTTTTTTCTTGCGCATCCAAAGAAGCATAAACAATGCAAACGCAGACACGCAGATAATCACAGGTAAAGCAAGGTGCAGAAACCACCTCGGAGATTTATTATCTGAAATAACAAACAGTGTGTATAGTGCTACCGATACGGAATCCAAAAACCAAAGCACATAAGGATGAGCTTTAGTGATAAAAAGGGGTGCTATAAATATTATCCAAAACAGCGCACTTGATGTAATTATATAAAGCGACCAATTACCCGTGCTTGGCACAAGCAGATTACTGATTCCGAAAACAATATTTGGTATCAGTAAACACATGGAGATGAAAAATCCCATATATTTATTCTTTGCCTTAGGCGTGAAAGTATTATCCGGATATGGCGGAAGCTTTTCCGGCTCATCTTCAAAGGCATTGAGCACAGGAGCAGAACAAAGAGGACATTTTATTGCGCTCTCATCAAGTTCGACTCCGCAATTTACGCAGTATGACATTTTAAATCCTCCTTACCTGTTGCTTTCTACTTTAACATGTATTCCCATTTTGACAAGAGAGGTAAAGAACTCCCTTTCAATATCTGATTCGGCATAGATATTGGCAAAAGTAAGAGCCAGACAGTTACCAAGGCTTGAAGCTCCGCATCTCGCTCCGTTAAGTTTACCAGGTCCTGCCATAAAAATAAATTTATCAACAAACGGCTCCATATCCTTCGGCAGTTTCACAACACCCAAATTAGTAAGAAGCACACTTGTTGTCTGTTCGCCAGTCAGAAGGAATGACAAACCAACAGCGGCATCTTTAATAAACAGAGGAAGCATACGGCTTACAGGATTTGACTCAAGCTTTAAATTGTTTGAAATCATGGCATTAAGCTGTTTTTCGTTATTTATATATCTGAGATACAACGAAACCTGTTTGACAACCTCTTCAAAGGTGTACTCGCCCATATTAGGATCAATACGCACACTGTAACATAGAGAAAAATTTCTGAAAGTGTTCGTCGGGAATGTTCTTCTTAAATTCACCGGTATCTGAACACTGACATCTTTTTTCTTGTAGCACTCACGGTTTTGTTTCTGATAATGGATATAAAGTAGCAGTGCCCCTAAAAACTCGGTAATAGTTGCATTATACTCTGCAGCTTTCTTTTTAAGAGCATCCACCGGCATAAATCCTGTTGTAATATTAACTCTGTGGTTAGGTAATTTGGTTCCTTTGGCATGATAAACAAACTTATTAAACTTTTTAAGCTTAGCCTTAGAATTTGCAAACTTAACAAAAGCATCATTTATTTCATCTTCCGTGGCAGGCTCATTTATATCAAGTACATTTCCTCCAACGGAGATATCATGACCGCATAAGGTCAGATATCTTGCCGCAAGAGTACATAAAAACAGAGAGCCACCGTAACCATCCGTAAGCACATGGAAGAAATCCACAGATATACGTTTATCGTAATAATACACCTTAAATAAAAAGTGATTATTTTCATTCCACTTGATTCTATGACAGGGATTATTTACATCAAGCATTACAGGCGGAGCCGCATATTCATTCTCTTGAAGATAGTACCAAAAGAATCCTTTTTTGATTTTTACATCAAAGCAGGGAAATCTCGGAAGCACGTCTTCCAAAGCCTGCTCCAAAATTTCAGGGACAATTTTTTCTTTAAGTACGACAGAAACCCGAAACACGTTTGACCATGTTTCGGTTCGCTGACCCGGAAAAATTTTTCCAGCATTATCTACTTTAAACCACCTTTTAGGCAGATGAGCGGCTATATTTTTCTTTTCAGCCAAAGCACTCACCTCTTTTAGCTGTTTTTATCAACCTGGTGAAATTTCTTTAAATTTCCGCTTTTCTGACGGCGTTTTTCAAGCTCGGCTGCAACGTCCTCAACTTCGATTCCCTCGTTTGCCATCATAACGAGAAGGTGGAAAATAAGATCGCTTATTTCGAGAACTGTCTCACTCTTATCACCGTTTTTAGCTGCGATAATTGTCTCTGAGCACTCTTCACCTACTTTTTTAAGTATCTTATCAAGACCCTTATCGAAAAGATAGCAGGTATAAGACCCTTCTGTAGGATTGGCTCGTCTTTCAAGAATTACTTCATATAAATCTTTGATAATATCGTTCATGTTTATTTCTCCCATATTTTTGTATAAAAACAGCTGTGATTGCCTGTATGGCATGCAGCTCCTGTTTGTACTACATTTATTAAAAGAGTATCGTCATCACAGTCGGTATAAATATCAACTATTTTCTGAATATGACCTGATGTTGCTCCCTTATGCCAAAGCTCCTGACGGGATCGGCTGTAAAACCATGTTTCGCCCGTTTCAAAGGTTTTTGCAAGGGATTCACGGTTCATGTAGGCGAGCATCAGGACTTCTCCTGTTGACTCTTCTCTCACAATCGCCGGAATAAGATCACCTTTTTTAAAATATCTCTCTACATCCATATTCATTTCTGCTCTCCTCCGACTTTAACAGCTTCTTCGAGACTGAGCGTACCGCTGTAAATTGATTTACCGCAGATTACGCCGTAAAGTCCGCCGTCTTTTACAGCCTTTATATCTTCAATATCCTTGATTCCGCCGCTTGCAACTATATTGCATGAAACAGCGCCGTTCAGAGCAAAAAGCTGCTCTAAATTGGGACCTGACAGCATCCCGTCACGTCCAATATCTGTAAAAATTATATACTTGACGCCTTTATCTTCCATTCTCTTTGCAAGCTCAATATAAGATATTTCACTTGTCTTTACCCAGCCTTCAGCAGCAACCATACCGTTTCTTGCATCGATGCCGAGAACTATCTTTTCTGCGCCATACTCATTTATACAGTCTGAAACAAGCTGAGGATTATTTAAAGCCGCAGAGCCAATTATAACTCTTTCAATTCCTCTTGAAAGATAGTATTCTACGTCTTCAGCCTTTCTTATGCCTCCGCCTACTTCTACCTTTAATCCGCTTTTTGCGGCTGTTTCGGTGAATACAGAAGTGTTAATCCTTTTGCCGTTGACTGCTCCGTCAAGGTCAACCATATGAATCCACGCCGCACCTGCCTGTTTGAAGGACAAAGCAGTATCAAGAAAATTTTCGGCTACCTTATGGGCTGTATTCATATCGCCTTTTTTAAGGCGAACACATTCGCCATTTTTAATATCTATTGCAGGAAAAATAAGCATATTGACCTCCGATTAAAGACTTCCCTTTGTTGAAAGAACACCTTTTCCGTTTTCTTTTACGGCAACAGCGAGTGCATGGGCAAGAGCCTTGAAAATTGCTTCGATCTGGTGGTGCGTGTTTCCGCCGTAAATCATGTTTACGTGGAGAGTTATGCCGGCGTTATAGGCAAATGCTCTCATAAACTCTTCACACATACAGGAGTCAAATTCGCCTACTCTCTCTTCGGGAAATTCAGCATTGAATACGAGGAAAGGTCTTCCCGAAACATCGAGGGAAACAAAAGCAAGTGATTCATCCATTGGAACTGTAAAGCTGCCGTATCTCTCTATACCGCTTTTATCTCCCAGAGCTTCAGCAAAAGCTTTTCCGAGAACTATACCTGTATCCTCAATAGTATGGTGACAGTCCACATTGAGATCACCTTTAACATCAGCTTTCAAACCAAATCCGCCGTGAACAGCAAAAGCTGTAAGCATGTGATCAAAAAAGCCGATTCCGGTATTAATTTCGCACTCTCCGCCATCAAGGGAAAGCTCTATTTTTATATCGGTTTCTTTAGTTTTTCTGCTTATATCAGCACTTCTCATATTATATATCACGCTAAATAGCGCATCCTCCGTTAAGATTCATAGAATAAATCAATGCCTTCGCACACTTTTCTGTTTTCCTCTTCGCTTCCGGCAGAAATTCTAAGATGTGTACCCATTTTTCTTACGGCGATACCTTTAGTTTTAAGAAACTCAAAAAGCTCCTCCGCCTTTTCAAACTCAGTATACACAAAATTCGTCACCGGTGCAACGGGTTTTATTTTCCCTTTGTATTTTTCCGAAAGATCAGTTATCATTTTGTAAAGCTCGTCCCTTGATTTCTTGATGCTCTCGGTACATTCTTTAAGGTAATCTGCATGATTTAAAACGACCGTACCCGCTGCCTGAGAAAGACTGTTGACATTATAGGGTGATTTAACGCTCCTTATAACATCAGTAAGGGTTTTATTGGCAACTGCAAATCCAAGTCGCATTGCCGCTAAACCGAAGGCCTTTGAGCAAGTGCGCAAAATTATGAGATTGTCGTATTTATCTGCTTCATTAATCAAAGATTCATCCCAGAAATCCATATAGGCTTCATCCAAGACAACAAGGCAGTCGAGAGAAGAAATAAGCTTTCTCATCTCATCCCTTTTAACTCCCAAGGAGGTAGGATTACATGGATTTGAGAAAATAAGCACACGGACATTCTGATTTTTAGCTTCCTTAATTACGTTATCGGCAGAAAATTCCAATTCGGTATTTTTAAAGAAATCAATACACTTAGATTCTACAATAGAAGAATAAAAAGCGTACATTGAAAAGTCCGGAGTAACGGTCATAACTTTGTCGCCTTTTTGAAGAAACGCAGTCATTATAACTGAAATAAGCTCATCGGAGCCATTTCCGGCAGTGACAAAATTCTTATCTATACCATAAAACTTTGCAAAAGCCTCGCAGAGCTCAGTGGCAAAGGGATCGGGATAACGGTTAAAATCAACTTTTCCTATTGTTTCCTTTACCTCGGACAGTATTTCTTCGCTAAGAGAAAAATAAGATTCATTAGCGTCGAGCCTTACTGCATACTCTCCCTCAACAGTAGAATATTGAGTGAGATTTTTAATTTTTTCATTTAGAACAAAAGCCATTTTTAAAACCTCACCTTAATTGAATTTGCATGAGCACCAAGGCCTTCAGCCTCTGCAAGAGTAATAACGTCATCCTTATCCTGCGAAAGAGCGGATTCAGTATAATAAATAAAGCTTGATTTCTTTACAAAGCTATCCACCGAAAGCGGTGAGAAAAATCTCGCTGTGCCACCGGTCGGCAGAACGTGGTTGGGACCGGCATAATAATCTCCTAAGGGTTCGGGAGAATAATTGCCCAAAAATACAGAACCTGCATTATCCATGCGTCCGATATATTCCATGGGATTTTCTACGCACATTTCGAGATGCTCAGGAGCAAGTTCGTTGGCAAAATCAACCGCTTCACTGAGATTTTGGCAAACAATAATTGCGCCATAATCTTTAAGGGATTTTTTAATTATATCTTTTCTCGGCATATCCTCTACCTGATGCTTCAAAGTCTCCACGGTTTCGGAAGCAATCCTTTCGCTGTTTGTAAGAAGAATTGCACTTGCAAGAACATCGTGCTCTGCCTGAGACATAAGATCTGCGGCAAGGAACTCAGGTTTCGCACTATCATCTGCAACAATCAAAATTTCACTGGGTCCTGCAATCATATCGATGTCTACAACTCCGTAAAGGAGCTTTTTGGCGGTGGCTACATAGATATTTCCGGGACCGACGATTTTATCGACCTTAGGAACTCTTTTTGTACCATATGCCAAAGCGGCAACAGCCTGAGCTCCGCCTGCAAGGAAAACCCTGTCAACTCCTGCAACATAAGCCGCTGTAAGGATATGGGGGTTTGCCCCGCCGTTTTTCATTGGAGGAGTCACCATTATAAGTTCTTCAACTCCTGCTATTTTGGCAGGAATGGCATTCATAAGCACAGAGGACGGGTAAGCCGCTGTACCACCCGGAACATAAAGGCCTACTCTCTTAAGACCTCTTATACGCTGGCCGAGGATAACTCCGTTTTCTTTAGTAGTAAGCCAGCTTTGCTGTTTCTGACGGGCATGGAAATCTTTGATTCTCTCTGCGGCATTTTTTACAGCTATTAAGAACTCAGGAGCAACGCTGTTTACAGCAGCTTCCATTTCCTCTTTTGTTACTTCAAGTTTCTCCGGAAGGGAACCGTCAAAAAGCTTTGTGTATCTGTCAAGAGCGGTGTCACCTTCAAGACGTACCGCCTCAATAATTTCAGTAACACTTTCAGTAACTTTTTTGCTCGTCTCACCGCTTCTTGCTTTAAGCTGTGCAATAAGCTCTTTTTCTGCTTTTCCGTCTGCTTTTATATATGAAATCACAGTTATTCCTCCTTTGCCTTTTCAACTCTTTCGAGAAAATCTTCTATCTCGTTTTTCCGAAGCTTCATGCTCGCCATATTTACTATAACTCTCGCTGAAACCGGTATAATCTCATCAATAACTTCGAGTCCGTTTTCTTTAAGTGTTGAACCAGTCTCAACAATATCTACTATGGCATCAGAAAGTCCTAAAAGAGGAGCAAGTTCTACTGAACCCTCGATTTTTATTATCCTGACATCCATGTTTTTGCTTTCAAAATAATTAGCTGCAACAGTCGGATACTTTGTTGCAATACGCTTTACATTATATCCGCTGAAAAAATCGGTTCCTTTGGGTCCGGCAAGAGCAAAACGGCATTTACCGAAACCTAAATCCATAACCTCGTAAAAACTTTTTCCGCTTTCAACTATTGTATCTTTTCCTACAATACCTATATCACATACACCGTGCTCAACATATGTTGTAACATCGGCTGCCTTAGCAAGAACTACTTCATAAGGCGGAACAGGTAAAACAAGCTTTCTACCCTTATCAATAAGAGCGGTACAATCGAGACCCATTTTTGAAAAAAGCTCTACCGTCTTTTTTTCAAGTCTTCCCTTTGTAAGAGCGATTCTAAGTGGTTTCATGCTTTTTTCCCTCCTGTTCTCTCAATTTTAAATCCGTCTTTTCCGATAATGTGTATTGCACGTATGCTTTTCTTCTCGGCGTACTCACGTGCTTCATCGAGTGATGAACCTGTAAATATTTCAGCTACGATATCAGTAAGCTCTCTTGCATAAATAAGAGCATTGATTTCATATCCATCTTCACCGAATACAAGTACATCAGCAGCTTTCTCTCCCTGTGCCTCTCCTCTTTGAAGCATTGCTTTTGCAAGAGCGTCTACATCTACTCCGAATCCTGTTGCGGGAAGCTCTCTACCGAACTCTCCTATGAGTCCGTCGTATCTTCCGCCGGAAAGAACAGTTATACCTGAGCCTTCAATATATCCTCTGAAAACAGTTCCAGTGTAATAATTGCTTCTGTGTACAAGACCAAGGTCTATGGTTATTTTTTCGCCTAAACCAAGCTGTGAAAGTGAAGAATAGATTGTTCCAAGATATTTAAGAGCTTCGTGTGCTTCCTCTGAATCATAAAGCTTTGCAGCTTCTACCAATATTTCAGCTCCGCCAAAAAGCCTCGGAAGTCTTTTTAATGCTACTGTAACATCTGTCTGAGGCATTGAATCAAGCAAATCATTAAGAGCAGCATAGTTTTTGGATTCAATAAGCTCGCTTATTTCTTCTCTTACATCATCATCTGCATCAAGTGCGTTTGCAAGAGACTTAAAAAATCCCGCATGACCGATTTCTATTCTGAAATCTGCCGCACCGCAGCCCTGCAAAGCGTCAATAGCAGTTGAAATAACCTCAAGATCGCTTCTGAGACCCTTTGCACCTATAAGCTCAATTCCGCACTGCACGGTTTCATTGGCGTGACCTGCAAGGCTCTGACGGCATCTGAATACACTCTGATTATAATAAAGTCTTATGGGAAGCGATGCCTCACGAAGACGTGTTGTAACTATTCCGGCTATGGGCATTGTGCTATCCGGACGCAGAACAAGAAGTCTTCCATGATTATCGGTAAGCTTATACATACTTTCCGGTGCAAAACCTGCACTTTCACCGCTGAAAACATCAAAATATTCAAGTACCGGAGTTATAACTTTACTGTATCCCCTTGATTTAAAAAGTGCGGTAAGGGCCGACTCTACATTTTTTCTTGCAGAGCATTCTTCAAACAGTAAATCTCTTGTACCCTCCGGGGTGGTTCGTAAATACTTTTTCATAATCTTCTCCCATAAGTTTGTTTTGCTTTAATGCGCTAATGCGCTAATTTGGTAACATATTATCATATTAAATAAAATAAGTCAACCAGAATACACAAAAAATTCTAATATCAGAAGAAGCTCATCTGTGTACTGTCGGGAAGACCCTCAAGAGCGCCTGTTTCTTCAAGGGAAGCTATGACGCTCTTGGATACTCCAGCTCTTCTCTGTAAGTCATCCTTTGATATAAATGTACCCTCACCGTCATCTCTTGCCGCAGCAAGTCCTCTTGCCGCCGCTTCACCTGTTCCGGCAATGGAAAGGAACGGAAGCCTGATTTTTCCGTCCTCAATAAGATAACGGGTAGCGTCAGACTTATAGATATCAATAGGCAGGAACTCATATCCACGAGCCATCATCTCATTTGTTACCTGCAAAATAGTATACTGATCCTGCTCCTTTTTAGAAGCTTCCTTACCCTTTTGCTTTATTTCAAGCATTTTGCTTTTAACCGCTGCATGACCTTTAACAGCAGTTACAGCGTCAAAGTCTTCGCCTCGTACAGTAAAGAATGCCGAATAGTATTCAAGGGGTTTGTAAATTTTGAACCAGCCAAGTCTCAGTGCCGCACTGACGTATGCGGCTGCGTGAGCTTTAGGGAACATGTATTTAATCTTCATACAGGAATCGAGATACCACTGTGGTACATCATGGGCTTTCATGGCGTTGATGTGCTCCTCTGTAAGAAGCTTTGTAGCTTTTCCCTTACGGACAATTTCCATTATCTTGAACGCCATGCCCGGTTCAAGACCCTTATGCATAAGATAGGTCATGATACTGTCACGTGTTCCGATAACCTCGGAAATCGTACAGGTTCCGTCTTTAATGAGATCCTGAGCGTTGCCAAGCCAAACGTCCGTGCCGTGGGAAAGACCCGAAATCTGCAAAAGGTCAGAAAAGGTCTTTGGCTGTGCGTCAATAAGCATCTGACAGACAAAGTTAGTACCCATTTCAGGAATTGAAAGAGTACCTGTTTTCCAGTCGATATCCTCTTCCGTAACCCCTAAAGGCTCAGGACTTGTACACAGTTCATATATCTTCGGATCGCATATGTCGATATCCATTACAGAGATTCCTGTCATATCCTCGAGGTGCTTATAAAGTGTGGGCACATCGTGTCCAAGCTCGTCAAGCTTAAGGATAGTATCGTGGAGTGAATGAAAGTCGAAATGTGTTGTAACAGTGCCCTTATCGGCATCGTCGGCAGGGTGCTGAACAGGTGTGAAATCATATACTTCATAGGCATTGGGAACAACAACCATTCCTCCCGGGTGCTGTCCTGTTGTTCGCTTAACACCTGTACAGCCTCTTGTAAGACGTTCTTCCTCAGCTCTGTTAACTACCATCGAACGCTCTTCAAGGTACTTTTTAACATATCCGTATGCAGTTTTATCAGCAACGGTAGCGATTGTACCGGCCTTGAAAACGTGTGTCGGTCCGAAAAGCTCTTCTGTATATCTGTGAGCCATAGACTGATACTCACCGGAGAAGTTGAGGTCGATATCAGGAGCCTTATCTCCGTTAAATCCAAGGAATGTTTCAAATGGTATTTCATGTCCGTCACGGTGCATAGGTGTACCGCAGTTAGGACAATCTTTGGGAGGAAGGTCATAGCCTGAACCATAGCTGCCGTCTGTGATAAAGTGACTGTACTTACATTTCGGACATACATAGTGAGGTGAAAGGGGGTTAACCTCTGATATTCCCGCCATAGTTGCAACGAAAGATGAACCAACTGAACCACGGGAGCCGACGTGATAGCCGTGATCCTCAGAGTTTTTAACAAGCTTCTGAGCGATTATGTAAAGAACACCGAATCCGTGTTTGATAATAGATTCAAGCTCTCTTTCAAGTCTTGTAGCAACATACTCGGGAACAGGGTCGCCATACATATCTTTAGCGTGCTGCCAGCAAATAGATCTGAGCTCATCATCAGCTCCTTCAATGCTCGGCTGGAATGTACCCTCAGGGATAGGTCTTATAACCTCTGTCATTTCAGCTATTTTATTTGTGTTCTCAACAACAACCTCATATGCTTTATCTTTACCTAAGTACTCGAACTCTTTAAGCATATCGTCGGTTGTTCTGAAATACAGCGGCGCCTGATTATCGGAATCCGTAAAGCCTTTTGCCGCCATTAATACGCTTCTGAAAATTGCGTCCTGAGGATCTATGAAATGGACGTCACCTGTTGCGACAACCGGCTTACCAAGTTCATCACCAAGTTTTACAATCTGACGGTTGATGTCTTCAAGTTCCTCAATGCTCTTTACAGTTCCGTTTCTGAGCATGAATTCATTATTTCCATTAGGCTGAATTTCAAGATAATCGTAAAATTCCGCAATTTTCTTTATTTCATCTGCTGGTCTGCCGTCGACAATAGCTCTGTAAAGCTCACCGGCTTCACAGGCGCTTCCGATAATAAGTCCTTCACGATGCTTTATAAGCTCGCTTTTAGGTATTCTCGGAACTCTGAAATAATAATTAAGATGCGCCATTGAGATAAGCTTATATAAATTTTTAAGTCCTACAAGATTTTTAACCAATATAATCTGATGATAAGGCTTAAGCTTTGAGGTATCTCCTCCGGCAAGACCTGTATTTATCTTCTGGACAGAAGTTATGTTTCTTTCTTCCTTTAAGTCCTTAAAAAGTACAAGCATTATATCTGCAAGGATTTTTGCATCATCACAGGCTCTGTGGTGATTGAAGTCATCAAGCTTCAAGTGCTTTGAAACTGTATCGAGCTTATAATTTTTAAGTCCCGGAAGCATAGTTCTGCAAAGTGGAACTGTGTCAATAAATGTATGGTTATAAGGTATATCATATCTTTCGCAGGCGGCTCTGATGAAACTTATATCAAACTGTGCATTATGAGCCACAAGAATTGTATTTTCGCCGCAGAAGTCAAGGAAGGCTCTTACTGCTTCTTCCTGACTGGGAGCATCTTTGACCATATCGTCGGTTATACCTGTAAGCTCCACTATTTTTTCAGGTATAGGCTTTTCGGGATTTACAAAGGTATTAAAGCTTTCCTTTATCGCTCCGCCTGAGACCCTTACAGCGCCTATTTCCGTTATACGTTCATTTTTAGCGCTGAAGCCCGTAGTTTCAAGGTCGAAAACTACAAATTCACCGTCAACCTCAGCTTTCTGAGAACCGTTGACAATAGGTATCATATCATTTACAAAATAAGCTTCAACACCGTAAATAATTTTAATATCACCTGATGCCGCTGCGTTCATAGCATCAGGGAAAGCCTGTGCAACACCATGGTCAGTTATTGCAATAGCTTTATGTCCCCATTTAATTGCACGTTTAACAAGAGTTCCCGCATCGGTAATACCGTCCATAGAGGACATATTTGTATGAAGATGCAGTTCTACTCTCTTTACTGGAGCGTCATCTGTTACAGGAATTTTATCAATTTTACTGATACCGTATGGGCGGATAACATATTCCTTAGAATAGTTATCATATGTAACTGAGCCTTTAACAAGTACTGTTATACCATTAGTGAAATACTTTTTGAAAACAGTAAGAGCATCTTTTTTATCAAAAATCTTTACTGTATATGAGCTTGTATTGTCAGTGATATTAAAGGAAATAATATGGCTTTTGCCGTCACGGGTATCTCTGATTTCGTAACTGAAAACATCTCCCCATACACAGGCTGTACCTATATCCGGGGTAATCTGTTTTATTGAAATGGGTTTATCCTTAATGGGTTTTCCATATACAACCTGTGCAGTTTCAAAATAAAGAGGTATACCATCTACTATCTGGTGCTCACATGGTTTCTTTTCTGCCTGAGCTACTGCCACTTCTTTTGCTTTTATCTCAGCTTTCTCTTTTTCTGCCTCACGCTGCATATTGGTAAAAATAGGATCATCAAAGGAAACGTCGGTTTCTCCGCAGAACTCGACTTTTATCTTAATACCAAATCTGTCATGTACAGTCTTTTCTATGTACTTATCACAGCCCGTAGAAAGGAGAATATCTTTTCCTCCGTGGGTAAGTGATATTTTCATTACACCTTCAGAAAGTGTACATGAAGAATCTGAGAAAAATCCGTTTGCCGCAGCAATATTGCGCTTAAGCTCAAATACTAAAGAAGGATAATACTCCTGAGAAAAGCTTTCAGGTGGGAAAGCAGGAGTTATTACACACTCGCCTAACCCTAAATTGAATGCTATTTCCCTGGAAATTTTTTCAAGCAGCTCACTTTGAACCAGATTAAAAAACTGTACTGACGCACTTATTCTGTTTTTATCTTTGCACAATTCAACAGACAGTAGCCTGCTTGCAGCAAGCAACTGTCTGTTTTCCTGACTGTTTATATAATCACCGAATATCTGAAAAAAATCGCAACTCATCGTAATACCTACATTTTCTCTATTTCAGAAAGCAGTTCCGAGACAATATTCTCTTCCGGAACCTTCCTTATAATTTCGCCTTTTTTGAAAATAAGTCCGCAGCCGTCTCCGCCTGCAATTCCTATATCTGCTTCTCTTGCCTCTCCCGGGCCGTTGACTGCACAGCCCATAACAGCAACCTTTATGTCCTTTTTGATGTTTCTCAAATGCTCTTCAACCTCTGAAGCAATTGAAATAAGGTCAATCTTTGTTCTGCCGCAGGTAGGACATGATACCAGTGTGGGAGTACCGGTAAGAAGTCCCGCAGCTTTAAGTATATCGAATCCTGCATAAACCTCGTTCACAGGATCAGCAGTTAATGAAACTCTTATTGTATCGCCTATGCCTCTTAAAAGCAGTCCGCCTATTCCGATTGCAGATTTAATAAGACCCATGCGCTGAGTTCCCGCCTCGGTTACGCCTAAATGAAGAGGATAGTCACATTTTTCCGCAAGAAGCTCATATGCCTCATACATTTTCTGAACATCAGATGACTTAATGGAAATTACGATATTGTCAAAATCGAATTTTTCAAGAAGCTTTACATGATACATAGCGCTTTCGCACATCGCCTCAGGTGTAGGAGAACCGTATTTCGCAAGTATCTCCTTTTCGAGAGAGCCTGAGTTGACACCTATTCTGATTGGGACGCCTTTACGGGCACACTCATCAGCTACCACTTTTACTCTATCATCGGAACCGATATTGCCGGGATTAAGCCTGATTTTATCTACACCTGCCGCAAGACTGTCAAGAGCAAGCTTATAATCAAAATGAATATCGGCTACAATAGGAGCTTTTACAGCGGCTTTCAAAGCTTCAACAGTCTTTACTGCTTCTTTATCGGGTACAGATACCCTTATTATTTCACATCCGGCTTTTTCGAGAGCTACAGCCTGCATGACGTTACCCTCAACGTCATGAGCAGGCACATTAAGCATTGACTGAACCGCAATGTGCTCCGAGCCTCCGATATAAAGATTTCCGATTTTAACTTTTCTGCTATTTCTGCGTTCCAAATTTCTCACCCTTTTACCAAATTGAGAATATCGTTAAATGTTACCACAACCATAAGCATCAGAAGCAGCACCATACCTGCCGCATGAACATATCCCTCATATTTCGGATTGACAGGCTTTCTGCGTATAGCCTCAACTATGAGGAAAAACAGTCTTCCGCCGTCAAGAGCAGGAAGAGGAAGAAGATTAAATACACCGATATTTATAGTAATAAATGCAAAAATACTTATAAGGTTTTCTATGCCTGTTGTAGCTACCTCAGCTATAACGCTTACTGTTCCCACAGGTCCCGCAAGTTGACTGAGCCCGAAGCGTCCTGTAATTAAGTCAAACAGCGAAAGCCATACGAGCCTTGCGATTGAAACAGTCTGTAAACAGGCTGCTTTGAAAACATTCCAAGGTGTCTTCTGTAAACCGTAAATAGAAAAATCGTATGTTATATAATTTACTCCGTCAACCTGTTTTGTCTGGAATTTAACTTTTTCAAGTTCTACTTTCTCGCCGTTTCTCTCCACAGTAAAATCGATAACACCGTCATCGTCACGGCTCATAAGAAAGCTTACATCAATGCTGGATAAAACCCTTGTGCCGTTTATACGGAGGATTTTATCTCCAGGCTGTAAACCGTACTGAGTGCTTGTAGCATTTTCAGCAAAAGCAGCGACAGTAGTTGTACCTACAAGATTCTGCTGAGAAATCATTACACAAACAAGAACAAGACCTAAAATAAGGTTCATAACGGCACCTGCCGCAACAACTGCAATTTTTTTATGAACGGGCTTTTTGTTAAAAGCACGCTCATCCTCGCTGTTTTCGTCCTCGCCCTCCATGCTCACATAACCGCCTATGGGCAGAATTCTGAGAGCATACTGAGTTTCACCTTTTTTAAACTTAAGGAAAGCCGGACCCATACCTATTGCAAACTCATTGACTTTAACACCTGAAAGTTTTGCAACAATAAAGTGTCCAAACTCATGTATTGTAATGACAAATCCGAAAAACAAAATTGCAAGAAGTATCGGCCACGCCTTACTCCAAACTGTTGAAACAGATAACAGATTTAAAATAAAAATCACCTCATAGGAATATGATTTAAAACAAATTCTCGTGCAGCTCTATCAGTTATGAGGACATCCTCAAATGTATAATCCCCTGCTTTTCCAACCTGCTCGGAAGCCTCACCTACAAGCTGTGCTATATCAAGAAATTTAATCTTTCCCTCACGGAAAAGTCTGTTGGCTTCTTCATTTGCAGAATTTGCCACAGCAGGATAAAGACCGCCTTTTTCAATTGCATTGCGGCAGATGTTAATGCACTCGAAAGTATCGTAATCGGGTTTAGCAAAGGTAAGAGTGCCTACATCACTTAAAGAAAGTTCATTAACCGGTGACTCCACTCTTTCAGGATACATGAGAGCGTACTGAATAGGTATTCTCATATCCGGCAGTCCCAGCTGAGCCAAAACCGAATTATCACTCATTTCTACAAGGGAATGAACAATACTTTCTCTGTGAACTACAATATCCACATTCTTTGGCTCTACGCCGAAAAGCCATACTGCTTCAATTAGTTCAAGTCCTTTGTTCATCATTGTAGCAGAGTCAATGGTAATTTTTGCTCCCATGCTCCAGTTAGGATGATTAAGAGCCTGCTCTACAGTTACATTTCGGAGATCCTCTTTTTTCTTACCGAAAAATGGTCCGCCGGAAGCTGTAAGAATAAGTTTTTTTATCCATTTCTTGTCTGAAACTCCCTGAAGACACTGGAAAATGGCTGAATGTTCACTGTCAACAGGATATATTTTTACATTCTTTCTTTTGGCACTGTCAATTACGATTCGTCCGCCGGCAACAAGAGTTTCCTTATTGGCAAGAGCAATGTCCTTACCTGCTTCAATGGCTGTTAAGGTAGGTTTAAGTCCTGCCATACCAACTACTGAATTTAAAACTATATCGCTTTCCTTGCAGGCGGCACATTCGCACACACCCTCTTCACCGGAAAGCACCTTAGTAAAAGTGTCTGAAACTCTTTCTTTTAAATCAGCTGCAGCTTTTTCATCGCATACTGCTGCCAATTTAGGCTTGAATTCTCTTATTTGCTTTTCAAGAACATCTACGCTGGAATTAGCCGTCAATGCGCTTACGCTGAAACCGGCTTTTTTTATAACATCCAGTGCCTGAGTACCTATAGAGCCTGTTGAACCTAAAATTGAAACAATCTTACTCATTATTATTCACCAAAGTTTCTTTGTATAATCTCAAAACAGATTTACAATAGCATAAATTGCAGGAAGAACAAAAAGACAGCTGTCAAATCTGTCCATTATTCCTCCGTGACCGGGGATAAGGTTACTGAAATCCTTAACTCCGAAATTACGTTTAATAGTTGATGCTGAAAGATCTCCAAGCATACTTGCAACAGAAAGCACGGGAGAAATTATGAGCATTGCCCAGTAAGGAATTACAGTTCCATCAAAGAAGAACTTTTCAAAAACTGCAAGTACGATTATATTTATAACTGCAGGAATAATTATACCGCCGATAGCTCCCTCAACAGTCTTTTTGGGGCTGATTTTAGGGCAGAGTTTATGTTTTCCGAAAGCTCTTCCGGTAAAATACGCAAATACATCGGTAAGCCATGAGCATACAAGCACAAGAAGAATTAAATAAACGCCCTCAGTCTTGCTGAATTTACCGTCACTGTGTACATTTATATCTCTGAGGTAAACGAAAATTGAAAATGCAAAGGGAACTGCTACTGATGCAAAAAAAGCAACTGCAACATGTTCAAACTTAGTTATATCGTATCCGATCAGCATAATTGTCAGCATAATAAGTACATAAATCGCCAGAATAGCAGAATACGGAACGTCCACAAATCTAAAGCATTCATTCAGACAGAAAAGAGCCGAAAAAGCAAGACTCAAAACTACAAGAGCTTTATTTTTAATCTGTGTTACTTTTTCTATTTCATATACTGCCATAACGGCAAGAACAGTCCATACAATCGGGAAAACAACAGTATTCATTAGAAGCAGAACACTGATTGCGACAACGGCGATTACAACGCCTGATAATACTCTTTGTTTCATTTTTTGAAGCTTAACAATACCTTGGTATTGCTTTACCTTTCTGTAAATTTAAAAGTTTAAAATCAAACTCCGCCGAACCTGCGGTTTCTATCCGCAAAAGCCATTATAGCTTTATCAAGGTCGTCAGTAGTAAAGTCAGGCCAGAGAACATTGGAAAACCAAAATTCGGAATACGCCGCCTGCCAAATAAGGAAGTTTGAAAGTCTGTATTCTCCGCTAGGACGGATTATGAGATCCGGATCAGGCTGACCGGCAGTATAAAGACTGTCGGAAATCATCTGCTCCGTTATGTCCTTGGGATCAAGTTCGCCGCTTTTGATTTTCTCAGCTATGCCTTTTACTCCGTCGACAATTTCGAGTCTTCCTCCGTAATTTATTGCAAGATTAATTACGGTTCTTTTTCCGGTTTCGGTACTCGATTCCGCCATTTGCATTAATGTTCTGATATCCGGCGGCAAAGCATCTCGTTCACCGATAAATCTAAGTTTCATTCCTTTACTGGATTCTGGAGACTCTTCCGCTTCACCGAGATACTCACGGAATAAATCCATTATAGCAGATACTTCTTCTGGAGGACGCTTCCAGTTTTCAGTTGAAAAAGCATAAAAAGTCATATACTCTATGCCGATATCAGCTGCATATTCAGAAATTTTTCTGAAAACCTTTGCACCCTCTCGGTGACCTTCAAATCTTTTCAGTCCACGCTGCTTTGCCCAGCGGCCGTTGCCGTCCATAATGACGCCGATATGCCTTGGCATATGATTTTTATCTATTTTACTCATATCCATAAACAATACCTCAAAATCAAGAAAAATTCAAAAGGATAAAATAGCGAAAAGCCCCTCTCTTCGAGGGGCATAATCGTTATATTTCCATAACCTCTTTCTGCTTTTTAGCAGCGACATCATCTATTTCCTTGATAAATTTATCTGTAATTTTCTGAAGCTCATTTTCGCCGTCTTTAAGGTCGTCCTCAGTGATCTCAGAAGCCTTCTTCATAGCCTTGAGCTTTTCAATACAGTCACGGCGAATACTGCGGATTGCAACCTTTGATTCCTCAGCTTTTTTGCTGATATCCTTTGCAATTTCCTTACGCTTATCCTCTGTGAGAGGCGGGAAAACAAGACGGATAACCTTACCATCATTCTGGGGATTGATGCCTACCTCAGACTGCTGAATAGCTTTCTCAATAGCGCTGAGTGTTGATACATCCCAGGGCTGAATGGTAAGTATTCTTGCCTCAGAAACAGAAATAGCAGCCATCTGATTAACAGGTGTGGGTACACCGTAATAATCAACATGAACTTTATCAAGAACACTTGCATTGGCACGTCCTGCACGGATTGTGCCATACTCATGTATAAGTGCATTGACTGTTTTAGTCATTTTTTCTTTAGCTAAAGCAAAAATAGTTTCCATATATTACTCCTCCTCTGCTGTTACAAGAGTACCTACGTTTTCGCCCTTAACAGCAGCTACAATATTCATTGGGTTTGAAAGATTAAATACTAAAATCGGCAGGTTGTTATCCTTGCAGAGAGATGCAGCTGTGCTGTCCATAACATGAAGATCCTTGTTAAGAATATCAAGGTATGAAAGTCTGTCATACTTTACTGCATCGTCAAATTTATTGGGATCCTTATCAAATACGCCGTCAACATTTGTTGCCTTGAAAATGACATCTGCATCAATTTCAGCAGCTCTTAAAGCAGCAGCAGTATCTGTTGTGAAGAACGGGTTACCGGTTCCGCAGCCGAAAACTACCACTCTTCCCTTTTCAAGGTGTCTAATTGCACGGTTACGAATATAAGGTTCTGCAATCTGCTGCATGGAAATTGCAGTCTGTACTCTTACGGGAACATCAAGCTGCTCAAGAGCATCAGCAAGAGCAAGTGAATTCATTACAGTTGCAAGCATACCCATATGGTCTGCTCTTGTGCGGTCCATATCTCCGCTTGAACGTCCACGCCAGAAGTTGCCGCCGCCGACAACAAGACCGATTTCAACGCCCATATTGCTGCATTCTTTGACTGCCTCGCAAATTGAAAGTACTGTATCAAAATCTAAACCATGACCGTTTTTACCGGCAAGAACTTCGCCGCTTAATTTCAATAAAATGCGTTTATAAACAGGCTGCATTTTAATAACCTCCAACTTGTTAACTTTAACAATATTTTACTTCATAAACCCTCTGCTGTAAAGAGAAAAAAGTTAAATATTAATTCTTTGCCTATGACTATTTTAAATTATCAGAAAAACATTTATTTCATAGCATCGTGAAAATTTACTGAATAATCCTTTACAGTAACATTATCTGCATTGTCAGAAAATGAAATATTATTCATGATAACGCCCTTTCCGATAGCAGCTTCATCATAAGCGGAGCCATGAAGTTTACCGTTAAAATAAATTTTCAGCATAAAATTGCGTTCTCTTACAGCATAAATTTTAACGTGTTCACTTTCGAATATGCTGTCCTCAGAAACAGCCTTCGTGTTTCCTACTGCAAATTCTACGTTTCCTGAATCGTTGACAGAAAGACTGAATCCGCCGTCACATTGAGCAATAACAAAAGATTTTTTATCTGCATTTTTAAGCTCGGCTTCAACGGTAAAATCTGAATATGACGTATAATCCACTGCTTTTGATTCTTTGCTGCTGTAAATTACGCAGTTATCAAAATATACCGTTTCAAACGTTGCGCTGAAAGCGTAGCCCACACAATCAAGTACATCTTTGACTTCTATTATGAGTTTATCACCGGATACAAAATCATTGTCAGCGGTAAGAACGACAGACGAATAATCAGCCTTAATTTTACATTCGCCGGGAATTTTACCGTTGATTTTGAAATTATCCTTTGAACAGTGAACTATTCTGTCAAAGTGCACCTCAACGGTTTTATTGTCCTTCGCTTTGGCAAAAAGAATTTTTGCTGTATCAGTCTTATTGGCTTTAACAAATTCAAAAACCAAAACCTCATGAGCTTTAAGTTCTGCTTCAAGCTCATCTCCATAAGAATAAGCAACAGTATTTTCAGGCACAGCATAAGGAATAAGCTGGCACTTAACTAAATCTGCCATTCCCTCTTTTACACCTATTATTCTGTCAAGAGTTACTTTAAAATTCTGTGTTTTATTAGCCGGATTTCGTAATGTTATAAATCCGTGATCACCATTCCATGCAGAATATCCGTAAACCTTACCCTCAGCCGGTGTGTTACCAATAAGCTTTGCGTTTCTTAAAACTTCAAAATTCTTCTTTGCCCAACCGAGTACAAAGGCATTTATATCCCACATATCGTCATCAAAGAGATTAAAGCTGTAATAAAGTTCCCAGAAAGCTGTGCCACGTGCCGCAAGAACAAACATGAACTTTCTGTATTCTTCCGTTGTCATTTTGATTTTAACTGTATTGCCGTAAACAGGGTCATGATTATAAAGATTTGAAAGAGGAAACTGGAACTGTCTTTTATTGCAGAAATCAAAATAACGGTCATCACGGTAGGAAAGCATTTCATCTGCCTTACTTCCCTTAAGCTGTTCACCACTCTTGCTCCTTGAAATAAACCAGTGGTCACTGCTGTTTTGCAGCCACATGCTCTTTCCCCACTGCAAAAACCATGGACTGGGATTGGCATAACTTGTAAGATTGAGCCACAGCTCTTTTCCCTGAGAAGCTCTGAAAGAAAGCATCTTCTCGAATATTTCTATCCAACGCTCCCAAACCTCAGTTGTAAAATACATTCCATGAGGTCCTCCGGTAATATGACCGTGTTTTTTACTTTTACAAGGCTTATATGCAAAACCGTCAAGTTTCCAGTAATTGATATCAAATCTGTTCATATAGTATATGAAGAGATCAGTTACACTCTTTACATAACCGCTGTGTGATATACATACATCTCTTGACTGCTTATTATATCCACCGGTACCGGCTTTTTCCATATTTTTACCAAATGAACGCTCATAGATGTATCCGCCTCTGGGTCCCAACCACAGACCGAAATCTGAGGAAAGCTTTTTAGCTGTCTTCGATGCCTCATAAAGTTCATTTGGAAATTTATCATTGAATTTCCAGAAAGCTCCTGTATAATCATTCCAACCGTCATCAACAACATAGGAATCCACTGGAGGAACGCCGTGCTGACTAAGGCCTTTTTCAATTTCAAAAAAGGAATCAAATATATTTTCAGAGTTAATATCCATCATATGGTCATACCATGAATTATACTGAACTCTGAATTTAAATGGCAAAGATATATCTCTGATGTAATCAAAGAAATCGGATTTTATAACCTCTAAATCGAGACTTCTTGCACTGCCGAATACGTTTCGCCAAAGAGCAAATTCTCCGTTTTCATTGAGCTTCAGATCCGAAAGACTTTTACCTGAGTAGTATCTGATAAAAGCCGTATTATTTTCAATATTGTTATAGCACTCAGGAAATTCATTTCCGAAGAACATACCGTTGATGTAAACAGGCTGACCGAGAGCTACAAGAAATCCTGAAATATGGGCTTTGGACATATCAGGTCTTGACCAGCTCTGCTCCACACTTTTATCAAGCACAAAATGTTCACCGTCAATAAAATCAAGTTTTATTTTTGAAACATTCTTTCCTGAAGCTTTCATGTAGATGTTTTTGTAAATATAGTGTTTATTATCAAAAACCTTATAAACCTCTCTGAAAGACAAATCCACGCCTTTTACAGAATAAGGCTTATAAGAAATTTCAAGTATTTTGCCATTATCACAGTCTTTTTCATTAACGGCTTCTACAAACAGATCTGCGCTTTTTATAACAACTTTGCTTAAAAATCCGCAAATGATGGATACAGCAAAATTACTCGATCCCTCGGCGGGAATAAATACTGTTTCTTTATCAGTTCGGCGGTTTACAATACTTTCAGTATTTATTTTTTTATTTTTCAAGATAAAAGTTCTTGATATAAACTCATTACCTATTTTAATTTCATTCTCGTTTTTCTCAATAAAAGCAGACATAACGTCCTCCGTAAAATGATAGTAAAAGAAAAGGTGCAATTAATTATAACTGCACCTTTTTGAAATTCAATCAGAAAATTTCAGACTGCTCAAAAATTTTTATATTGGCTTTTGTAAGGATTTCAATTGCTTTTTCATTATCAGGAACACGGATAATAACATATGCCGTACCAACCTCAGGAGTAATGAAAGCATATGCATATTCAACGCTTATACCCTCTTTTGAAAGAGTGTTGATTGCCTTTGAAAATCCGCCGGGAACATCAGGTATGCCTATTCCCAGAACCTTTGTAATTGAAACAGTAAGTCCGTCATCCTTAAGAATTTTCTCAGCCTTTTCAGGATCGCTTACAATGAGGCGAAGAATACCGTAATCTGTGGTATCAGCAATTGAAAGCGCACGAATATCAATTTCGTTATCCGCAAGCAATGAGGTGATCTCCGCAAGGCGTCCGGGTTTGTTTTCAACGAAAATTGAAATCTGTTTAATTGACATAATCTGTTCCTCCCTTTATCAGTAAACTCTTTTATCAATTACACGCACTGCCTTGCCCTCTGAACGTGGAAGAGAATGGGGCTCAACAAGGCGTACAACTGCCGTAATTCCAAGGGTTGTGTGCATAGCATCCATGATTTTACGCTCAGTATTTTCAATATCCTTAACGGAGTCAGAGAACATCTCGTTGGACATCTCAATTTTTACTTCCATAACATCACGGTTATTTTCTCTGCTTACAACGATCTGATAATTAGGCTCCATGCCAAGAGAAAGAATAACATGCTCAACCTGTGACGGGAAGACATTAACTCCACGGATAATAAGCATATCGTCACTTCTTCCGTGAGGCTTGGTCATCTTTACGAGAGTTCTTCCGCATGAACATTTTTCATGGGTAATAGCACAGATGTCACGTGTACGATATCTTACAAGAGGAAGTGCTTCTTTACCGATACATGTAAATACAAGTTCGCCATATGTGCCGTCCGGAACAGGCTCAAGAGTTTCAGGATTGAGCACCTCAGGATAGAAGTAATCCTCGCAGATATGCATACCGGACTGCTCACTGCACTCATAAGCGACACCGGGGCCTGCAATCTCTGAAAGTCCGTAAATATCATATGCTTTAATGGCAAGAGATTTTTCAATTTCACGGCGCATATTTTCAGACCATGCTTCAGCTCCGAAAATTCCGCCTCTGAGCTTTAATGTAGTGGGATCAATGCCCATTTCCTTTATTGTTTCACCAATGTACATTGCATATGACGGAGTACAGCAAAGGAAATCAGATTCAAAATCCTGTAAAATCTGAATCTGTCTCTTTGTATTGCCTGATGAAACAGGAATAGCGGTAGCTCCAAGCTTTTCTGCGCCGTAATGAAGTCCGAGACCGCCGGTGAAAAGACCATAGCCGTAAGAAACATGAACAGAGTCATGCTTCTCGGCGCCTGCTGCGGTAAGAGCTCTTGCTGCGCACTCGGCCCAAATCTGAATATCATTTTCAGTATAACCAACAACTGTCTGCTTTCCTGTTGTTCCTGAGGAAGCGTGAATTCTTACAAGCTTGTCCTTAGTTACTGCAAAAAGTCCGAAAGGATAGTTATCACGCAAATCCTGCTTTATAGTAAAAGGAAGTTTTGTGATGTCATCTATACTTTTAATATCTCCGGGAAGCAATCCGATTTCGTCGAATTTTTTCTTATAAAACGGAACATTGTTATAGCAGTTATGTACCATTTTAATAAGTCTTGCAGACTGAACTGCATGAAGATATTCTCGTGAGGCGGTTTCGATTTCTTCGTTAAAATATTTTGCCATAGATTAATTACCCCTTTAGTTTATGAGTTGTAGCCAAGCTCAAATGCTTTCATGTTAAGATCAAGGAACTTTTCAGGAACTGTTTCCTTAATAGCATTATGCCAGACTGAAACAGGAAAATCAACATGCTTTGCCATAACTCCTACAAGAACAACGTTGACAGCTTTCGGAGAACCTGCCTCAACTGCCATACTCAAAGCATCAACAGCTGTAATATCAGCACCTAAAGCTTTAACTGAATCAAGAATGTTTTCGGGATATGTAGTCATACCTGTAACAACAGGCATAGGATCCATTTTCTGTGTGTTTACAATAATCTTTCCGCCCTTTTTAAGATAAGGAAGCCATCTTGCAGCTTCAAGCTGTTCAAAAGCAAGTATAAGGTCTGCTTCACCTTTTTCAACAATGGGAGAATTAACCTTATCACCATATTTAACATAGGTTACAACAGAACCGCCACGCTGGCTCATTCCGTGAACCTCAGAAACCTTAACATCGTATCCTCCGGCAAGGAGAGCGTTTCCTAAAAGACGGCTTGTAAGGAGAGTACCCTGTCCTCCGACACCAACAATCATTATGCTTCTTACGCTCATATTATTCAGCCTCCTTACCTGTAATTGCGTCAAATTTGCAAAGCTGAGTACATACATTGCAGCCTACACACTGTGTAAAGTCGATAACTGCTTTGCCGTTCTTCATGCTTATTGCGGGACATCCTATCTTCATGCACATTTTGCAGCCTCTGCACTTGTCTGCATCGACTTTAAGAGGCGGATTGTGCTTAACATATTTAAGAAGTGCACAAGGTCTGCGTGAAATGATAACTGAGGGTTCATCAACAGCGATTTCTTCTCTTACAGCATCCTCACACTCTTTAAGGTTATAAGGATCTACAACTCTTACACGGTTAATTCCGACAGCCTTGCAAAGAGCTTCAAGGCTAACTGCACTTGTGGGATCACCTTTGATTGTATAACCTGTTGTGGGGTTCTGCTGATGACCTGTCATACCTGTAATGCTGTTATCAAGTACAATTACAGTTGAATTGCCCATATTATAAGCAATATCTATAAGACCTGTGATACCGGAATGGATAAAGGTTGAATCACCAATAACTGCAACTGACTTTTTGGCGGAATCTTCACGAACCTTATTATGACCATGGAGCGCAGAAACAGAAGCGCCCATGCAGATACAGGTATCCATCATACCGAGAGGAGCAAGGGAACCGAGAGTATAGCATCCGATATCGCCGCTTACTGTAACATTGACCTTTTTAAGTGCATAGTAAAGGCCACGGTGAGGACATCCGGCGCAAAGCACAGGAGGACGTCCGGGAATTTCTTTATCTGTAACCTCACAGAACTCGTTTTCTTCACCAAGAATTGCCTTTTTGACAATACTCTGAGAAAATTCGCCGCAAAGCGGGAACACATCTTTACCGATAACATTTACTCTGTGCTTTTTGCAATGTGTTTCTATAATATCATCAAGTTCTTCAACAACATATACCTTATCACATTTTGAAGCAAACTCTTTGATAAGCTCAACAGGAAGAGGATATACACATCCGAGCTTAAGATATGAAGCGTTTTCTCCGAGTGCTTCCTTTGCATACTGATAAGAAATACCAGCAGTGATAACACCAATCTTAGTGCTGTAATACTCTGTTTTATTTATCTCACAGGTTTCGGCCCACTGTGTGAGAGCTTTAATTCTGTCCTCTACAACAACATGTCTTTTCTTTGCCATAGCAGGCATCATAACATATTTCTGAGGATCCTTAACATACTCTTTAAGCTCGTCTCCGCTTCTCTCACCTGTTTCAACAAGACTTCTTGAATGTGAAACACGGGTTGTAAGTCTGAGAATAACAGGAGTATCAAACTTTTCTGAAAGCTCATAAGCGAGCTTTGTATAATCAAGGCATTCCTGAGAATCGGAAGGCTCAAGCATAAGAGTCTTTGAAGCCATAGCGTGATGACGGGAATCCTGCTCATTCTGAGAAGAATGCATTCCGGGGTCATCTGCAACAGCAAGCATAAATCCACCGTTAACACCTGTGTATGAAGCAGTATATAAAGGATCAGCGGCCACATTAAGTCCAACGTGCTTCATGCCGCAGAAGGATCTTGCACCTGCAATTGAAGCTCCGCAGGCAACCTCTGCTGCAACTTTTTCATTGGGAGCCCACTCACAGTAAATATCATCATACTTAGCGGCAAACTCAGTTATCTCGGTACTGGGTGTTCCGGGATAGCTGGAAACCAAACGGCATCCGCCTTCATAAAGTCCACGGGCAACAGCTTCATTGCCCAACATCAGTTTTTTCATTACATATCCACCATTTCTCCGCACGATTTTATTTTTCGGAACTGTGCGGCTTTTTCCGAAAAAAATCCAACAAAGTATATTTTATTTCTTTTCGCCTCGTAAATCAAGGATTCTGTTAGCTTTTCCTACAAATCTTTCAAGACTTTTAGGTTCAACGAGACTTACTTTGCACTGAATACCAAGAACTGTCTGTAAATTATGCTTAATAAGATTGTGAAGCTTTTCGATTTCCTGATACTTATCAAGTACGCTTCCGTCAATAAGCTCAACCTTAACTTCGAGTGTATCTGCAAAACCTTCACGGCGTACAACAAGCTGATAGTGAGGTCCGATTTTCTCAGTACCAACCAATACACTTTCAATCTGTGACGGGAATACGTTGACACCACGAATTTTAAGCATATCGTCACTTCTGCCCTTAACCTTATCCATACGGACGCTTGTTCTTCCACATTTACAGGGCTGATAATTAAGTCTTGTAATATCCTTGGTTCTGTATCTGAGAAGCGGAATGCCCTCTTTTGTAAGAGTAGTGACAAGAAGCTCTCCATCCTCTCCTTCACCGAGAGGCTCAAGGGTATCGGGATTTACAATTTCAGGAAGGAAGTAGTCCTCACAGAAGTGAAGTCCGTCACGTTCCTCACATTCACCGGAAACGCCGGGACCCATCAGCTCACTCATACCGTAGTTGTCGGTAGAGAAAAGTCCCCATGCCTTTTCTATTTCATTTCGCATTTCAGGAGTACATCCCTCAGAGCCAAGCAGTCCCAGTCTAAGATGATAGTCACTCATTGGGAAAGGAAGCTCCTTTGCTGTTTCAGCCATATAAAGAGCATAAGAAGGTGTTGCAACAAGAGCCGTGGTTTTAAAGTCACGCATAAACATAAGCGCTTTCTCAGTGTTTCCGCTTGAATTGGGAATAACTGTTGCGCCTATCTTTTCAAGTCCGTAGTGAAGTCCCAGTGCGCCGGTGAACATACCGTATCCAAATGAAATCTGAACAATATCATCGGCAGTAGCTCCCGCAGCCATGGCTATTCTTGCAACACAATCAGACCAGATATCCAAATCATGCTTTGTGTATCCAACTACTGTCGGTTTGCCTGTTGTTCCTGAGGAGGCGTGTATTCTGACGATCTCACGCATAGGCTTTGCAAAAAGTCCAAATGGATAATTGTCACGCAAATCAGTCTTTGTTGTAGGCGGTATGTACTTTAAATCGGACAAAGATTTGATTTTGTCTGCTGTCACTCCTGCCTCATCAAGCTTCTTGGTGTAGAACGGGACATTTTTATAACAGTAGTCCACAGTCCATTTGAGTCTTTCGAGCTGAAGAGCTTCAAGCTCTTTTCGGTTCATTGTTTCGATTTCTTTTTGAAAAAACATTTTGCTTCTCCTTTATATACGCCAAAATCACAGCCGAATAAAATCCGGCTGTAATTTTCGGTATTATATATTTTATTTTGCTTCTACTGCAAAAGTATAAAATTTTTCATTCGTATTCTCGCTTGCGCTGATTTTATTATAAACTTTACTTACACCAATTACAAGTACAATAGATATAATCATTGCGGCACAGGCGAAGACAGGACCCATAGCGGCAATTTGCTTTACTGCCGCAACGTCTGCAAAAGGCTCCGCAAGCTTGCAGACTGCCGGTACAAGGGCAATGACAAAACCGCCGATAATTCCTGCCCATGCTCCCTGCTTATTTGCTTTTTTCCAGTAAAGAGCGATTACATATGGTGCAAGGAAAGAACCTGAGATTATGCCCCATGAGTAACTCATCATATCGAGAATAGGCGTATCAGTTGTAGCTACAACAAAAGACATGATTACAAAAATTACACATGCCAACTTTGTGAGCACAGTTGTCTTTTTCTCGCTCATATTTGGTCTGATACTCTTTTTTACAATATCCACAGAGAAAGTAGAGCTTGCTGTAAGAGTAATTGAACAAAGAGTTGAAACCGATGCTGAAATAAGAAGAACAAGTACAACTCCTAAAAGCACTGTCGGTAAGTTTGCAAGCTTCAGCATTGTGGGGACAATGTAGTCCTGAGCAGGCATTGTGCTCTCTGTAAAGAACATATGGCAAAGAGAACCTATAAAGTATCCGCCGCCTGCAACAAGAAGGGCAAAGAAAGTAGATATCACAATACCTCTTTTCGCCTGCTTGTCATCTTTGATACCAAAATATTTCTGAACCATCTGAGGAAGTCCCCATGTGCCGAAGCTGGTCATAAGCACAGTTGAAATAAGACTCAGCCACGCTGAACCTGAAAGCTCCGGAAGTCCTTTTGAGGTTTTGGCATATTCCATAATTCCCTCTATACCATTTACGGTATCACATCTTATAACAAAGAAAACCAAAAGCGCAACACCGAACATCATTATAATTCCCTGAACAAAATCGGCTCTCGCCTGAACAAGATATCCACCGAAAACAAGAAGTAAAACCGCCACAGCGGCAATCACAATCATACAAATTGTTTCATCTATTCCCAAAAGGACATCGGCAACACTTGCAAGTCCTTTATATACCGATGCTGAGTAAGGAATGAGGAAAATGAAAATTACAACGCTGGCAAAGCTTGCCATTGATTTACTGGAGTATCGTGTTTCAAAAAGCTGAGGCATTGATTTAATATTAAGCCTTGCAGAAACTTCACGGGTTCTTCTTGCAAGTACTCGCCATGCAAGCCACGAACCGAAAACTGCATTGCCTATACCTGCCAGAACACCCCACAGTCCGTAATTGAGACCTGTGCCGCCGGCATATCCTACAAACATTACAGCTGAAAAATATGCTGTACCATAGGAAAGAGCTGAAAGCCATGCTCCGGCGCTGCGTCCTCCGACAGTTATGTCGGCAAGATTTTTTACTTTTCTGCCTGAAATCACTGCTACAGCAACCATAGCGATTATGTATACCGCAATTGTCAGCCAAATAATCACTTCACTTTTCATAACACATCTACTCCCTTACTTTATTGCTTTTAACTTTTTACGCTTTAAAGCTTTTATGTGATAAAGCGTTGGGTTAATATTACTCCTCTTGACAGAATTTGTCAAGAGGAATTTTTATAAATTAATTTTATTTTTTGAAAAGCTGCTTTTGCAAATCATAAATACGTTTTTTACGTATTTGTTCTTCCTTTTCGTCACGGATATATCTGTTATTCTCATGGCGAAAAATTATACCCTCTCCGGGTTTTGTTTCAAATTCAGAAAACGGAACATAAAACCTTTCTCCGCTTTCGCTTATTAAAATTGCCAAATCATTTTCTGTTCTGTCAACGGAGAAATACTCAGCCATTACCGCTCCTCCTTCTGACTTGTTACAGAAAGAGTATTGCCGTCAGACGTAATGACTATATCTCCGTTATCTTTTGTCATATATGTCTTTATACTGTACTTTGCAAGTCTCTCAATAGTTTCATAATTGGGATGACCGTATCGATTATCCTCGCCTACGCTTATCACCGCTATTTCAGGAGAAACTGTCTTTAAAAATTTATCACTTGTAGATGTACTGCTTCCGTGATGACCTATTTTGATAACATCAGCGGAAAGATCTGCGTTAAGATCCAATAAAGCGTTTTCCACTTTCTTTTCAGCATCACCGGTGAAAAGGAAAGAAGTATTTCCAAATGTCATTTTAAGTACAACGGACATATTGTTAAGCTCGTCATCATCGGCCACAGGAGCTAAAATTTTAAAATTAGCATCTCCCAAAAAATATTTATTTCCTGACTTAGCCGCAATTACATTTGCGCCTGATTTCTGTACTGCTAAAAGAAAATCCTCATAAATTTTGGAAGTAGGAACATTTTCTTCTGAAATTTCCGGCATTATAACGTTTTCCACTTTCACGTTATCAATCACTTCCGGCAGTGCCCCTATATGGTCAGAATGGGGATGTGTTGCCACCACGTAGTCGAGCTTTGTTATAGAGTTTTCCTTTAGGAAATTAAGTATTTTATCAGCGTTTTCCGGTTCACCGCTATCAATAAGCATTGTCTGTCCTCCGCTTTTGATGAGAGAACAGTCGCCCTGTCCTACATCCAAAAATGTAACGGAAAAATCAGAATCGGGTACATCTGTAATAGTTTCAATATTTACTAACTTGAATACATCCTTCCAAGCTGATATTTCAAATGGAAGCTCGATTATACCCATAAAAGAAGTGAAAACAAGCGAAACTGCCATCAATATAAGAACGGCGGCAGTAGTAAATATGCGTTTTTTCTTACGTTTGCTTAATTTTTTCATATTTATTTCTTCCTGTTTTTCTGTGTCGCTCTTCTATAAGAAGAGGAGCTTTTTCCTTTATTATTTGTATTTTTCTTATTATACTGACTCACCGAGCCTCGTGAAACTTCGGGACGCACAAGGCATTTATCTCCCATACCTATAAGGTCACTGCGTCCAGCACGTTTAAGAGCCTCAATAACAAGGAATTTGTTTTTAGGATTAAAATACTGAAGCAATGCCCTTTGAAGAGCTTTTTCATGGGGAGTCTTTGCAACATAAACTTTCTCAAGAGTATACGGATCAAGTTCCGTATAGAACATACAGGTTGAAATTGTTCCCGGTGTGGGATAAAAATCCTGTACTTGTTCCGGACGTATTTTGAGCTTTTTAAGGAACAGCGCAAGCTCAACTGCATCCTTTAAAGTACTTCCCGGATGTGATGACATAAGATAAGGTACAAGATACTGCTCCTTATCACTCTCGCCGCAAAGACGGAAATACTTCTTTGAAAACTCAATATAGGCTTCAATATGAGGTTTTCCCATTTTATCGAGAACCGCTGCCGAGCAATGCTCCGGAGCTACCTTAAGCTGTCCGCTGACGTGATATTTTACTAATTCACGGAAGAAAGTATCGTCCTTATCCTCCAAAAGATAGTCGTAACGTATACCAGAACGGATAAACACCTTTTTGACTTTAGGTAATTCACGAACCTGACGGAGTATTGAAAGATATTCACTGTGGTCAACCTTAAGCTGCGGACAGGGCTTTGGAGCAAGACATTTTTTGCCTTTGCACAATCCCCTGTTTTCCTGAATATCGCAGGAAGGTCTTCTGAAATTTGCAGTGGGACCGCCAATGTCATGTATATAGCCTTTGAAATCCGGAAGCTTTGTAAGTTTTTCTGCTTCTGCAATTATGGATTCTCTGCTTCTCGTTGTAACATACCTTCCCTGATGAAAAGCAATTGAGCAGAAATTACATGCTCCAAAGCAGCCTCTGTTATGAGTTATAGAAAATTTAACTTCAGTAATTCCCGGAACTCCTCCTAATTCATCATAGGAAGGATGCCACGCTCTCATATAGGGTAAGGCATAGACCTTATCAAGCTCTTCGGTAGTAAGAGGCGGCATTGGAGGATTCTGCACAAGCATTCTTTTTCCGTGCCTTTGTTTTATAAGTTTTCCTCTTATATGATCCTGCTCATCCTGCTGTATGCGGCAGGAAATTGCATATTCCTTTTTACTGTTGATGACGTTTTCCAGCGAGGGGCATTCAGCGCCGTAAAGAGGCGTTTCGGAAACGGGAACACTGTAGCACGTTCCCTTTACATCATGGATATCATCAATACTTTCGCCGTTTCTCAGGCGGTTTGCTATCTCAATTGTCTGATTCTCACCCATTCCGTAAACCAGCAAATCTGCGCCGGAATCGAAAAGAATGGAACTGCGTATACGGTCATCCCAGTAATCATAATGAGCAAAGCGTCTTAATGAAGCTTCCAGACCACCTATGATGATTGGAACATCTCCGTATGCCTCTCTTATGCGGTTGCAGTAAACTATTACTGCTCTGTCCGGACGTTTACCAGCTTTTCCTCCGGGAGTATAAGCGTCATCGCTTCTGTGCTTTTTTGCCGCCGTATAATGGGCTACCATGGAATCTATATTTCCGGAGGAAACGAAAAAACCAAGCTTTGGTCTGCCGAATTCTTTGAAAGATTCGACATTTCTATAATCGGGCTGAGCCAGAAATCCGACTCTGAATCCCTCGTTTTCAAGAACACGGGTTATTATAGCCGCTCCGAAGCTGGGATGATCCACATATGCGTCACCTGAGACGTAGACAAAATCTACATCTTCCCAGCCTCTTGCTGTCATTTCCTCTTTCGTTATGGGTAAAAAACTCATATTTATTCCTCCGATTTATTATCGCTGTCGGAAGCGAGAGCGTTCATCTCCATCCACTGCTGCTTTGTCATAAGCACCTTTCTTGGTTTGCTGCCTTCAAAAGGACCTACTATTCCTCTTTCCTCAAGGGTATCTACAAGCCTTGCAGCACGGGCGTATCCTAAACGCAGCTTCCTCTGGAGAAGCGTTGTAGATGCCATCTGAGCTTCTACAACTACTTCAATTGCTTTTGAAAGCATCTCGTCCTCTTCTTCTCCGCCCTCAGTAAAGTCAGAAGAACCGCCTTTTTTCTTGCTTGTGTCAGCCGCTGCCTGACGTTCTATCTCTTCATTTACCTCTTCGTCGTAATTTGCCGACTCCTGAGACTTAATGAAATCTACTACCGATTCAACTTCCTCATCAGTAAGGAAACATCCCTGAACACGTATTGGCTTTGCTGCACCGATAGGATTAAAGAGCATATCACCATTACCTAAAAGCTTTTCCGCTCCTGCTGAATCAAGAATTGTACGGGAGTCAATCTGAGAGGAAACAGTAAGGGCAATTCGGCTCGGTATATTAGCTTTAATAAGTCCGGTAATAACGTCAACTGACGGGCGCTGTGTTGCTATTACAAGGTGCATACCGGCAGCACGAGCCATCTGTGCCAGACGGCAGATTGAGTCTTCAACTTCATTAGGAGCTGCCATCATAAGGTCAGAAAGCTCATCAATAAATATAACAATATGGGGAAGCTTTTTCATATCCGGCGTATTTTCACAGAGCTTATTGTAGCCTTTCATATCTCGTACATTTGCCTGTGAAAAAAGCTTGTACCTGTTAAGCATTTCGGACACTGCCCAGTTAAGAGCGCCCGATGCCTTTCTCGGATCTGTAACAACAGGTACGAGAAGATGAGGAATACCGTTATAAACTGTAAATTCAACCTTTTTAGGGTCTATCATAAGAAGCTTTACTTCATCTGGACGTGCGTTATAAAGAATGCTTATTATCATCGAGTTAACGCACACCGATTTACCTGAACCTGTTGTACCGGCAATAAGTAAATGGGGCATTTTAGATAAATCTGCACAGGTTACATTACCTGTTATGTCCTTACCAAGAGCAACGTTTAATTTGCTCTTTGCAAGTCTGAACTGGTTTGTGTCTATTATCTCTCTTGCTGTAACCACTTCACGGTTTCGATTGGGTATCTCTATACCTACCGCCGCTTTATTGGGAATCGGCGCTTCAATACGCACACCGGAAGCGGCAAGGTTAAGAGCAATATCATCAGCAAGGTTTGTAATACGGCTTATTTTTACGCCTGCCGACGGTTTAAGCTCATATCTTGTAACAGAAGGACCTCTGCTGATGTCTATAACCTTTGTTTCAACTCCGAAACTCTTTAAAGTTGAAACAAGAGTGCTTGCATTCTGTTTAAGCTCTTCACTGTCAACAGATGAAGAGGATTTTGTACCCTTTCTTAAACAATCGAGAGGCGGGAACTGATAATTTGCACTGTTATCGTCTTCACCCGACTGTGCTTTTATTTCGGAAGCTATTTCTGCCGGTACAGGAGCCTTGGCAGCCGCTGATTTTTGCGCTGCTTTCTTTACAATATCGTCAATTCCCGAAGCAGGATTCTGTACAGCAGGCTGCGGCTGTGAAACAGTTTCCGGCGCACTGACTGCCTTTTTCTCTTCTCTATTTATATCAAAGATTTTAGCAATAGCTTCATCTTCAGAATTTTTCTTTGCTCTTTTTCCTGTTCTGTTTTTGGATCTGCTGTCCTGATCGAAAATAGTGAGAATTTCATCATCGTCATCATCATTTGATTTTCTTCGAACTTCGGTTTCATCGTCAGGACCTAGGTCAACATCTATATTGAAACGCTTTCCCCTTACCGGAATCATTTCATTTACCTTTACCTCTGAATACTCCTCAATCTTCTTTACCGGAGTCCAAAGTGTTTTGAAAAGCTTAATAAGGGTTGTACCGGTTATAAGCATTATCATAACGCAGATGATGATTATATCCGTAATAGCAGCGCCGGTTTTACCGAAAACCATCATAAGTATTCCGCCGAATATTGCTCCGAACACGCCGCCGTTAGCATGGGATATACCCATTTTATAGGAATCCTTTATATCTTCCCAAATTGACACATTGTCAAAATTGCCGCTGAATATGTAAAAAGCTCCGCAGATGAAAACAATAAGCATTGTTATTTCAAACATCTTAAAGCCTATTTTGTCATCGGTTTTCTCCATGGCATACATAACCGATACATAAATCATTATTAAAGGCCAAAGGAAAGCGCAATATCCAAAGAGACCAAAAATAACATTTCGCATTACCTGCCAGAAGCTTTCACCTGGAATTATAGTTACAAAAAGAAAAAATACTGAAAAAGCAAATAAAAGTATTGCTGTTATCTGCTTTTTGGCTTTAAGCTTCGGTTCGTCAATAATCTCTATATTAGGTTTCTTTCTTGATGCAGTGCTGCTTTTAGCGGGACTTTTTTTAGCTGTACCGCTGCGGCTGCCGGTTTTAGCACTCGGCTTCTTAGTTTTTGTTCCTGCTGATTTTGCCATCCTTTTCCCTCCGAAGTATGTAGTACACAGGTCAGTTAAGACCTGTGTCATTGTTTTCATTTTCCAAATCTATTTTACCTAAATAATCATAGGGATTTGTCGAAAAAAAGTTCATAATTTCTTTTCTGCCGTTTTTAACCGAATACTGAGCATATCCGTGCTTCAAAGACATTGTTTTGATCTCTTCCGGCTGCTGATAAAAAACATCATCAAGGGAAATAATAGTATAAAGCATTATTCTTCCCCCTTTTGATTGCCTTTCTCCTCTATCATTTCATAAAGACAGTTAAGAGCCTGCGAAAGTCCACCCAAAGAATCAATAAGACCGGCGTTTACTGCCGCCTCTCCGTCCAGAACAGTTCCAACATCCATGACAAGCTCACCGGTAGCCATCATAAGACTTCTGAACTTTTCCGATGTTATCTCAGAATTTTCGCAGACAAAACGAACTATTCTCTCCTGCATTTTATCAAAATACGAAAGAGTCTGAGGAACACCTAAAACAAGTCCGTTCATTCTAACCGGATGTATCGTCATAGTGGCGGATGGTGCTATAAAGGATTTTTTAGCCGAAACCGCCAACGGCACTCCAATTGAATGCCCTCCGCCGAGGACAAGTGAAACAGTAGGCTTTTCCATACCTGCGATAAGCTCCGCAATTGCAAGTCCTGCTTCAATATCTCCGCCCACAGTATTGAGGATAATAATTAGTCCCTCAATCTCGCTGCTTTCCTCAATTGCCACAAGCTGAGGTATTACATGCTCATATTTTGTGGTTTTATTCTGCACAGGCAGAATGTAATGACCTTCAATCTGGCCTATTACCGTTAGGCAATGTATCAGATGACCGTTCTTTTTAACTGTAACCGAACCGGTTTCCTTAATGCTGTCATCACCGTTATTTACGCTTTCCTCCTGAGTCTGTGTATCTTCTTCAGGAGTCGATATAGTAAAGTTTTCAGCACTTTTACAGCTGTTCATAAATTTTCACCTCGCAAAATTTCTCATGATTATTCTTTGCAAAATGAAAATTTCTATTCGATTTTATATCGCTAATTAGCGTTTAATTATATCATTTTTAGTAAATCCATGCAACATCGTAATATAGTAAAACATTTATAATAGATTTGTCATTCCCGGTCGATTATGATAAAATATCAATATTGTATTTTTACAATCCAATTTTTAATAAGGGGTCTTTTTTATGGAATACAAAATTAAAGGATACAAGCCGGAAGCTCTCTTCCGCTTTTTTGAGGACATAAGCGCCATACCGAGAAGCTCAGGAAATGAAAAAGCCATCAGTGATTTTCTTGTTGATTTTGCAAAAGCAAGGAACCTCGAAGTCTATCAGGACAAAGCAAACAATGTTGTAATTAAAAAGCCTGCTTCCAAGGGAGCAGAAAATAAACCCGCCGTAATGCTTCAGGGGCATCTTGATATGGTTTGCGAAAAAAGAGCCGGTGTTGCTCATGACTTTGAAAAAGACGGCATTGATTTGATTGTGGAAGACGGTGTACTTCGTGCCAACGGTACAACTCTCGGCGGCGACAACGGCGCTGCCGTGGCTCTTATGATGACAATACTCGATGACAATACACTTATTCATCCTCCTGTTGAGTGTGTCTTTACAACACAGGAAGAAGTCGGCCTTGACGGAGCAGTTGCACTGGACAAGTCAATTCTCGAAGCACGTACAATGATAAACCTTGACTCTGAGGAAGAGGGAGTTGCAACTGTAAGCTGTGCAGGAGGAATGAGATATACTCTTTCCAAAACAGCTGAAAAGGAAACTGTCAGCGGTTCAGTCGTAAAGATTTCATTTTCCGGACTTCTCGGCGGACATTCCGGAACAGATATAGATAAAGAAAGATACAATGCCAACAAACTCATGGCTCGTGTTTTATACCGTATCTCTCAAAATGGACAGGCTATACTTGTATCATTTAACGGTGGAAATAAGGATAACGCAATTCCACGTGAATGTGAAGCATCTGTTTTCTTTGCAGATATAAATGAAGCAGAAAAAGCAGTTCAGATAGCCACGAAAATGTGCGAAGAATTTATGAATGAAATTATACCGTCAGAACCGGGTTTTAAATACACAGTTGAGACAGCTGAAAGCAGCAACGTTTCTGTTTTCTCTTTTGAGAGCAGCAAAACTTTGATTAATGCAGTTTGCCTTGCTCCCAACGGAATCCGCCGCCGCAATCCTAATCAGGGTTATTTTGTAGTTACATCACTTAATTTGGGAATAGTAAGCACATCTGATAATACACTGCGTCTCGTTTTTGCCCCCAGAAGCTCTGTTGCTTCACTTCAGGAAGAGACAAAAGATGTACTTGGTCTACTTGCAGATACATTCGGATTTTCTGTAAATATCGCAGGTCAATATCCCGGATGGGCTTTTGCAGAAAACTCACCTGTTCGTGATGTGTTCTGCGAGTGCTACCGTAATTTGTTCAATGACGAGCTTAAAATTGAAGCAATTCATGCAGGACTTGAATGCGGTCTTTTCTCAGATGCAATTCCTGGACTTGACGCCATTGCGGTTGGCCCCACAATAAGAGGCTGCCATACACCGGACGAATACTTACCTCTTGATTCCTTTGAGCGTTTCTATACACTTCTTTCAAGTGTTCTTAACCACCTTGCACAATAATCGAGTATCATTTTTATTCTTTTTTATCAAAAACAAAGTTTTGTCAAATTAAGGATGCTCTTTGCGTCGAAAAATGTTATAATTTATTCATAACTTGTACTCAATTATGGGTATCTGGTATCCCCTTTGAGGGAAAAAAGAAGAAAGGGTTTTTTGTTATGTCAAACAAGAACAACGACTTTAAGCCGTATATTGCGGCTGACCGCATTGCTCCGGAGTTTACAGTGACATCTATTATTATAGGTATTATTCTCGCTGTTGTGTTCGGTGCGGCAAACGCTTATCTGGGATTACGTGTTGGTATGACAATTTCAGCTTCCATTCCGGCTGCTGTTTTATCAATGGGTATCATCAGAATTATTTTACGTAGAGATTCTATTCTCGAAAACAATATGGTGCAGACCATCGGTTCTGCTGGTGAGTCCGTAGCCGCAGGTGCAATCTTCACCTTGCCAGCCCTTTTCATTTGGGCTAAAGAGGGCACTATCAGCACACCGAGTATTCTTACACTTTTCCTTGTAGCTCTTGTGGGCGGTATACTCGGCGTTGTATTTATGGTTCCTCTTCGTCAGGCTCTTATTGTTGAAGAGCACGGCACACTCCCCTTCCCTGAAGGCACAGCTTGCGCAGAAGTTCTCCTCGCTGGTGAAGAGGGCGGAAGCAAGGCAGGCATAGTTTTCGCCGGTCTTGGTATATCTGCTCTCTACAAACTTATCACAGACGGATTAAAAGTCTTCCCCAGTGAGATAGGTTACGACATCGCTTCATACAAAGGTTCATCTGTAGGTATTCAGGTTCTTCCTGCTCTTGCCGGTGTCGGTTATATCTGTGGAACTAAAATTTCAAGTTATCTCTTTGCCGGCGGTGCTTTAAGCTGGTTTGTAATTATGCCTCTTATCGCCCTTTTCGGCGCAAATGCAATTATTTTCCCCGGCTCAGATCCTATTTCAACTCTTTCACCCGGAGATCTTTGGGGAACTTATGTTAAGTACATTGGTGCAGGCGCCGTCGCCACCGGCGGTATTATAAGCCTTATTAAGAGCATGCCTCTCATAGTAAAAACTTTCAAGAAAGCTATGCAGAGCGTGGGTAAAGGTTCTGCAAAGGCATCCTCTCTCAGAACAGAAAGAGATATTCCCATGCCCATGCTTATTGTTACTATGATAGTAATCGCCGTTGCTATCTGGCTGCTCCCCGCATTCCCCGTAAATCTTTTAGGCGCATGTATTGTTGTTATCTTCGGTTTCTTCTTTGCAACCGTTTCTTCACGTATGGTTGGTCTTATCGGTTCTTCAAACAACCCTGTTTCCGGTATGGCTATCGCTACAATCATCATCACCACAATTTTACTTAAATCAACCGGTACAACAGGTGTTGCCGGTATGACAGGCGCAATTGCAATCGGCGGTATCATCTGCGTTATTGCAGCTATTGCCGGCGACTGCTCACAGGACCTCAAAACAGGTTTCATTGTAGGCGCTACACCTAAGAAACAGCAGATCGGTGAAATTATCGGTGTTGTTGTTTCCGCTGCATCAATTGGATTTGTTCTCTATCTTCTCAACTCAGCTTGGGAATTCGGCGGTAAGGAAATTCCTGCTCCTCAGGCAACAATGATGAAGATGCTTGTTGAGGGTATTATGAATGCCGAGCTTCCCTGGGCACTGATTCTCATTGGTGTATTCATTGCAATCGTAGTTGAAATTCTTAAAATCCCGGTTATGCCTTTCGCTGTCGGTATGTATCTTCCCTTCAGCCTCAGCGCCGGAATTATGGCCGGCGGCGTTGTACGCTGGTTTATTGACCGCCGTAAGGGTGTTTCTGACGAAGAGCGCAAGAAGAGCACTGACAGAGGTACACTTTACACATCAGGTCTTATCGCCGGTGAGGGTCTTATGGGCATCATTCTTGCAGCTCTTGCAGCTTTCAAGATTGACATTGATGTATCCAAGTTTTTCTCAATCGGAAAAATCGGCGGGCTGATCGTATTTGTTCTTCTCCTTCTTACTCTTGCATATGTTTGTGTCGGAAAGAAAAAGAAGGGCGCTGATCAGTAATCTATTTTTGTAATTTCTTTTACCGGTCTGTTCTTTCAGAGCAGACCGGTTTTACTTGAAAGGAGCATAGACAATATGTCCCGAAAATCTAAGAAACAAAACTATCTTGAGTTTATACCTGTTAAGAATCCGGAAGTTGAGTTTAAGACAAATGAAGACGGTGTTATTGTTCTTTTTAAAGAATGGACAGGTTTTTATCATAAAATTGCTCAGAAGTTCTTCCATCGTCCCCGTGTAAGCCAGATAAAAATGGATGAATACGGAAGCTTTGTATGGAACGAAATTGACGGTAAAAAGAACGTTTATGATGTTGCCCTGATAACAGAAAAAGCCTATCCCGATATGGAAAAGGCTCTTGAACGAGTAATTAAGTTTCTGGAAATACTCCGTGATAATGGATTCATCACATGGAACGAGGAGGCTGAGTCATGAAAGAAATTCTCTCTTACCTCCCCTATGTCCTGATGTTTATGGTAGCGACAATGATAATATACGGCTGGGGATTATTCCGTTCTCAGCGAGCCGCAAAAGATGACACAAAGCTTCTTTATTCAAAAGGTGCTTCTGTAATCAAAAAGGCTTTGCGTGAAAACGGTAGTATGACAAGATTTGAACTGCGTGAACTCATCAAAGATCTTAAATCCACACCGATTTTTTCAAAACGAACAATAGCCGTTACCAATCCTGATGAATTTATCGATTTACTCCTCCCGTACCTTGTAACCCAAAAAGAAATAATAGAGGTTAAGGAAAACGGAAAAACTGTTTATAAGCTCAACAAAAAATAATCAGTCCATATTTTATCGTAAATTTTAGCTTAGCTTTTTCCTAAGATACAGCACCAGTTCTCCAGCTTCTTTGGCGGACATTATAAATTCATTGTATCCCCAGTGAAGATAAATTGCGAGATTACGTGTTTCTTTCGCTTCAACACCTATTGTTAAATATGAATAACCGGATAACAGGGCATATTTTTCAATCTCTTTTACGAGTTTTGAAATATGTCCTTTATTTTCGTATTCTTTTTGTATTCGCAGCGCATTTAAATTAGCAGTTTCTTTTCCGTCGCAAAGCTTTTTTCGATTTCGTATGGCTCTGCATTTCGGAGAAAGCAACAATGTCCCCTCACCTATGGGTTCGTAATCACAAATTATGACAAATGTTGCTGCTTTTGAATCTCGATTATTTTCAATCATTTCGTTTTTCCATTTAATCCACCGTTTATCACCTTTATGTGCTTTTATGTTTTTATCCCATATTTTTTCTAAATCTGTCAAACTAGCTTTTCTGTAAACAAAATTCATTTTAATTACTCCAAAACATTTATATATGTTTTTATATTAACAGTGCAGTTAATCAAAAGCAAGTATAAAAGCAGCAGAAAATAAATCTGCTGCTTTTTATAACGCCATATTTATCTTTTCTTTTCAAATTTTATAAATTGCATTTTAAGATCATGCAGAACTTTTTTCTCGATTCTAGATACATAAGAGAACGCCTAATGTAAACGATTTACCCAAATGATAACGGCAATTTGCTGAAAATTGCCGTTATCTATGATATTTCTTCCAGTTCGTGAAAGCGGAATTTGATAATGATCTCTTTTTCCTCAGTCAGTTCCACTCGCTCAATAAGACTGA
>UQGM01000006.1 GCA_900540535.1 uncultured Oscillospiraceae bacterium | reverse complement strand
CGTTTTCAAATCTGAAAATACGGCTGTGCTCGAGGAATCTGCCTACAATTGAATGAACAGTGATGTTTTCACTTACATCCTTAACGCCCGGAATAAGGGAGCATATGCCCCTTACAAGCAGATCTATTTTAACTCCCGCACAGGAAGCCTCATAGAGCTTCTTTATTATCTCGCCGTCAAGAAGAGAATTGATTTTAATTGTAATTCCCGAAGGCTTGCCGTTTTCGGCATTTTCTATTTCACGGTCAATGCAGCGATAGAAGAAATCACGCATATTATCTGGAGCCGTTACAAAAGCTGAATACTTAGGCGGTCTTGAATAGCCCGTAAGAAGGTTAAAGAGCAGAGATGCATCTGCGCCGAACTCTTCACGACAGGTGAAAAGTCCCATATCAGTATAAAGCTTTGCTGTATTATCGTTATAGTTACCTGTTCCCATATGCAGATAACGTCTTATGCCGTCCGGGTCCTTTCGGACAATAAGAAGTATCTTACAGTGGGTTTTAAGTCCCGACAAGCCATAGATAACATGACAGCCTGAATGTTCAAGCTTCTTTGCCCAGTTGATATTGTTTTCCTCATCAAATCTTGCTTTAAGCTCAACAAGAACTGTAACCTGTTTTCCGTTTTCAGCAGCTCTCATCAAAGCTTTGATAACAGGTGAATCTCCGCTGACTCTATAAAGAGTCTGCTTTATAGCCAAAACATTGGGATCATCAGCGGCACGCCTTAAGAAATCTATTACACAGTTAAAGCTCTCATATGGGTGATGAACAAATCTGTCACGCTGACGAATTGCTTCAAAAATATCATCACAGCCGAGGAAATCTGCCGGAACTGCCGGAGTAAAGGGCTGAACTCTCAAATGGTCATAGCCTGAAATGGAGCTTAATTTCATCCATGCAGTAAGGTCAAGAGGACCGTGACAGCGGTAAACCTCTCCCTCCTTAACATCAAGCATATCTGTTAAGAATTCCTTTACCGCCTCATCGCATCCGGAGTTTATCTCAAGACGTACAGGTCTGCCTCTTTTTCTCTTTTTTATGGAATTCTGTATTTCAATAAGAAGATCGTCCGCCTCTTCGTCGATAGTAAGGTCGGAGTTTCTGGTTATTCTGAACTGTGCCACACTCCTTACCTGATGCATTTCAAAAAGAGTTTGCAGCTTTGCGGTTATAACATCCTCAAGCATAATAAAGCTGTCGTTTTCGGCATCGGGCAGCTTTAAGAATCTCGGAAGAATTGAAGGAACCTGTACCACTGCAAAATGGCTCTCTCCGTCCTTTTTAAGCCTTACACAAAGGTTAAGGGATTTATTCGAAAGAAGGGGAAAAGGCCTGCTCTGGTCGATTGCAAGAGGCGTGAGAACAGGGAAAAGCGTGCTTTCATAATATCTGTCCAGATATTCCTTCTGCTCTTCGTTAAGGTCGTCATATTTAAGAATCCAGATTCCGTTTCGTCTGAGCATTGGAATAATTGAATGGGTGAGACAATTATACTGCTTTGTGCAAAATTCATGGGCCCTTATTTCAATGGCTTTGAGCTGCTGAGCCGGAGTCTGATCCGCTAAAGAAAGCTTTTTATAGCCTGAACGCACCTGCTCTTTAAGTCCTGCCACACGAACCATGAAAAATTCATCAAGATTGGATGCAGTTATTGAAAGGAATTTTGCACGCTCCAAAACAGGATTTTCCTTTTCATATGCCTCTTCCAGAACTCTTTCGTTAAAGCTAAGCCAGCTAAGTTCCCTGTCTGTATATGGAAACGAATTCTTTTTATTTTTCTTTTGCTTTTTTTCTGCCAAATTTGTTCACTCCCTCATATATGTTTTGCAGACTTTGATTAAATTATCATCCAAAATCTTAAAATTAACCTTATCCTATAAAACCGCTGTCAAATAAAGACACCAAATATATACTTTGTATTATACACCATTTCATTATCTTATGGAATGATTCAGTAAAATTTTATGGCAATATATTATAGTTTTATTACAGAGAAATCAATACAAATGATGTAAAATGTTTAAAAGCCCCGCTTTAAAGCGAGGCTTTCTAAAAATTATGCATTTATCTGCAAATTACTCTTTAATTTTAACTCCCAGGAGCCTTGCAAGATCCGCCGCCTGATACATATCCACTGTTGCGCCTTTAATCTCAGGCGCTCCGTCTGAAAACCGCACACCGAATATTTTACATGAAGTAAGATCCATACCTGAAAGTGAGGTTTGGAAAAATTCGCCCTCTGTAAAATCCGTTTCAGAAAACAGAGTGTTTTTAAGAGAACATCTTGCAAGAAAAGCTCCACGCATATCGCAGGACTTTATGCACACTCTGTCGAGCCGTGAAGATGTAAAATTCGCATAGCGGAAACTGCTGTTTTTAATAGTCAGGTCAATAAAGCTTGCTGAGGTAAAATTTCCTCCGATACATTTTGACCCTGAAAACTCACAGCGTAAAAAAATTCCGCCGGAAAAACTGCACTTTACAAAGGAGCAGTTTTTAAAAATAACATTATCGAATGAGCAGCCGTCAAAGTCAACGTTTTCAAAGCTGCAATGGTCAAAAAGGATTTTTTCAAAGGATATACAGTCGATTTCTCTGTCGGCAACAATACAGTCTTTAAAAAAATGAACCGATACATCATCGCCGTACTCCATTGCATCGTCAAGAACTTCGGCGAGGTTATCGTCTTCGTCCATTCCTTCCGGAACAACCGCAGAATTTACAGATACAATCTTTTTATCTTTTTCTCTGCCGTTCATAAAAGCTCTCCAAATTAAAGACCCAGCAGCTTTACTGCATTCTCTGAAAGGATTTTTTCCTTATCCTCATCGGAGATTTTAAGAGAGCGGACAAAGTTTATTTCATCCTCTGTCTTTCCCCAGGGCATATCACTGCCGAAAATCACCTTATCGCTGCCGTGAGTTTTTATAATCTCAGCAGCATAATCGGGAGGCATTCTCGAAGAAGAAAACGCTGTATCAAAATACACATTTTCTCCGCAAAGATATTTTAAAACATCCTTCCACATAAGCCATCCGCCCATGTGAGCAGCTATAACAGGAGCACCGCCGAATACCGGAAGCGCTCTTTTAAGTCTTTCAGGGGTGCAGTGAACCGGATCAGGATATCCGATATCGATTCCTGCGTGGAATACTGTTATAAAACCCATGGAGGCTATTTTTTCATAGAGAGGAAAAAGTCTTTCCTCATCTACAAAAAAGTTCTGATAATCAGGATGCAGCTTTATTCCCTTGATTCCGTTCTCTTTAAGGAAGCTGAGTTCCTCAAAGGCATTGGGACTGTCAGGATGAACTGAACCGAAAGAAATTATATTATCCTTGTTTATTTCCACTGCAAAGCGGTTTACATTCTGCTCCTGATGAGGATTTGTTGCAATATTGAGCACTACCGCCATATCGCAGCCCTGTTCTTTGATTTTTTCCTTAAGTGAGGAAATGTTTCCCTCATGATTTGGCTTTACACCGCCTGCAGCTTTTGATAAAAGCGGCATTGCCTTAACCGCAAGCTTATCGGGAAATGCATGGGTGTGAAAATCTATAATCAAAACAATTACCGCCTTTCTTTTTATCCTGCAATCAGTTCTTTCTGAACTGCTGCTTCATGCGCTGTTCTTTTGAAAGAATCTTCTTGCGAAGTCTGATATTATGGGGAGTAATCTCAAGAAGCTCATCGTCGCCGATAAACTCCATGGACTGCTCAAGGCTGAGTGTTGTGGGAGGAACAAGACGAAGAGCGTCGTCAGAGCCTGCCGCACGGGTATTTGTCATCTGCTTTTTCTTGCAGACGTTACATACAACGTCCTCATTCTTTGCACATTCGCCGACTATCATGCCCTCATAAACAGGTACACCGGGTCCGATAAACAGACGGCCTCTGTCCTGAGTATTGAAAAGTCCGTAGCCTGTGGACTCACCTGTTTCGTGAACGACAATGGAACCTCTTTCCCTTGTCTTGATGTCTCCCTTATAGGGTTCGTATCCGCTGAAGAGCTGGTTTATAATACCGTTTCCGTTTGTATCGGTCATAAACTCTGAGCGGTAACCGATAAGTCCTCTTGCGGGGATTTTGAACTCAAGGTGGCATGTGCCGGAATCTCTTGTACCCATGTTCTCAATTTCAGCCTTACGCGAGCCGAGCTTTTCCATAACAGCGCCCACATACTGCTCGGGAACTTCGATTATGAGAAGCTCCATAGGCTCAAGGAGAACTCCGTTTTCTTCCTTCATAATAACCTTGGGTCTTGATACCTGGAATTCATATCCCTCACGGCGCATGGTTTCAATAAGTATTGAAAGATGAAGCTCACCTCTGCCGGATACCTTAAAGGTATCGGTTGACTCGGTTTCCTCAACCTTCATGCTGACGTTAGTCTCAACCTCTTTAAAAAGTCTGTCTCTAAGATTACGGGATGTGACATATTTGCCGTCCTGTCCCGCAAAGGGGCTGTTATTGACAATAAAGTTCATTGAAAGAGTGGGCTCGTCTATTTTAATGAAAGGAAGAGGCTCAATGCAGTCGGGGTCACAAACAGTTTCGCCGATATTGATATCTGCAAGACCGGAAACACAGATAAGATCGCCTATATCTGCGCTCTTTACCTCAACTCTTTTAAGGCCTTCAAACTGATAAAGCTTTGAAATTCTGACATTCTCGTTTGTTCCGTCACTGTGGCAAAGTACGGCGCTCTGTCCCTCTTTGACATTACCTCTTTCAACTCTGCCGACACCGATTCTGCCCACATAGTCGTCGTAGTCGAGGCTCGAAAAGCGAATCTGCAAAGGAGCATCGGAATCGCCTACGGGAGGATCGATATTTTCAAGAATAGCGTCAAGAAGAGGACGCATATCGCCTTCTCTGGCTTCCGGGTCAAGGGAAGAATATCCCTCTCTGCCCGAAGCGTATACAACGGGGAATTCAAGCTGATCGTCATCTGCGCCAAGCTCAATGAAAAGGTCGAGAACTTCGTCTATAACCTCTGCGGGTCTTGCGCCGGGACGGTCAATTTTATTTACAACTACAATTGCCTTTTTATGAAGTCCCAATGCCTTCTTAAGAACAAATCTTGTCTGAGGCATACATCCCTCGAAAGCGTCAACAAGAAGCAGAACACCGTCAACCATCATCAGTATTCGCTCAACCTCGCCGCCGAAATCGGCATGGCCGGGAGTGTCAACTATATTGATTTTAGTATCCTTGTAATGAATTGCTGTATTCTTGGAAAGAATTGTAATTCCTCTTTCACGCTCAAGGTCGTTAGAGTCCATAACACGCTCTGCAACCTGCTCGTTTGAACGGAAAATACCGCTCTGTTTGAGCATCTGATCTACTAAGGTTGTCTTACCGTGGTCAACGTGGGCGATAATAGCAATGTTTCTAAGATTTTCTCTTGCTTTCTCCAAAATTTTCACCTTCACTTAATACTCTTTTATTACACAACTGATTATTATAGCATCATCTTATTTTTTCCGCAACGAGATAATAGGAATATAAATAAAATACGTCACAAAATACGTCAAGTAAATTTAAGCTATGCCCTTATTTTGTTTAAATCGCCTTAAAATCGCACCTTTCGCCTTTATAAGCAAAGCCTCTTTCCCTTGACTCTGCGGCTATCCTCTGATAAAATTTTAAAGAATAAATATTTTTAATTTTAAAGGAAAGGCGGTGTGCAACTATGGGAAACCATACCTTCAATGAGCTGCGCAGCAAATACAAAACTTTCATTTATGAGGGCTTTACTGCTCAAAAAGAAGATAACGCCATAAACATTACCTACAATTTTAAAATAGAAAACCTCTGCGAATTTCATCCCACACTTAAAGTCAACACGACGAACATGAGCATCATAAATCCGTGGAATGAGGGCGCAGGATATGAAATCATTTTTTCCATGGGACTTGTGGAGCTTGTCAGCTACTGGAAAAGCGCATGCTGCCCCAAAGTCAAAATAGAGTGCGGAGCTTTAAGCGAAGAGGATAAGCTCTGGTGGAAAAAGCTTTACTTTAACGGATTAGGAGAGTTTTTCTACCGCAACTCCATCGAAACGGATTTCGGTTCCTTTATGGAAATAGAGTGCGCAGAAAGAAAGGCAAATACACCTTTCGACATAAAAACAGCGGGACTTAATTTAATCCCCGTAGGCGGAGGAAAGGATTCAAATGTAACCTTAGAGCTGCTTTCAGATTTAAAAAAGCAGAACCGATGCTATATGATAAATCCCGGCGGAGCGAGATCCCGCTCTGCTGCCTGTGCAAGATACGATGAGGACGAAATATTTTTTGTAAAGCGTACAATCGACAGAGAGCTTTTGGAGCTTAACCGTCAGGGCTTTTTAAACGGACACACTCCTTTTTCGGCGGTTGTGGCTTTTTCGGCTCTTTACTGTGCTTATCTTTCAGGCGGAGAATATATAATTCTCTCTAACGAATCAAGCGCCAATGAGGCAAATATAAGCGGCACTGAAATAAATCACCAGTACTCAAAATCCTATGAATTTGAGCAGGATTTCAGAGACTACGTAAAGCGGAATATCACAGACAAAATATATTATTTCAGCCTTTTAAGACCTTTCAGCGAGCTTCAGATTGCCAAGATGTTCACAAAGAGCGAAAAATATTTTGACGTGTTCCAAAGCTGCAATTTAGGAAGCAAGACAGACGTTTGGTGCGCTGACTGTCCGAAATGTCTTTTTGTCTATTCTATTCTTTCTCCCTTTATTGAACCCAAAAGGCTTGCCGGAATTTTCGGCAGGGATATGCTTGACGCTGAGGATATGACAGAAACTTTCAAGGGTCTTGTAGGTTTAAGTCCTGTAAAGCCCTTTGAGTGTGTGGGCACAGTTTCGGAAATTGTATATGCCCTTTCCCTTACTGCCGAAAAGTACAAAGAAGAGGGACTTAAATTCCCTGTTCTCTTAAAGTATTTTTCTGAGAACTTTAAAACCTCTGAAATAGCAGGGGGAGAATCAATGCTCAGTGAAATGAACGACGAACACGCAGTACCGGAAAAGTTTAAAAAATATATTACGGAGATGTATAACTATGTTTCAGCCTCTAATTGATTATTTAAGAGAAAGGTCTGTGCTCATTCTCGGCTTTGGCAGAGAGGGACGTTCAACCTATCGCCTTATAAGAGAGTTTTTACCCGAAAAGGAAATCTCAATTGCAGATAAATTCCCTGTAACCATTGAGGATAAAAACGTCAGCCTCTTCTGCGGTGACGGATATATGTCCGCTATCAACGACTTTGAAGTGGTCATAAAAAGCCCCGGAATTTCCGTAAGGGACGTTGAAATAAAGGAAAATGTAACAGTTACCTGCCAGACTGATCTGTTTTTAAAGTTCGGCGGATGTAAGTGCATAGGAATTACAGGCACAAAGGGCAAGACCACCACTTCCACCCTCACTTATCTTATCCTCAAGGCTGCCGGCATAAACACTGCTCTTATCGGCAACATCGGTGTGCCTGTTTTTGAAAGCCTCGGCAATGCGGAAAAGATGATTCCCGTAATTGAGCTTTCGTCCCATCAGCTTGAGTTTACAAGAACATCCCCTCACATCGGCGTTCTCACAAACGTATATCCCGAACACCTTGACCACTATAACGGCTTTAAGGGATATGTAAACGCAAAGCTCAATATAGTCAAAAACCAAAAGGAAAATGATATTTTTATCTATAACGCTGATCAGGGAATTTCAGAGTTTATTGACGAAAGTGAAATTAAGTCTAAGAAAATCGGCATAAGCGCAGAGGATGCGGAAAAAGACCCGTTCCTTAAAGAGCTTGTATCCTGCAATCCCCGACTTTTAGGCCGTCACAACCGTTTTGACATTCTCCTTGCAGCCACTGCCGCAAGAGCCCTCGGAATTGAGGATAAATTCATCCGTGCAGGAATTGAATCCTTTGACGGAATCCCTCACCGCATGGAAAATGTGGGAACGTACAAGGGCATAACTTTTTACAATGACTCAATTGCAACTATTCCCGAAGCTGTTATGTGCGCCGTTGAAGCTCTTAAAAAGGTCGGCAGCCTTATAATCGGCGGCAACGACAGAGGACTCGATTACAGCGACTTTATGAAAGATCTTTCAGGCTGTAATGTGGATAACATCATTTGCCTTCCTGAAACAGGCCATGCCATAGGAAACAGCCTTAAAGAAATGGGCAGCGATAAGAATATTATCATTGCAAAGGATATGGAAGAGGCTGTAAAAGCAGCTTTCGAGTTTACAGAAAACGGAAAAATCTGTCTTCTCTCACCTGCCGCTTCAAGTTATAACAGATACAAAAACTTTGAAGAAAAAGGCGAACACTACAAAAGCCTTATTAAAAAGCTGGGAGAGAAATAATGGAAAACTCATTTCTTACCCTAACCCTGCCCCAAAACGAAAGAGCCGTAGGGGATTACATAGATTCCCTTACCTCGTCTTCACCTGAAGAGGCCTTAGAATTTGTGAAGGAGTTTTTAAAAAGTCACCGTGAAGATTTTGCCGTGCGTGGAAAAAGTGCCAGCACCGCAAGATGCGTTACGAGATTTTTGCTCCATAAAAAATCAAAGGATTTTCTTATACCGGTAATTTTAAATAATCCCGATTTAAGAAAAACAGTTTTCGGAGAGCTCAACACCTATAAATACAGTATTGTATTTATTCTCAAAAGACTTGTGAAAACAGGAAACACCGAGATCATAAAAGAGGTGCTGAAGTTACTTTCGGAAAATCCGTACCGTGACGACAGCGCAAAGGATTACTCGGACAGATGGTCCCTTTCGTTTATAATAAGAGAAACTCTTTCAGCTCCCGATGATTATCTTAATCTCAGCGAGGAGAACAGAAAACTTTTAGAAGAATATATTTAATTTTCTTTTTAACAGAACTTTAAGTGCAAAGTAAAAGCACATTTACAGCCTGAGCTGTAAATGTGCTTTTTGTATTTTAGCTTTAATCTTTCAGCTTTTAATCAGTGACCATTATTTTACAGGCTCAACTGAGAATGAATAGCTGTATGTTGTGCCCTTATGCATGATATAGGGCTCACGCAGACATGCTGAACCGGGCATATCGCCGCCGACACCTCTCTGTAAATGGTCGATGTTAAGGGTTGTAATATCCTTATGGGGAAGCTCATGGATATGCTCTGCATTATCGAGTTCCTCTACTGTGTAGTGCCATGCGCTGAAATAGAAAGGTGCGCTGATGCCTGTTACCTTTATTCCCTCGCCCTTATCGTTTGTAAGAGAAAGAGTTCTTACATCGGTACGGTTTGCGTTCTCCTGAGGTCTCATGTAGTGATGCTCAAGGTCTGCGACACTGAGCTCATGGATTGCAATCTTACCGCCTGTCTTTCTGTCGCAGTATGTCTCGTGAGGTCCTCTGCCGTACCATTTGGCGTTGCAGTATTCCTTTTTAAGACCCATCTGTGTACCGAATTTAAGCATATCGAGAGCTGAAGGTGTACCGCTGTGAGTAATATCAATTTTTCCGTTTTCATGGAAAACATACTCAGTCTTAACGTCCTTCATAAGGGGAGCATTCCAGATAACATTAACTGCAACTGCTCCGTTAGCCTTATTTACAACTTCCACATTCTTTGCACAGATCTTCTTTGCTGTTCTCTTCCAGCGGTAAAGAGGATGGAAAGGAATAAGCGGAACTGTAAAGTTAAGGTAGTCTATATCGTTATCTGTAAGAGCTCTGTAATAGCTGGGACGCATGGGAGTTTTAAGAAGCTCTTTTCCGCCGTAGACAAGGGAAGCAAGTGCTCCGCCTTTTATCTCAGCCTGCCAGTTGTCTCCGCTTACGGAAACATCACTGCCTGTTTTGCTTACAGTTACCTTTTCTGTTGCCTCAGAAGCAACGGGAGCTTTGCTCTCTCTGAGAACAAACTGATCCCATGCCTGCTCATAGCCTGCCTTTGCCCAGGGCTTATCGCTCTTTGTAAGGAATGAAACAGTGAGAACTATTTCACCCTCTGCCGGGAACTTTGCACTATCAAAGGGAATAGTCACATCTCTGTCGGAAAGAGGAGCTATATCTGCATATGCCTTTTCATCGAGAACTCCGTTCTCTACCTCTTCGCCGTCTGCTGTTATCTTCCATGTAACTGCAAAATCGGAAAGGTCTGAGAAAAGCTGCTTATTGCGGAAAGTTACAACGCCGTTTGCTGAATCCTTATCGAGAACCTTTACCTCAGCGTAAACTTTCTTTACCTCGTAATATGACGGATGAGGCTTTCTGTCTGCTGCCACAATACCGTTGGCGCAGAAATATGTATTGCTGCCTGTAAGAGCAGTTGTATTTATGGGAAGAGTCCACCACTTGTTGTCGTTTTCACTGTAATCGGTTCCGTAAAGCCAGTGGTCGCCGTCCTCGGCCTTTACTCTTATTGCCTGGTCAACAAAGTCCCAGATGAATCCGCCGCACATATTGTCGTACTTCTCGAAATCATCCATGTATTCCTGGAAGTTACCGAGGCTGTTTTCCATTGCATGGGCGTACTCGCACATAAGAACGGGCTTACCCTCATACTTATCGGCGGAAATAGGCTTATTGTCAGCTGCAAGCTGATTGGCGATATTATCGAACCAGCCTATGGTAAGGGGCTCTTTATGGCCTAATTTATACATCTGATCCTCAACGGGATACATACGGCTGATGACATCGCTCTTTGTAAGGTCAAAGTCGCCCTCATAGTGGATTTTTCTTGTATCGTCAAGGCGGAGAGCAGCTTTTCTCATCTCCATGAAGTTGCTGCCGTCACCTGCCTCGTTGCCAAGGCTCCACATGAAGATACAGGGATGGTTTCTGTCACGGAGAACCATTCTCTCCATTCTGTCAACGCAGGCGTCAGTCCATACGGGATTGCTGCCGGGAACTCCCTTTCTGCGTACACCGTGGGATTCGAGATCGCATTCATCCATTACCCAGAAGCCGTACTCATCGCACAGATCATAGAAATAAGGATCATCGGGATAGTGGCTTGTTCTGATAGCGTTGATGTTGCATCTCTTCATAAGGGAAAGATCCTGTACAAAACGCTCTCTCGGAACTGCCCAGCCGTTATCCGGGTCAAAATCGTGACGGTTTGTACCTCTTATCATAAGGGGCTGGCCGTTTACAAGGATTTTTTCTCCTACAATTTCAACCTTTTTAAAACCGGTTCTTATGCACTTATATGTTGTTTTGCCGTCGCTTTCAACGCTCAGAAGGACATTGTAAAGATTCGGGTGCTCGCTTGACCACTTCTTGGGTGACTCCATAAGGGCGGTAAAGTTAAATTCCTTTTTCTCACCGGCGCCGAGTTTTGCCTCTTCCTCACCGAGAAGAAGCTCCTTGCCCTCATCCAAAAGCACTGCCTTTACCTTTACATCTTTGCTTTCACCGCCATAGTTTACAACGGTCATCTGTGTAAAGACATCTGCATTTTTATACTCTGCATCCAAAACAGGCTTTACAAAGAAATCTCTCAAAGCTGCTTTCGGCTCAGCAAAAAGATATACCTCTCTGTAAATTCCGCAAAGTGACCACATATCCTGATCCTCAAGATATGAGCCGTCGCTGTAACGGAAAATCTGAGCTGTAACCTGATTTTCACCGCTTACAAGATATTTTGTAATATCAAATTCATGGGGTGTCATTGAGCCCTGTGAATAGCCGACGAACTCTCCGTTTACATAGACCACAAGTGCTGATTTTGCAGCGCCGAAATGGAGAAAGATCTCTCTGCCGTCCCAATCGGCTGGAACAGTAAAGGTTCTGCGGTAAATGCCGATTTCCTGAAGATCATGCTTGATATATGGAATTTTGCTCTTCTTCATTGAGAAGGCACGGCTGAATGTACTTGCATAATAGAAAGGCTTGCTGTAACCCTGCATCTGCCATACTGACGGAACGGTTATTTCATCCCAGTCACTGTCTGCAAAGTCCTTTCCGTAAAAGTTAGCAGGGATATTTTCAAGACCCATCTGCCAGTGGAATTTCCATTTTCCGTTGAGGCTTAGCTTATAGGGAGAATCGCCTCTTTCAAGAGCCTTTTCCGGAGCATCATATGGCATAGCGATAACATGTCCGTCCTCTTTGCCCTTTTTGATTACGGCAGGATTTTCCCAGTCGTATTTAACTGACATTATTTTTTCCTCCTGTTGCGTTGTTTAGCCGCAATAATTTTTATTGCGATATGGATATTTTATTTATTTTAACATATATAGGAATGTTTTACCATAGAGGCAGCACTTTATTAAACAAATATACAAACATAACAAATGTGCATTTTGTAGAATTTTGTCGGTTTCATTTGTGCAAGTTGACATTTTTTTGGTTTTGTGATATACTTAGTATTGCGGTATGTAAAATAAGTTCAAATAAGGAGAATTATTATGCCGAAAAGTGTAAAAAGCGAGAAAACCTTGTTTAATGAAGAGAAACTCTATAAAATTTCAAATGTTCTCAGCGGAAAATTTTTGACCGCAGATGAAGAGGGAGAACTGTTTATCGCATCCGCAAGAAAAGATGACAGCCAGAAATGGAAAATTGTGAAAGAAAAAGACTCTTACATACTTGTTTCAGTCCTGAGCGGTAAGGTTGCCGACGTTGTTCTTGCAGGAACCGTAAACGGCGCAAGAATCCATATGTGGGAAAAGACCGGTGAGGACAATCAGCTTTGGAACGCTGAAAAGGTCAAAGCAGGAATTTATAAACTGAAAAGTGCAGCGTCAGGAAAATGCATAGACGTTGTGGACATTTCCGACGAGGACGGAACTCCTCTTCAGATATGGGACGACCTGAACGGCGACAATCAGATGTGGAAAATTGCAGCTGTTCCCGTTTCAAGAAAAGCGGCTGTAAAAACTGAGCCTAAAAAGCCCGCAGCTGCAAAAACTGAAGCTGCCAAAGCTCAGACAAAAAAAGCGGAGACATCAAAAAAGGAAGCTCCTAAAGCTGCCGATAAGAAGGAAGAGCCTGTAAAGGCTGCCCCTAAAGCCGAAACCAAAAAAACAGAAGCTGTAAAGGTTCCCGCCGCAAAAACAGCTTCCAAGACCACCAAAGCCACAGCTAAAACAAGAAAGAAATAATAAAACTTCATACCGTAAAAAATCCGCCCTGTGATTTTCCACAGGGCGGATTGATTTTGTATAAAACTTATTTGCTCATAACTATTGTCATAACGCTTCTCGGAGGAAGATTGACTCCTGACTCAGTGAGATATTTTTCTGTATTGAGCTTTTTAAGGTTATTTGTTTCATCTGTAAGGTGAAGCTCGGAAACAGTGTATCCCTCTGCATTTATTGCCATATCCTTATAGGAAAGAGAGGAGTTTACAACTACTGTTACAAGCTCATCGCCGTTTTCAAATGTAACGGCTTTTACATCATCACCCTCAAGAGTGGATTCCACTCTTACATATCCGGGCTTTATAAACTTTGTAAAATTACCGTATTCATAAAGTCGCTTTGTAACGGTATATTCATGAGAATCGGTATCAACATAAATAAGTCCGTCACGCCAGTCATAGCAGGAAACGGCAATCCAGTAGCTCCATGATACTGCATCAAGAGTTGTAAGGTCGGTGCAGATCATATTCGCCATATCAAGGGCTGAATCCATACCGATATCCTTGCCGAGATTTTCCATTTCAGTCCATTCGGTACAGCTTCTCTTAAGGTCAGGATAATTCTTATCCAGCCACTCGGCGGTTTTAGCTTTATCCTCTTCGGAGCTGTTATATGAATGTGACTGTACTGTGGTTATGTACTGGCTGAGAGTTTCATCCTCCATAATGGCTTTGAACCACTTTTTAAAGTCACTGCCGCCCCACTGGCCTGATTCAAACATGCCAAGGCTTACTTTATCGAGGAGTCCACGCTTTTCCATTTCGTTATAGAAAACCTTATAGAGTGCAACCATTTCATCAGGTTCAAAGTGACAGCCTTCCTGTCCGCCCTGCCATTTCCACTGAGGTTCATTGATAGGTGAAATCTCAGTTATGGGCACACCCTTTGAAAGGAAATATTCCACTGCATCAAGAACATAATCTGCAAATTCCTGATAGTTATCCGGTGAAAGGTTAGTTGTCTTCTTCTTCGACACATCGCCATGAGGCTTGCCGTTTAAGGTCATTGTATCAGGTGCACTGTTGGAGAAAAATACAACATCTTTAACTCCAAGTTCAATGGCTCTATTAAGGCACCAAAGGGCATTTGCATCAAGAGTATAGTCAATATTTCCGTTATCATCGATAAAGCTCTGACCGGAACGCCAATAGTTTTCGAATGTACCGCTTTTTTCGCCTGTGCCGGTACCCGCTCCCAGATTATAACGGTAAATCTGCATTCCTATACCGTTATCCTGACTATACAGAAGCTCCATTATGGCCTCTCTTACAGGTACACCGTCTTCGTCCTTCTCTGTCCAGCCGCCTACATCCTGGCTCCACCATGCGCTGCTTGCGCCAAAGCCCTCAAAAGTCTGATGCTTTACAGAAGTGTCAATGGTCAGCTTTGCGGTATTCTCGGGAATATCGCTTTTGCAGGATGAAAGTGTCAGCGCCGTAAGAGCTAAAGCGAGTCCTGCTGATATTATTTTTGAAAATCTTTTCGTAAAAATCCCTCCCTCAAAAATACATATACCAATATTATCACAACAAAAAATAATTTTGAATATTTTTTCAAAAAAACTAGCTGATGGTCACAAATTTTAGCGTTTTGCGTAATAGAGATACAATTAATTTGTAATAGTTGCTGTATTTGTTTTTTGGAATACATAATACAAAAGATAAACAGCTCCCTACTCAAAGAGCAAGGAGCTGTTTTAATTGATTTACTCAGATATTTTCGTCTCTTATGGAGTCGAGAATATTTTCTTTTTTGAGCTTCTTTGCAGCATACAGCATAGATATAAACATTACTGCGAAGACTCCCGCTACTGCGCCGATAACCGAAGCCCAAGGTATCAGGAATGATGTCTCAACTCCCTGCTTAATTGCAAGATTAATTAACACGCATACAACTGCCGAAACAGGAAGTCCTATAACCAGAGACTTAATACCGCTCATGAGGCTTTCCAGTGAAAGTATCTTTACAACACCTTTATCGGTCATACCCACAGATTTGAGCATTGCAAACTCTTTTCTGCGGAGAATTATTCCCGTCGAGACAGTATTGAATATATTTGCAACTGCAATAAGGGCAATAAGAGTTATAAATCCGTAGGCAAAAACCGTTATAACAGTTGACATGTCACGGCTATTCTTGGTATTGCTGTATATATTGGTTACAGACATTCCGTCACCTGTACTTCTGCCATTGGAAAGAAGATAACTTTGCAGTGTGTCCGGTTTTTCTGAAATAAACAGTGTACTTACACCGTAATGAAACGGCTTCTCAAGTCCAAAGCTTTTATATATAGATATAGGATAAATAATCTCACGGACTGTTGTATCCATATTATAATAAATATCCGTCTGGACATCCGCCTCAGCACCTACATAGCAAGTAAGTGATTTATTTCTTTCCTCCTGATCTATTAAATCATCTACAACAGAGTAGGTTCCTGTGAAACTATCAGGAGTCTCTTCAAAAATATCATAGCTTTTATATTTCTTTGTAGTTTGATCGTATTGCTTCTTCGCCTTTGCGTACAGGATACCTTTGGGATTTTCAGGATCTTTAAAATCAGCGGGATCTGCTCCGATTTTCCTGGCGTAGCTGTCAAAAGCCTCATCGTTAATAAAGCATATTATTACTGAAGTAGCATCTGAAGAATTTGTTGCTTTGCCTCCCTGGGGTTCTCCATAATAAGACAAAGTGCTTCGTATAATATAGTCTTCTGCATAGCCAAGCTTTACTGCTTCTTCGGCTGTTTCCTTAGCCATTTCAAATCCCGTAGTAATATCTTTATAAGTAGCAGGATTTCCGTCAGAATTTATGCTGTATAGTAAATCTGCGTTTCCGTCAGTAAGCATTCCGGTTGCCGAAGAAATGAGATTGACAGAAAAGGCTCCCGAAGAAATAATCAGAATAACGCTCATGGCAAGGGAAGCCGTAACAGTTCTGTACTTTTTCTTATCCCTGCCCATATACTTCTGAGCCAGCATACCGTTGAATCCAAAAAGCTTGCCGAAAAATTTTGACGTCTTTATTTCTCTGTGCTTCTCTGTTTTTATATCCTTATTTTGCCTTATGGCTTCTATTGCCGTAACTTTTGCACAGCGCTTTGAGGGAATGTATGCGGAAATAAGAACTGTTACAAAGGCTATAACAGCGGCAATTATAACTGACAGCGGTGAAAAGTCTATTGCCATTTTGACGTTTTCATTGCCTATACCCATAAAGCTGAATTTGTCACCCATCAAATTAAGTGTAATACCTATTCCGCCGAGTCCGCAGAGAATACCGATGGGAATTCCGATAATACTCAAAAACACCGCTTCACGGAAAACCATGGATTTCATCTGCCTTTTTGTAGCTCCGATAGAAGAGAGCAGACCAAACTGCTTTGTTCTTGAACTTACGGAAATTGCAAATGCATTATATATGAGAGCCACCGATGCAAAAACTATTATCGCTATCAAAATAGCCGCAAGAGAATAAAGAACAGTATTGAAATTTTCATTGATATATGTTCCTTCAGCCAGCAGCAAATCAGTATTTTCATATACATGCATCTTATTGTCAACCATCTGCAAATAAAAATCAATGGCGTGTCTTCCGGTATCCATATTGTAATAAAAATCAATAGGAGCATTTTGGACATTCTGATTCTTTACAATAGCGGTATATCCCGGAGCACTGTAAGGCTCAAAGCTCCAACTGCTTTGGCTTGTACGTTCATAGAATCCGCAGACAGTATAGGTTTTGGTAAAATTCTTTTCTATATATTCGGCCTCGTCTCCGTCCTCATACAGGTGATAAGGGGTATCCTGCCAAAAATAATATCCTTCCGAAACTCTCTTCCCCACCTGCAATTTTATCTGCTGTCCTATTTCGAGCTTTACTCCACCATTTGAGTTTAAATGGTCAGGTATGAGAATTTCACTGTCATTTTGAGGAAGATGTCCGGCTGTTACATTCACCGACATGTTTTTAAGAAAGTTATTATCAGGCTCCAAAAGGAATAAATAAGGTTTCGCCTCATTTTCTATGCCTTCAAGCTCAGCATAACCTATGCTTCTGCTGGTAAAATAGCTTTCAAGATGTTCGTTTTTCTTGTACTCATTTACCTCTTCCTGGGTTATAGACATAATCTTACCGTGAAAAAAGCCCTCAGTGGCACCGGTAGAATTATACATATAAGTCTGTAAGCTGACTATGAGGGTTGTGATAGCCGTAAACATAGCAGCAGAAATAATAATTCCCGCAATAGTTACAAGAGTCCTAGTCCGGTTCTCCTTTAAGGTTTTAAGGGTAAGCTTTGAAAAGATGTTCATGCCCTTATCACCTCGTCCCTTGCGATTCTACCGTCTTCAATGGAGATAATTCTGTCCGCTTGAAGGGCGATACTCTCGTCGTGGGTTATTACAATAAGAGTCTGATTGTATTTTTTGTTGGAGAGCTTTAAAAGCTCCACTATTTCACGGCTGTTTTTTGAATCGAGGTTTCCCGTCGGTTCATCCGCAAGAACCACCGCCGGAGCAGTCATCAGCGCTCTGCCGATTGACACTCTCTGCTGCTGTCCTCCCGAAAGCTCATTGGGAAGATGCTTTTCCCTTCCCTTTAAATCAAGGGTATCAATAAGCTCGCGAAGACGCTTTTCGTCCACCTTTCTGCCGTCCATAAGAACAGGCAGGGTTATATTTTCCCTTACATTTAAAACGGGAATAAGGTTATAAAACTGATAGATGAGTCCAACCTGTCTGCGGCGGAACACTGCAAGCTGCTCGTCGTTCTGACTGTACACATCGCAGCCGTCCATATACACCTTTCCAGATGTAGGTTTATCAACTCCGCCGATAATATGAAGAAGAGTTGATTTACCTGAACCTGAGGGACCGATTATAGCCACAAACTCTCCCTTTGAAACACTGAAAGATACATCATCAAGGGCTCTAACTTCGTTTTCGCCCTTACCATAAACTTTACACAGATTTTCTACTTTTAAAATTTCCATAATACACCTCCTGTTTTGATGATCTTATAATACATCTTTAAGGTGACACTAAAGTGACTTTAAAGTGACTAAATAGTCACTTTGGCTGCAAAATAAGAAAATCCCTGTTTCTTCAAAACAGACAACATCTGCAATATGAAAAACAGGGAATATTTAAACTTAATCATACAACACTGCGGTAAAATCGGAACACAAATTCCGCTCCGCCATTTTTTCCGTTTGAGGCGGTAAGAGTTCCGTCCTGAGAAACGGTGATTGTCCTTGCAAGGGCAAGACCTATACCTGCGCTCTGAGATGAAGCGTTTTCTCCTTTATAAAATCTCTCGAAAATATGAGGTAAATCTTTCTGTGAAATTCCGCTGCCTGTATCGGAAACGGAAATCTCAGTGTAAAGAGGGTTTTCAGTCACTTTAACAGTCACTTTTCCGCCGTCGGGAGTATGCTCCGTACAGTTTTTAATTACATTTCCCACAGCTTCCGCCGTCCATTTTAAATCGGCATGGAGGGTTTCATCAGAGCACACTACCTCAAGGGACTGCCCCTTTATATCCATTGAAATTAAGAATGGTTCGCAGGATTTATTTATAAGCTCCCTTGCGGAGATTTTTTCCTTTGAAAACTCAACTGTTCCGGCATCTATGGCGGAAAGCTTTAAAAGCGATGAAATAAGCCACTGCATACGCTCAATAAGCAGTGTCTGACTGTTTAGAAACTCCTTGCGCTTTTCCGGACTCGTATTATCGGAAGAGGCAAGAGAAGCTATAAGCCCCATAGAAGTAAGGGGCGTTTTAAGCTGGTGGGATATATCTGCAATAAGCTCAGATAAATCTTCCTTATCCTTTTTGAGGGCATCCGCCTGTTCCCTGAGTCTTACTGTCATTTTATATATTTCCGAAGCTAAAACAGAAAGCTCTCCCTCACAGTATTCATCCATTTCCATTTTTTCATTATGGAAAAGTATACCGTCTATTTTTTCGCTGAGTCTTTCAATTTCTTTTATACGTCTTACTGTCAGTGTAAAATATACGCCGCTTATAATCAGAGCGGTGCAAAGAGAAATAACAGCGGACACCAGTCCGCCGATAAATCCTAATGCTCCACCAATCAGAGTAAGGCACAAACATAAAATAAAGGCTTTTCTGACTCTCGCATCTCTGAGAATTTTCATTTTCAGTCACCTGCCTTATACCCAAGTCCTCGCACTGTCTTTATAACTTTAGGATTCTGCGGGTCATCCTCTATTTTTTCACGAAGGCGTTTTATATAAACAGTAAGGGTGTTATCGGTGACGTATTCTCCGGAAAGGCTCCAAATTTCATCCATTAATTTCTCACGGGTCAAAACCACTCCCATATTTGAAAATAACACAAGAAGCAGCTTATACTCGAGAGCTGAGAGAAAAATTTCTTCTCCGTTTTTTACGACGTTTGCCTTGGCTGAATCAAGCCTTACACCCTCATATTCTATAAATTTATTTTCATTACCGCTTCTTCTCAAAACGCTTTTTATTCTCGAAACAAGCTCACGGGGTCTGAACGGCTTTGAAATATAGTCGTCCGCACCCATGTCGAGACCCGTTACAACAGAATATTCGTCATCCCATGCAGTTAAAAATATCACAGCCGCTGAACTGAGCTTCTTAGCAGCAGAACAGACAGAATATCCGCTGCCGTCGGGAAGTGAAATATCGGCAAGGATAAGGTCATATTTCTGAGTTTCTATTTTTCGAAGAGCTTTAGTACAGTCAGGGGCAAAGTCCACGTCAAACCCCTCATTTTTAAGAAAAAGGCATAAATTTTCCCCTATACTGCTATCGTCCTCAACTACCAAAAGCCGTGCCATATCGTGACCTCCTTTAACTCAAGCTATGGTCATTTTACCACATCCTTAAGACGAAATAAAGAAAAACACAGTCCCGAAAGACTGTGTTTCTGTATTCTCTATTGAATTTTAGCCTTTGAAGCCGTCTTTAAGCTTATCAAAAATTCCTTTTTTATCCTTGCCGTGAGCTTCTGTTGCAGCTGCATTTGAATCAAATTTACGAAGCAGCTCCTTTTGCTCCTCAGTAAGATGTTTCGGAACTTCAACGGTAATATGCACAAGCTGATCGCCTCTGCCTCTGCCGTTGATATACTGGATACCCTTGCCTTTAAGACGGAAAACATCTCCCGGCTGAGTTCCTGCATTGACGGTGTATTTAACCTGTCCGTCAAGGGTGGGAACTTTGATTTCTGCGCCCAATGCAACCTGTGCAAAGGAAAGAGTTACATTGCAGATAACGTCATATCCGTCACGCTCAAAGAACGGGTGAGGTCTTACGTTTATGCCTATTCTCAGATCGCCTGCGGGGCCGCCGTTTATGCCTCTGTTGCCCTCGCCTCTGAGAGTTACTATCTGTCTGTCATCGATACCTGCGGGAATATTTACATTGACCTTATAGGGCTTCTGTACTCTGCCGACGCCATGGCACTTATGACAGGGATTATTTATAACAGTTCCCTTACCGCCGCACTTGGGGCACGGACGTGAAGAGGAGAACACACCGAAAGGTGTACGCTGCTGGGTTGTAACCTGACCACGGCCGTTACACTGAGGACAGGTCTGAGGTGAGCTGCCCTTTTCGGCTCCGCTTCCCGAACAGTCGGGGCAGACCTCTATTCTTGAAACCTCAATAACCTTTGAACAGCCCTTTGCTGCCTCTTCAAAAGAAAGGGTTACGTTTGCGTTTATGTCGCCGCCTCTCTGGGGTGCGTTGGGGTTCTGCTGTCTGCCTCCCCCGAAACCGCCGCCGAAGAAGCTGCTGAATATATCGCCTATGTCAAAATCGAAACCGCCAGCTCCGCCGGCACCGCCTGCGCCGTAATTGGGGTCAACACCTGCATGACCGAACTGGTCATAGCGCTGACGCTTATCCTTATCGGAAAGCACTTCATAGGCTTCGTTTGCCTCTTTGAACTTTGCCTCGGCTTCTTTATCTCCGGGATTCAGGTCAGGGTGGTATTTTTTCGCCATTTGACGGTAGGCTTTTTTAATTTCATCGTCTGAGGCTCCCTTGGAAACACCGAGGACCTCATAATAATCTCGCTTATCGGACAATTTATACGCTCCTTTCGGGAAGCAGGAATAAGTATATTACAGACCCGAAAGCGGGGCAGTCAAGTCCCGCTTTCTATGGTAAAGATCAATTACTCGTTTGTAACGTCGGTGTAGTCAACGTTGATTGAACCGTCATCGTTCTGTGTGCCTGCCTGCTGTGCTCCGGCTGCACCCTGTGCACCCTGAGCGCCTGCTGCTGCGGCATTTGCCTTATAAAGCTTCTCTGAAATCTCATAGAATTTCTTTGTAAGGTCTTCCTGAGTGGACTTAATCTTTTCAATGTCGCTGCCCTTAAGAGCCTCTTTAAGAGCGTCTACCTTTGTCTGGAGCTCTGACTTGTCAGCTGCATCGAACTTGTCGCCCTCTTCGGAGAGAATCTTCTCGCACTGGTAGATCATCTGATCTGCGTTGTTGCGGGTGTCAACCTCTTCACGGCGCTGCTTGTCTTCCTGAGCAAATTTCTCTGCATCCTTAACAGCCTTATCGATATCCTCCTTGGACATGTTGCTGGAAGATGTGATGGAGATTGACTGCTCCTTGCCTGTGCCAAGATCCTTAGCGGAAACATGAACGATACCGTTGGCATCTATATCGAATGTAACTTCGATCTGCGGAACACCTCTTCTTGCGGGAAGGATACCCTCAAGACGGAAGTCACCGAGGAGCTTATTATCTCTTGCAAACTCACGCTCACCCTGGAGAACACGAACATCAACAGATGTCTGATTGTCTTCTGCAGTTGAGAAAACCTGGCTCTTCTTTGTGGGGATTGTGGTGTTTCTCTCAATGATCTTTGTATTGATTCCGCCCATGGTTTCAATACCAAGTGAAAGGGGAGTAACATCAAGGAGAAGAAGGCCTTTAACCTCTCCGCCAAGAACACCGCCCTGGATTGCTGCACCTACTGCAACGCACTCATCGGGGTTGATTCCCTTGAAGGGCTCTTTGCCGATAAACTTCTTGATAGCTTCCTGAACAGCGGGGATTCTTGAAGAACCACCAACCATAAGAACCTTATCAATTTCGCCTGCACTGAGTCCTGAGTCGCTCATTGCCTGACGTACCGGTCCCATTGTAGCTTCAACAAGGTCTGCTGTCATCTCGTTAAACTTTGCTCTTGTAAGAGTTGTTTCAAGATGCTTGGGGCCTGTTGCATCAGCTGTGATGAAGGGAAGGCTGATTGTAGAGGTTGTTACGCCTGAAAGCTCAATCTTTGCCTTTTCTGCTGCCTCTTTAAGACGCTGCATAGCCATTTTATCGCTGCGAAGGTCGATGCCCTGCTCTTTCTTGAACTCATCTGCAAGCCAGTCGATAATACGCTGGTCGAAGTCGTCACCGCCCAGACGGTTGTTACCTGCTGTTGCAAGAACCTCCTGAACGCCGTCGCCCATTTCGATAATGGAAACATCGAATGTACCGCCGCCAAGGTCATATACCATAACCTTCTGGTCGTTTTCCTTATCAATACCGTAAGCGAGAGCAGCTGCTGTGGGTTCGTTGATGATTCTCTTTACATCAAGACCTGCAATCTTACCGGCATCCTTTGTAGCCTGACGCTGTGAGTCTGTGAAGTATGCGGGAACTGTGATAACAGCCTCTGTAACTGTTTCGCCGAGATATTCTTCAGCATCTCTCTTAAGCTTCTGAAGAATCATAGCGGAAATTTCCTGGGGTGTAAACTTCTTGTCGTCGATTGTAACAGTGTAGTTTGAACCCATGTGACGCTTAATTGAAGAGATTGTACGCTCAGGGTTTGTAATAGCCTGACGCTTTGCAACCTGACCTACCATTCTCTCACCGGTTTTACCGAAAGCAACAACTGAGGGAGTTGTTCTTGCGCCCTCTGCGTTTGCGATAACAACAGGCTCGCCGCCTTCAATAACTGCTACACATGAATTTGTTGTACCAAGGTCAATACCTATAACTTTTGCCATAATAAACCATCCTCCTGTGAATGTTTGAATTTATTTTAATTTGGTGGTTGTCATTTTAGTTTGCTACCTGTACGGTTGCGTGGCGAACTACCTTATCGCCGATTTTGTAGCCCTTTGCAAAAACCTGAGCCACTGTGTTTTCGGGAAGCTCTTCATCCTCTATATGCATAACAGCGTTGTGCATATTGGGATCAAATTCATCTCCCTTTTCTCCGAAAGGTTCAACTCCCAGTTTTTTAAGGACATTGTCAAACTGCTGGAATATCATTTTTATTCCCTTTTTGTAGTCCTCATCGGGAGCATCCTCATTCATTGCCGCTCTCTCGAAATTGTCAAGTACGGGAAGAATTTCCGAAATCACATCTGCCTTTGAATCTGAATAAGCAGCTTCCTTTTCACGCTGTGAACGCTTGCGGTAGTTGTCATATTCAGCCATTGTTCTCAGAAGCTGATCCTTTGTTCTGTCAAGCTCTTCTTTAAGTTCCCTGCAAGGATCTTTGGCTTCTTCAGCATTCTCTTTTGCAGTTTCGGTTACTTTCTCTTCTGCGGCTTCGTTTTCGGGGATATTGTCTTTTTTATTTTTACTCATCGCCCTTTTCCTTTCTCAGTCTTCAAGCGCCTCTGACAAAAATTTGCCCACAAGCGCCGTAATATATTCAAGGTTTGATATTACCCTCTCATAATTCATTCTTACAGGTCCTATAATTCCCAGAGATCCCCCGGTATTTTCGCCTATATTGTATCTTGCTACAACAAAACTTGAATTTTCAAGTTCCTTATAGGGATTTTCTTTACCTATAATCACCCTTAAACCATCTTCAGGGATTGCCACATTTGCAATTGGATGTGCTTTCTGGAGAAATCCGAGAAGCTGTGCGGCGTCCATATCCAGTTCCCTGTGATTTAAAAGATTTGTTTCACCTTCAAGGATTATATCGCTCTGTGAGGCATCATGGGCAAGTTCCGCAAGGGTTATAAGAAGCGGTGTCATTGCAAGAGCATTTTCTCCCAAGGAAGCTGCCAGAGTCTGAATTGTAACCATGTTTATTTCACAAACCGGAACAGAGAGAAAAGCTGAACCTACAATATGGTAAAAGCTTTCTACCATTGCCGGAGTAAGGGCTGTTTCAGTTCTGCAAAGCCTGCTTTTAAGAACTCCTGTTGAAGTAAGGAGAACAAGCATCGCCTTTCGGCTTCCCATGGGGACAAGCTCAACTCTGCTGATTGTCGCCTGCTCATCTGCCGGGGTGGTGGAAACAGCTGCATAGTTTGTCATCTCTGCAAGAAGCTCTCCCGCCTGTTCGAGAACCGTCTCAGGATCAACCCATCTGTTTTTAAGGGTCGCATCCATAAGCCTTTTATCCTCTTCGTCAGGCTGCCGTCTTTCCATTAAGTTATCAATGTAATAACGGTAAGCTTTTTCAGTGGGCACCCTGCCTGCCGACGTATGGGGCTGATCAAGATATCCCATAGATGCAAGCTCCGCCATTTCATTACGAACCGTAGCCGACGAAACCGAAAGCTCCGGATGTCCGGCAAGAGCCTTTGAACCAACCGGCTCCCCTGTGGCAATATACTGTTCCACAATAGCGGAAAGTATCTTTTGCTTTCTTTCGCTCAAATCTGCCATAACATCACCTGCTTTCCATGAGAGATTTGAACGTTTTTGGAAATTAGCACTCTTAACACCTGAGTGCTAATTCTGTAATATACTATACAACTCCTTTCCAATTTAGTCAATATTTCAATTGTGAACACTTTGTAAAACCTTTTCGCCCTGTTGTTCACAAATAATATTAAGTTTGTAAAATTTTGCAGTTAAAACTATTTTTTCTGTTTTGGGCATTAAAAAGGACGCTCCAAAAGAAGCGTCCTGAGTGTTCCCATGAAATTATTTTGATTTACATCTTTTTCTCGATCATACTACTGACCAAAATTAACACAATCGGCTGAAAGGCGATGATAGCTCCGCAGACAATCGCCGGAACAATATAATCGAGACAAATAAACACAACTGTCGCCAATCCCAGCAAAACAACTGTAATCATATTTGTGATATTTCCGGCTTTTTCTTTTATTGCAATATTGCGTTCATCCATAACATCAATTTTATAATCGGAATCTTTTTTCATCATTTTGTTGTGCAAAATCTGTGTGTGGGAAACAGAAAAAATAGCGGCAAACAGTATAGCCAGACCGATATCCACCATTTTTGAAAAGTCGGTTAGAAAAATTATCAGCACCAATACAAGAGAAACAGCATAGCCGAAATACCAAATCACATTTTTGTTTTTCATTCTTCTTCCTCCTCGTAAATAAATATCTCTTCAATGCTCATATCAAAAAATCTTGCAATTTTAAAAGCCAATAGAATAGATGGGTTATAGCGTCCGTTTTCTAAAGAGCCTATTGTTTGACGTGATACTTCTAATGCAGCTGCTAAATCTTCCTGCTTAATCCCTCTTTGCTTTCGCAGTTCTTCCAATCTGTTTTTCATATGAGCCCCCTTTCTTATGGAAAGCTTGCTTTACATTTCTTATTATATACATACCCCAAAAAAATGTCAAGCAAACTTTCCATTATTGAAATTTCTAAGGGATTTTTTATGAAAACAATGGTGCAAGCTGTCCTTTTCAAAAGTTAAGGACGCTCCGAAAAGAAGCGTCCTTAAAAATCTATACTTTTATTTTCATAAATCAGCGGCAGATATCGTCGATCATTTTAAGCTCTTCTTCAGAAAGTCCCGTTCCCTCAATTGACTTTAAATTTTCTCTTATCTGTTCGGGCTTTGAGCTTCCTACAAGGACACTGCATACTGCATCCCTTCTGAGAACCCATTTAAGAGCCATTGCAGCAAGGGATTCTCCTCTTTCCTTTGCCAGCTCATTGAGAGCTTTGATTTTACCGAGCTTTTCATCGGTCAGATTCTCTGCTTTCAAGAAGCGTCCGTCGGTTTTAATGCGGCTGTCCTCAGGAATACCGTTTATATATCTGTCAGTGAGAAGTCCCTGAGCAAGAGGACTGAAAGCAATTATGCCTTTATGCTGTTCTTCTGCAAAATTAAGAAGTCCGTTTTGCTCAATGGTTCTGTCGAAAATTGAGTATCTGTTCTGATTGATAATATAAGGGCACTTATAGTCCTCTAAAATTTTCATAGCCTTAAGGGCTGTTTCACCGTTATAATTTGAAATTCCCGCATAAAGTGCCTTTCCGCTGTGTACAGCCTGAGCCAATGCAGACATACTCTCTTCAAGAGGAGTTTCAGGGTCCATTCTGTGATGATAGAAAATATCCACATATTCAAGACCCATTCTTTTAAGACTCTGATCAAGACTTGCAAGCATATACTTACGGCTGCCGAAATCTCCATATGGGCCCGGCCACATAAGATATCCGGCCTTTGTGCTGATTATCATTTCGTCACGGTAAGGCATAAGGTCGCTTTTTAGTATTCTGCCGAAATTCTCCTCTGCCGCTCCCGGATAGGGTCCGTAGTTGTTGGCAAGGTCAAAATGTGTGATACCCAAATCAAAAGCAGTAAAACATATCTGCTTCATATTGTCAAAATTTCCGTTGGAACCGAAATTATGCCAAAGCCCCAGGGACACTGCCGGAAGCTTCAATCCGCTTTTTCCGCAGCGGTTATATTTCATATTGTCATATCTTGACTCTTGCGCAATATACATTAGCATTTCCTCCGCCGATTATTTATTATGGTTTTCTGCCCCAGTCTGTGCAGAATTTTTCTTTTCCTCTTCCTGAGCCTGTTTTAATGCGCTTGCATTGGTATTCATAGATTTTCTGTACACCACAAAACGACAGTAAAGATATTCAGAAACAAGATTTATTATCATTGTGCCTGCCAAAACGATGTATTCCTGCACTCCGGCATCAGTAAGGGCAGTTCCCCACCAGGTTGAAAGAGGTGTAAATACACAGTAAAACAGCGCCACTTTAAGCATGGCAATAGGTATATTGGCAGCGGATTTAAAAGTAAATTTTCTGTTAAATGTAAAATTATACAGCACCGATAAAATAAGGGCAGTAAGATAACAGAACATATACTCAAGTTTAAAAACTTCATTTAAAAGAGTAAATGTGACAAACTGTATTATTCCTGCACCGGCTGAAAAGAAAACAAATTTTACTACCTGTACGGCAGTCTGTTTTGGAGTAAGCTTTGCTTTTCCCTGTACATTCGCCTTTTCCTGATTAGCCATAGTACGCCTCCTGAAAATTCATTTTTCTTTTTATTTTACCATAGGAGAATATTTAACACAAACCAAAAAAACTTTTGAATTTTTATTCAAAATATTATCGCATTTTACATTAAGAACTGATATAATAAAAAGGATATACATAATATATACATAAACGAGGGGCATTTAATGAATACATCAGAAGCATTAAAAAAACTCCTGCTCATCATTAATCCGAAAGCAGGAAGAATGAAATCAAAACACAAACTTTTTCAGATAGCAAATGAATTTTGCTCTTTAGGATATCAGGTAACTCTTCAGCCTACCACTAAACCCGGCGATGCAACGGAAATTGTAAAAAACTTCGGTAAAAATTTTGATTTGCTTGTCTGCTGCGGCGGCGACGGCACTCTTAATGAAGTCACTGCGGGAATTATGGAGCTTGACAATCCTCCACCCGTTGGATACATCCCCACCGGAACCACAAATGACCTTGCGGAAACTCTTGGTCTTGCTTCTACAATCGAAGAAAACGTTAAAATTGCAGCTACCGGTAAACCATGTAAAATAGATTCAGGTCTTTTTAACGGAAGAGTATTCAACTATGTAGCGGCTTTCGGCGTATTTTCAGACGCATCCTATTCTCCAAAGCAGTCTTCAAAAAACATTTTGGGTCATTCGGTATATCTTCTGTTCGGCGTAAAAAGCTTTGCTAAAATGCGTCCGTACGAATTAAAAATAGAAGCTGATGATCAGGTTTTTGAAGGAGAATTCTTATTTGGTAATATTGTAAGTTCTACATCTGTGGGAGGCATTTTAAAGCTTGACCCGAGTCTTGTAAAACTTGACGATGGACTTTTTGAAGTTTTCCTCATAAGAAAGCCTAAATCAACTGCAGAATTTTTAAGTCTTGCTATAAGAGCTCTGCGTGGAGATTTAAGTAATGAAAATATTATCTTCACCCACGCTTCAAGAGTAAAAATAACAGGCCCTGCCGATATGGACTGGGCACTTGACGGCGAATATCAAAAGGGAAGCGAAACTGTTCTTATTGAAAACAGAAAACAGGCGCTTACTATTATTCGTCCCTCAGAAGATGAAGACAACGAGCAAAACGAAGAAAACACCGAAAACAAAGCAGAAACTGTATCAGTACAGTAAAATCAAAATCAGTCTATTTCTTTAAACTGAAAAAGCACAGAAAAAAGACCGGCTAAAAAGCCGGTCTTTAATAATACGTATTTAAATTAGCTTAAAAGCAGAAATTACTGCTCAACAGCATAAACGCTGACCTTTTTACGGTCTTTGCCCATACGCTCAAACTTTACCTTTCCGTCGATAAGTGCGAAAAGAGAATCGTCTGAACCTCTGCCCACGTTGTTACCGGGATGGATGTGTGTTCCACGCTGCTTTACAAGGATGTTACCAGCAAGAACAAACTGACCGTCAGCACGCTTAACGCCAAGGCGCTTAGACTCTGAATCACGGCCGTTACGGGTTGAACCCATTCCCTTTTTATGAGCAAAAAGCTGAATGTTTATTTTAAGCATTTTGTACACCTCCGTATTTGACTTTGACATTTTTCGGATAATCTTCTTCGAGACCTTTTAAATGAAGTTCCAATCCGTCGGTTAAGGTTTTAGCTTTTAAAGCCTCTGCTTTCGTTTTGAAAACCAGTCTTAAAAAGCCATCTTTCACTTCGACAATCGGGTCGAGATTTAAGACATCGGTTATTGTATTAGCTGTAAGATACACTGCGGAAGAAACAGCTGCACAGACTATATCAGTGCCTGCCTCACTCATTCCCGAATGACCTTTAACACAAAAACCTGCCGTAACCTTATCGGAACCTTTAAAAAACTCGACGATTATCATAGGTTACGCATTAATGGCTGAAATTTCAACCTTAGTGTAGGGCTGTCTGTGACCCATCTTGCGCTTTTCGTTCTTCTTTGACTTGTAAGTGAAAACAGTAATCTTCTTACCCTTACCGTTCTTCACTGCCTTAGCGGTAACAGTTGCGCCCTCAACATAGGGTGCGCCAACCTTGATGCCGTCCTCGGCGCCCACTGCGATAACCTTGTCAAAGGTGATCTCGGAGCCTGCTTCAACGTCAAGCTTCTCGATGAAAACTGTGTTGCCAGCTTCAACCTTGTACTGCTTGCCGCCGGTTTCGATAATTGCGTACATTTGACTAACCTGCCTTATTATAGACTCGCTACCTCCGGGCGGGAAAACCGCTTTTTGTGCATAAAAACACAGCCCGGGATATGCGGCAAAGCTGATTATACCATTGTATTGAGCTTATGTCAACCGTTAAATTGATTGTTATTATCGGCGCCGGGATGATATCCTGAATTATCTACCAGAGGCTCTTCGGGAATTACAAGCATAAGGATTACATAGAGGATAATTCCGGGAAAAGCAGTGGTGAAAAGAGAAAGAACAATATAGAGTATTCTTATAATAGTGGGGTCAACGCCAAGAAACTTGCCAAGTCCTCCGCAGACGCCTGCAAGCATTTTTGCATCACGGGATCTGTAAAGCTTTTTATCTGTGTTCATTTTTGACTCCTTAATTTATGTATTATTTGAGTTTATCTGCATTCTGGATTTTAGCGGCTGTAAGAGTATTTTCCATAAGCATAGCTATTGTCATTGGACCTACTCCGCCGGGAACAGGAGTAATTGCTCCTGCTGTTTTTTCAGCGGATTCAAAATCAACGTCTCCGCAGAGCTTGCCGTTTTCGTCACGGTTCATTCCTACATCTATTACAACTGCGCCGGGCTTTATCATATCACCTGTAATAAACTTTGCACGTCCCACAGCAGCTACAAGAATATCAGCCTGCTTTGTGATTTCGGCAAGGTTTACGGTTTTTGAATGGCAGATTGTAACAGTGGCGTTTTTATGGAGAAGAAGCATAGCCATGGGCTTACCTACAATATTGCTTCTGCCTACTACAACACAGTTTTTGCCCTCCGGATCAACTCCTGCTGACTTAATAAGCTCCATAACACCTGCCGGTGTGCAGGGAAGAAAAGCGTAATCGCCTATCATAATCTTTCCCACATTTACCGGATGGAAAGCGTCAACATCCTTTATGGGGGCAATTGTATTTATGACGATATCGGAGTTAAGATGTGACGGCAGAGGAAGCTGACAGAGTATTCCGCTTATCTCCTTTTTGCCGTTAAGCTCTTTTACAAGGTTTAAAAGTTCTTCCTGTGTTGTCTCAGCGGGAAGAGCATATTTTTCAGAATACATTCCCGTTTCGGCACAGGCTTTTTCCTTATTTCTTACATAAACCTGTGAAGCTGAATCGTCGCCGACAATTATAACTGCCAGTCCGGGAGTAACTCCCTTTTCTTTAAGAGCGGCAACTTCTGCGGCAACTCTCGCCTTTACCTCAGCGGAAACTTTTTTTCCGTCAATTATCTGTGCCATTGTCTTTCTCCTCCTTCTCCTTGGTTACGGGTTTATCATTCAAAACCGCTACGCCGGCATTGGGTGTATAGGGAGCGGTTTCTCCCTTTTTAACCATTTCCACCCTTTTGCCGTCTTTATCAAAGTAGTAATCAACCCCCTCAATAGGTTTCGGACTCTTCTTATATTTTCTGAGAAGCACTATAAGAGCTATTGCGCAAACCAAAGCAAGAACGCCTGAAAGTACCTGTGAAACTCTAAGGGTAGTTCCGGCAATATAAAGGCTGTCGGTTCTCATGCCCTCAACTACCATTCTTTCAAGTCCGTACCATACTCCGTATGCGAGCATAATCTGACCACTGAATTTGCGGTGGTGCTCACATATGTAGTAGAGCACAAAGAAACCGAGGATACACCAAATTGATTCATAAAGGAAAGTCGGATGCACAGGTAAATCGGGATCCATTGTAATGCCGTTTGCTGCAAACTGTGCCTGATGACTGTTTATATAAGCAACAACCTTTTCACTGGTCATTCCCCAGGGAAGAGTGGTATTTGTACCAAAAGCTTCCTGGTTCATAAAGTTGCCCCAGCGTCCTATACCCTGTCCAATGAGAAAACTCATTGCAGCCATATCTGCAAGATTGAGGAAATTAAGCTTATTAAATCTGCAAACCACAAAGGCTACAATTATGGCTCCTATAAGTCCGCCGTAAATTGCAAGTCCGCCGTGCCAGATTTTAAATATCTCCGAGGGATGTGCAGCATAATAGTCCCACTCGAAAATGACGTAATAAAGTCTTGCGCCGATTATTCCGCCGAAGGTTCCGAAAATAAGCACATCCAGCATTTTATCGATGCTCATCTTCCATTTGAATGCCATGCGTCCGCCGAAAAGCACCGCAAGGGCAAAACCGAAGGCGATTATTACGCCGTAAAATTTTATTGATACCTCAGTGCCTACAAAGGGAAGCGTAAACTCCGCCGCAACTGACGGAATATCAAAGCTCCAGCCGAGGCCCGGAAAGTACACCGTTGTAAAATCACTCATAAATTATCTCCCTGCTTTTTAATTTATGTACCCCCGGTCAATTATTGGGAAGAATGACCGAAAGGGAGTAAAGGGACGGATCAAAGCTCTCTGAAAGGACTTTTTCCACATCCTCTTTTTTCATATCACGAAGTATACGCACAGTGTCAAAAATAGAGCTGCCGAGAAAATGTGATGCCACAAAGGAGTTTGCAAGCTCATCAATATCGTTAAAGCCCATTATCTCTCTGCCGTACATTTTGCGTCTTACAGTTTCAAAATCCTCATCGCTGATTCCGGTTTCCTTGAAAGCGGCAATTTCAGCTTTGATTTCCTCAGCTACCTCTTTGGGATTTGCCGACTCTCCTGAGAAAAGGCTTGCTGAATATCCGTAACCTGCAAAATATTCAGTTCCGAAAGAGGAGTTAATAAGTCCTTTATCAAAAAGACGCTTATATAAAGGTGAAGTTTTGCCTGCGATTATTTGAAGGAGCACCGACATTTTAAGTCTGTGGTCAAGAGGACGCTGCATTTCGGGATAATTTTCCTTGCTGCCAAGCATAAACAGCGGAACGGAAACAGCAAGCTTCTGCTCAATATAATCAGATGCTACCTCATAGGGCTCATCGTGAGGCATTTTTTCAACTGTTACATCCTCACTCTTTTTGAGCATCTTATCGGCAGTTTTAAGAACCTGTTCAGGGGTAATATTTCCCACCACTGCAAGAACCATGTTTTTAAGATTATAAAAGGTATTATAGCAGCGGTAGAGCATATCTGCATCAATCTGAGCAATTGACTCCTGAGTTCCCGCAATGTCGATTCTTACAGGATGATTTTTATACATCGCTCTAAGGCAGTTAAACTCAACCTGCCAGCCTGGCTCGTCCTGATACATTCTTATTTCCTGACCGATTATGCCCTGCTCTTTATCCACAGTTTCCTTTGTAAAATAAGGGGACTGCACAAAGTCCAGAAGAATTTCAAGGGATGCGTCAAAATCTCCTGAACAGGAGAAAAGATAGCAGGTCTGGTCAAAGGAGGTATATGCATTTGCGCTGGCTCCCGTCTTTGCGTATCTTGCAAAAGCGTCAAGCTCCTCGCTTTCAAAGAGCTTATGCTCCAAAAAGTGAGCGGTTCCCTCGGGAATCTCTACGAAATCCTTTTCGTCGCTTCTCTTAAAACCTATATCCGTAGAACCGTAACGTGTTCCGAAAACAGCGTATGCCGAAGAATAGTTCTCCTTTGGCATTACATAAATCTGAAGTCCTGTGGGGTGCTTTATTGAATAATAGGTTTCACCCAGTTTTTCCGATGTTATTTTCTCAATATTCATTCTTCCGCCTCCCCGGTTCCTTCAAGCATATACACTGTGTCAAGGGTGACTTTGTTTGCACAGTTTACTACATCCTCACGGGTAACTTCCCTTATCTGAGCGGCAAGATCACCGGGAGTGAGAATTTTTTCTCTGAGCATCTGGTTCATGCACCAGTAATCGTAGTCCTCAGGAGTATCGCCGAAACCGTCAAGGGCATCGGCGCACGCCTTTTTGGAAGCTTCCAGCTCGTCATCTTCAAACTGATTATTCTTTACAATCTCAAACTGCTCCTTTATGGCAGAAAGAGCTTTTTCTTTATTTTCGGTTTCAATACCGCTCTGTATAAGGATAATGCCCTTATCGCTGTTGAGTCTTGCAGAGCAGTAATAGCAAAGACTCATCTTTTCACGGACATTGGTAAACAGTCTCGAATAAGGTCCGCCGCCGAAAACATCGCACATAATAGAAAATGCTGCACGCTTTTGAGGGTCATAGTCTACTCTCATGCCCATTACAAGCTTGCCCTGATTTATGGGCATCTGCTCTGTAACCTCACAAACCTTTTCTGCACTTCTGACAATTTCCGTTGGAGGAAGCACTGCTTCAGAACGGTCCACGCCCTCAAGACGGCGGCTTATTCCGGCGGAAATTTTATCTGCATCTGCTGTACCTACAACGTTAATCTGTACAACGGCTTTTTTGAGAAGATTCTGCCATGCTTCATAAAGAGAATCGGGAGTTATTGAAGCTACATCCTCAGCAGTTCCAAGGCGGTTAATACCGTAAGCTTCATTTTCGCACATAATCTCTTCACAGCGCTGCTTTGCATAGCTGCGTTTATCGTTAAGCTCGCTTTCAATCTTTTCGAGCATAAGACGCTTTTCCTGTCCTACATCATGGGGAAGGAAAGAGCCGTCAACAATATTGGGCTCGAAAATCATATCAAGAAGCAAGTCCATGCAGTTTTCTGTAATGCTTTCATCAGTAAGTGAAAAGCGGTCGTCAATAGCTGTAAGGCTCAGTCTTAAAACCTGTGCTTCACCTATCTTTGTAACACTTGCGGAAATAGTAGCTCCGTAAAGATAGGCAAGACGGCTGCTGAGCTTTGTCATATCGGGATATTTCCTGCATGAACGGTGAAGGAAATAGACAAGCACTGCATATACGCTGGCTGTTTCCTTTTTAAGGGGAAGAGCCATATTCACGGATATTTTGGCTGTTTTAAATCTCTGAGTAGGTGCGGCACAGAGCCTTACTCCGGGCGCTACCTGACGCATACTTATTATATTTTCCATTATCATTACCCTGCGATACTTTAATGCACAAAAAACCAGTGTCAAAAGCCACTGTGCAGTATCGTTCCTTTCGGTAAAATTCGCACTTTTTCTGTCAGGCCCAAAAACGGACGCAGAAATTTATTATATTATTTTATCACTTAAACTAAGCTTTTTCTACACTATTATAAAGTATTGTAGACCCTGTTAAAAACCCCTTTAATTTTTCGTTTAATATCACTATATTTAATTACCATTAAACTCCTCCGCCTATTGAAAGCTTTATTTCATGGCGTTTTCCGTCAAGGGGAATTACCGCTTCACAGGGATTTCCCGCTTCTTTTACGGCTTCAATTTCAATCTGAGTGGTTTCACAGACCATTCTTATTTTATATCCATCACCGTTTCCAAAGGGATTCGGTTTTACGATGATTTTATTCTTTACTCGTTTTATTCCCAAAAACTCCAGTGCAGCAGTATAAAGCCATCCTGCGGAACCTGTATAAAGACTCCATCCGCCTCTGCCCTTTGCAGCCGGATTCGACGAAATATCTCCTGCAAGGAAATACGGCTCAAGACGGTAAGCTTCGGCAATTTCGCTTCTGCGGCATCGTGAGGCAGGATTTATCATTTCAAAAAGACGGTAGGCTCCTCTTATATCACCAAGTCTTAAAAGCGCCATACAAAGCCAGACTGCACCGTGGGTATACTGTCCGCCGTTTTCTCTTATGCCCTCGGGATAAGCCGCTACATATCCCAGCTGCTGTCCGCTGCCTGTAAAGGGATTTTCAAAAAGCTTTATTATTTCGTTTTCGCTGTCAACGAGAATTTCTGTGGCATTTTTAACAGCGGACTTTACCCGCTCTTCATTTGGCATATCCGAAAATACCGCAAAGGACTGGGGAAGAGAATCTATCATACATTCCCCTGAACCTGTACCCATTGGTTCTCCATCATCATAAAAGGCACGAAGATACCATTTTCCGTTCCAGCAGTGCTCATCCACAGCTTTTTTGAGCTTTTCCGCTTCCTCCGAAAGAATTCTGCACACCTTTTCATCACCCAGTTCAAAGGCAACGGGTATAAACTTTTCCATTACCATTGCCGCAAACATGGAAAGCCAAACACTTTCTCCCTTGCCGCCTGTGCCCACACGATTATATCCGTCGTTCCAGTCTCCGTTTCCTATTAAAATAAGATTATGAGATCCGAGCTTTAAAGCCCTTTCAATGGCTCTGAGGCAGTGACCGTAAACAGTACCCTTTTCATCGGAAATTTCGGCTCTTATATACCTTTCGTTTTCTCCCTCTTTCAGCTCTTCACTGTGGAGAAAGGCAATCTGCTTTTCTAAAAAGGAAGTGTCTCCCGTTGCCTCAAAGTATTTTGCCGCAGCATAGGGAAGCCAAAGCAAATCATCGGAGCACCTTGTACGTACTCCTCTTGTGCCTTCTGAATTTTGGGGTAATCTATGCCACCAGTGCAGCACGTCCCCTTCCTGAAACTGAACGGCACAGCAGCGGTATATCTGCCTGAGAGTTATTTGAGGTTTAGTTAAAAGCAGAGAAAGGGAATCCTGAAGCTGGTCACGGAATCCCCATGCGCCGGAGCACTGATAAAATCCCGTTCTGCCCATTAATCGGCAGTTTGAAATCTGCATGGGAAGCCATGTGTTTACCATGACATCAAAAGCTTTATCCCCTGTGCCCACAGAGATAAATCCCTCTCCGCTTCCGCCCAAAATATCGACAGTGGTTATTTTTTCGGCACTTTCCTCCTCGGCTCCGCAGGATAAAATAAACTTAACTTTATCCTCCCTGCCAGGGGGCAAAATGAGCTTTTTTCCTACTGCTCCGCAGGGGTCTGTAGAAACTTTTTGCACGTCAGTTAAACTTAAATCAAATAATTCATTTCGGTTTCCTGCAAGAGTTATGCTGTCTTCTCCGGCGGTAAGATATGCCGTAGTTCTGATACATTCGTTTAAAGGATTTCTGAAAAAGAGTCCGTCTTTTCCTTCCTCGAATTTTACAGCGCTTTTAAAATCATCTGTTCTGCCCATGGAAGGCTCAATATAATAGTATATTTCTCCGCTGAATTCATCACTGCCTGTATTTTCGCAGAACACTTTAACGTATTTTGCAAAGCCTCTGGGTGCCACCGACACTTCAACGGCAAATCTGACGTTTTTATATTTTGACATATAAACTGCCTTTTTCGGAGTATAACGCACAGATGATTCCCTGATAATATCATACATTTTTCCGTCGGCTTTAAGAAAAAGTTTTTCGCCGCCAAAATCCCCCAAAGGATTATTGCACCATGAGGTAAGCTTATTTTCCCCGGCGTTGACTGCCCAGGTAAAGCCGAGAGATGTGTTTGTAACGAGAGTTCCGAAAGAGGGATTTGCAAGGCAAAGGCTCCAGGGGACAACAGGCTTTCCAGTTACGGTAAATGAATTTTCAGAAAAATATCCGTTTTTGACCTCAAGTTCTTTTTCATCTTCAAAGGAAACAGGCTCGAGAGGCGGAAGGAGAGATGATGCAAAAGGCTTTTGAGGTCTGCCGATGCGCTCTGCGCTTCGCTTTGGAACAATAAACTTTGCCGCCCCTTTAAGGAGATTTAAAACCTCAGCGGGAGTTTTTTCTCCATCAATGAGCCGCACTCCGCCACGGCAGGAGAGGATATTTTCGAACCCTGCGTCACGGATAAATTTCTCTGTATATTTAAGAGTTTCGCCCTTTCTGCCTATACAGACGGCGGCTATTTCCACAAACAGTGAACAGGTGTAAAGACTTTTGCAGATTTTAAGGTAGGGAAGGAGCCTATCCTCATCGGAGCCGAAAAGCTCAATATATATAATAGGATAATCTCCCGAAATACCTGTCTGCCACATTTCACTGCGTTTTAAGGTGTTTTCCTGTGCCGCCTGCTCATATTCCTTTGAATAGCCGGTATTCCAAAAAAGGTGCGGCAGCGCCTGCAAAGCCAGCACGCCCTCAATACTGCCGGAAACAAAGGGAGAAGCCGCTCCTTTTTCATGGGATGCATTTTCTTTTCTCAGTGCTGTAAAAAATTTCTTCGCCTCCTGTTCCTCTTCGGCGGCGCACATTGCTGCTTTGACGGTAACTTTTCCGTGGGACGGCACTTCCACAGGAACGCTTATTGCACAGCACACATCGCCTACAGCGCAGGAAGAGGTGAATTTTTCAGGATCAGGAGGAAGCGATTTATTGCCAAGGGGTCTTTTGAGAACCTTTTCCCTTGAGGTTTCAAAGGTAAATTTTTCCTGTCCCAAAAGTCCTGCGGCAAGGAACAAAGGCCGTCCGCTTTCACGGCTGCGTTTTCTAAAAACAAGCATACCTGAATCTTCACGGTAATGAGCCGTAGTAAAAAGCTTTGCAAAGGCTGGATGAGAACGCACCTCGCCGAAAGGAGCAAGCACAGGCTCAAAATAAATTACAATTTCTCCTTTAAGTCTGTGCTTACCGGAATTTTTAACAGTATAGCTTCTTATTTCTCCCGGTACAGACTTATGAACAAACACTTCCTTGGTGAGCTCAGTTTCATCCTCAGTACGGATAAATTTCGCATAGGTACTGCTGAATTCGCCGGAAAACTTTTCAGGATTTTCATATCCGGGAGCATAGGTAAAACTTTGAGCACTGTCTCCCTGACAGAAAAAGGCAAACACTCCTGATGGAGAATTTCTGAGATCTTCGCTTCTCATTGTGATATCTGCACCCGTATATATTGAAAATCCGTTTCCGCAGGAAGTGACTACGCTTGTCCAGTCACCGTTTGTATAAAGAGATACGTCGGGACTGTCGGGATTCGGCTGGGAGAAAAATCCCGTCGCTTCATGAACAGTGTCGGGCTTTACAGGTGGATTATCCTTCTGGACATCCTCAAAAACAGTGGATGCATCTGAAATCTTTTCTTCAAGGAGCGATTTTGCACTTGCCATTTTTTCATCCTCCATAAATCTTTTCTGCATAATGCCGTCAAAAAGAGCGTTGGCACAGCTTAAAATACTCATTCCCACATGATGTGCCATAAAGCTTCGCACTACCGCCATGCCTCTTGAATCGGTTCTCGAGGGAGTAAAATCCACCGCCTCGTAAAATCCGCAGCTTCCGCAAAGCCCCAATTCCTCCAGCTTTCTGAGGTTTTCCATAGCCCCCTGTGTATCAAAGGGAAGAACCAAAAATGTGGAATAAGGCGATATAACCGTTTCTTTATCAGCACTGCGCTTAAGGGCAAGATTTTCCGCTCCGTGGGCTTTGTACTGATAGTTAAGTCCGCTGTCAAAAGCGTAATATCCGCTTTCACTCATACCAAAGGGAACACCGGTCTTTTCAGCCTGCTTTTTCTGCATTTTAAGACAGAAACCCAAAGCCTCCTCAATAAGAGAATTGCGGTACACAGGCAAAAGTATATGGGGCATATAGTATTCAAACATTGTGCCTGTCCACGAAACAGGACCGGAATATCTGCCGCACCTTAATGCCGTTCTGTTTAAAGCTCCCCAGTGCTTTTCGGGAGCCTGTCCTGTAGCTACGGCAAAATAGCTTGTCATTCTCGCTTCGCTCATAAGAAGATCATAACAGGACGGTGTTAAAGCATTATCCTCAATGCTGAAGCCAATATGAAATAGATTTTTCTTTTCATTATATAAAAAGGACAAATCCGTTTCGTCTATTATTTTCTGAAATCGTTCGGCAATTTCTCCGAGTGGCTGGAACTCTCCTTTAAGCTTTAAAAGTCCCGATTTAAGGGCAGTGATACAGCAGAGGAAATTTCCGCTGTCCACACTCGAAACATATACCGGCTCAATAGGCTCTAAGGTCTGTGTGCTGTACCAGTTAAAGAGATTTCCTCTGTATTTCGGAAGCTTTTCTACACTGTCAAGGACATTTTTAAGCCTTTTGTAAAGACCCTCGCTGTCAATAAAGCCCATATCCTTTGCTGCAAGAATACTTAGCATCATCATACCGATATTTGTGGGAGAAGTTCTCCTTGCAACGGCAAATACAGGCGACTGCTGTACGTTATCGGGAGGAAGAAAGTGCTCGCTTTCTCCAGCATATTTTTCATAATATTTCCACATTGCCGCACAGTAGGAAATAATCTTCTCCCTTTCACGGGGAGTGAGTTCCTTTTTAGAGGTTTTAACTTTTCTTTCGGAAATCGGTTCATAAATAACAGGAGCAAAAAAGAAAAAGAGTCCTGCTATTTTACCGACAACTCCCGGAGTGAAAAGAAGTATCACTGCAAAGACAAGGGACGGCAAATATCTTTTTATATTCTTTACGCCGCTTTTTTCGCTGTCCGCCGCAGTTACCCACTGCAAAAGATGACGTCTTGACACAAAGGTTCTCCATAGGGCTTTTATAGCTCCGTCGGCAGCGACAAATGCGTTTTGAGGAACAAGAATACAGTAAACCAGTGCACGCATAAGACCCATTCGTATTTCCGAAGAGCCCACAGAGCATCTTTTATGGGTGAATACGGAAAATCCTTTTTTCCAGACTGCCTGAATTGCAGAAAAAATTTCTCCCGAGCAAACAGAAAGAAATGCGGCAGCAAGGAGCAAAACACCCACAAGGGGAGAAAAAAAGCCCGCCGCAAAAATCAAAACAGCGGCGAAAACGGGAATAAGACTTCTTCTGAGATTATCAAAGAGCTTATATTTTGAAAGAGCGTTAAGAGGATTTTTATATCTTTCCCCTTTAAGGAAAGTGTTTTTAAAAATCCAGATAATATTCTGCCAGTCGCCTCTTATCCACCTGTGACTGCGGCTTAAATACGACTGAACCGTCGCAGGAAAGGAATCCGTTACCCATGCGCCCGGCACAAGGGCGGCACGGAGAAATCCGCCCTCCAAAATATCGTGGCTGAGAACCTGTTCTTTTGGAAACGCATTTGGCATGAGAGTGTAAAAAGCGTCCACAGCAATAAGTCCTTTACCTGAAAAAATGCCTTCTCCGAACATATTCATATAAAATTCCCAGGTTCCTGCATCATAGGAGGAAACTCCCGCCGCTCCTGCCATAACAAGAGAAAAACGGCTTTTTTCAGCCGACGAAAGCTCCGCTGCGGCACTTGGCACAAAAATACCGTATCCGTTTTCCACTTTTCCACCGGAAATCTCACATTTATTTAAAGGATGCATTGCCGCTCCCACAAGTCTTGAAACAGTATTCATGGGCATTTTGGTATCTGCATCGAGCATCATAAGGTATTTTGTATTTTGAAGATTCTTTATATCGCCGAAAAGCTCCAGCTCATCGTTTCTTTCTCCCCTCATAGCTTTTATCAGAGCTTCTACAGCTCCCCTTTTTCGCTCTTTTCCGCAAAAGCAGTCCTCACTGACTGAATATTCCCTGCGGCGTACTGCAAGAAAAAATCCACCGCCATATTTTTTGTTAAGAGCTTCTATGACCTTTTTGCATCCCTTTAAAATTGCTGCGTCCTCAGGCATTTCCTCATGGTCGCTGCTCCGATAATCGCCGAGAACACAAAAGCAAATGTCACCTTTTCCGTTACTTATTTTCATCTCTCTGAGATTTTTATAAAGCTCTCTTCTTCCCTTTTCGTCAGAGGGCAAAAGAACGGAAACCGCTGCAACTGTTTTCCCGTCCTCAGGAACAGCTTCCATTTCGAGGGCGGGAAGAGTTCTTTTTCTTGAAAATCTTCCGCAGATATTCCACACTGTATTTTTAACGATTTCCCACAAAGGAAAATAGAGACACAGAGAAATCAATATGCTTTTTGAAAAGAAGCCTGCCAAAACACATAAAAGAAGGGCAAAAACCGGCGGGAATACAATTGCCGCAGTTCCCCACAGAGAACCCATATCATCGTTGTCCGGCTTAATGTATCTGCCTATATGATCGGAGTGCTTTTTAGCTTCACTGAGGGCTTTAACTGCAAATTCCGTTTCGGAAACTCTTAATTCTTTGCTCTGCTCACCTATCCATTTGCGATACAGTGTTTTTGTATCACCTGTACACTGTGGATAAACGCCTGCCGGGTCACGGAGCAGAATTTTCTCCGTTTCACAGACTTTGCACATTATATTTTCAAAGTCAATCTCTTCAAGATTTCTTATACCGTTTATATAATCAGACGCTTTCTGCAAATCCTGACAATCCAAAAAAAGATTAACATATGCACATTCCGCCATAAGACGTATAAGTGCGCATTCATCAGATGAAAAGCCCTTATCGGAAAGCACCGAAATAAAAATTTCCTCAGTAAGACATCCGTATTTTTCTGCGCTTTCCTTAATAACCGTATAAATAACAGGAACATCGTTTTTGCTGGGAAGCTTCGGGGCATTTTTTAAGTTTTTAATACATTCTCTTCCGAGAGTTGCAAGGATATAATAGTTATCCGTAAGCAGTCCATAGTTTTTATTTTTAATATTTTCAATACAGTTTTTTCTTATCTCCTTTAAAGCCTTTTTAACCCTTTTTTCAATCTTCCTAGGCTTTAATAGACTTAATTTTTCACTCATGTTTCCCGCTCCCTAAAAATCAGATATTCCTATATTTCCCATAATTTAAGAAAAAATCCTCTTAATAGAGAGAAAGTATTTTTTGCTCTGTTTCTTTTAACCACTGACACTGAATATAATTTTGTGATATAATATCCCCCGGATAATTTTGAAAGGCGGCTGAGCTGATGAACTTTTTGAAAAATGAAAAAACCGGAACCGTTGAGGGCTTTTGCCTTATAAAGTCTTGTGACGTTAAGAAAACAGCAAAGGGACTTCCCTATCTTGACCTTGTTGTAGCGGATTCCGACGGTGAAATTTCAGCAAAATACTGGGATTACAACCCTGAACTTCAGGGCTCATATAACTCAAACGAGCTTATAAAAATAAGAGGAACTATTTCTCCTTTCAACGGAGCGGATCAGCTCAGAATTGAAAGGATACGCAAATGTACTCCTGCTGACAACATTCGCATTGAGGATTTTGTACCCAGCGCAGATTATGCACCCGAAATAATGTTTGAGGAGCTTAGCAGCATTGCCTACTCCTTTTATGACGAAACATACAGAAAGATCACTTTGGAAATTCTTTCCCAGAATAAAGAAAAGCTTCTTTACTGGCCTGCCGCCTTTAAGCTTCACCATGCCATAAGAAGCGGTCTTTTGATGCATACCCTGTCAATGGTGCGTCTTGCACAGGAAGCCTGCAAAATATATGATTACGTTAACAGCGATCTGCTTCTTGCAGGTGCAATTCTCCACGACATAGGAAAAATCGGTGAATTTGAAGTGCCCGAAACAGGTCTTGCATCAGGCTATACCGTTGACGGAACACTTATAGGCCATCTTGTAAGAGGCGCAATGCTTATTGAAAAGACTGCCGAAAAACTCGGTGTCGATATGGAAAAGGCCATGATGCTCGAACACATGGTTCTCTCCCACCACGGCGAACCGGAATTCGGAGCGGCAGTTCGACCAATGTTTATTGAGGCGGAGCTGCTTTCCATGATAGATACCCTCGACGCCAAGATGTTCGAAATGGCTCAGGCTGTTTCTCTTGCTCCCGAAAAAGATTTCAGTCAGCGTCAATGGGCTCTCGACAACAGAAAGTTTTATAATCCCGGCGGAGATATCCGTCCGAAAGCAAAACTCTTTTAATTTGAGAATAAAAGCAAAAAATCCGCAGAGATAAAGCTCTGCGGATTTTTTATAATCTATATCAGCATCGGGTTTATTTTTACAAAAAAATAAGAGCCTTTATTCAAGGCTCCCCCGATTTTTACTTCTTGATACGCCCTTGCAGCTTTGACCGCACTGGCAAATCGGTGACCGGCTAAGCCGAATCAGCTCTTATTTTCCGACTACTCCGTTGAGTGCCATAGCTGTAAGGAAAGATTTCCAGCTAAGCTTTTTCTCGCTGAGGAATTCGTCGAGAAGCTCTCTCTCAAGCTCGTAATTCTTGAATGTCATATTCTTCTTCACTCCTTTCGTTCTTTGTTGTGCTTATACTACCACATATTATGCAAATCGTCAAGACTTTTTGCACAACAGCGCAGCTGTTTGCTTGTGCAAAATGACGAAGCGAGCTGTGGAAATCACAGCATCACTGATTACCACAAGTGTAAAAATATTAGTTGATTTTTTGTTTAATTTATACAATTGGCAGGACTTTGTTAACACATTTGTAAAACTCTTAAAAACTTCTCCTTATTTTTCGACATATCTTAGTTAAAAAAATTCAGCATATTTATGATAGATTTTTCTTAAAATTCCTTGTTTTACAAGAAAAACGGACTGCCTTTTTGCAGTCCGCAATAGTATTTATATCAGTTTTGCTTTTTTACAATTTCATATTCGCCGCCGTAAGGTCTGAAATAACGGCACTTTTCCTCTTTGGAATATATAAAACGTGCATATTCATCCTCATCCAGCTCAAGGGAGCAATAGTACTCGTCATTTTCCTCATCGTATTCGTTGTACCAGCAGTTTTCACAGTCCATAATTTTCCGTCCCTTCCCTTGACTCAAAAAGTCTAACCATTAAAATTAAAAGACGCAGTTTTCTGCGTCTTTCCGAATTTGCCTTAATACTCAGTTAAGGTCTATTTTCACTTCTTTGCGTCTGTTGGCAACGGCAAACAGAACAGCCAGTGCTGAAGCTGCTGCCGAAGCAAGCAACACAATTATACGTACAAAAAGCTTCAACATAAAAACCACTTCCGTAAAAAACTAATCGGTAACTTCCGTATCCATATTATATACCTAACACAAAAAGTTGGCAAGTGAGCTTTTTTAAGGTTTTTTGACTGTTTTTAAAAAAATTTTAAAAAATTTGAAAAAAGGGGTTGCATTTTGGAAATCGGTGTGATATAATTCATTTCGTCGCTGAGAGAGACGCCAACAAAACAACGTTTCTTCAGTCGGTGTTAATGACGATGAGGGTCCACCTGTTCCCATTCCGAACACAGTAGTTAAGCTCATTCGTGCCGAAGATACTTGGCGGGCAGCCGCCCGGGAAAATAGGTCGACGCCGACACTTGACAAAGGCATCTGCCCAATAGGGTGGGTGTTTTTTTATTTATATAAAATATATTATATAATGTAATAGCAAAATTTTAAAGGCGGCAATTAGGTTTTATTAACCTAATTTGCCGTTTTTATTTTTTACTATTGATTGATTGATGATTTTCTGCGATAATAAAATGTAAATATATTTTCCGTAAGGAGGAAATGAACTTGACAGATTTTGAAAAACTTGCCGAGCTGCTTTTCGGCGACGTAGATAAAACACCCGAGTACTATGAGGAGCTCTATCCCCAACGCCCCCTTGCGGAAGGAGCAAGAGTTTCACGTTTTGCACCCAGCCCCACAGGCTTTCTTCACATCGGCGGACTTTTTGCCGCAATGGTTGCAAAGCTCAATGCATCAACCACAAACGGCGTTTTCTTTTTGAGAATTGAAGACACCGATAAAAAGAGAGAAATCACCGACGGTGTTTCCGAAATCATAAAAGGACTTGAAGCATTCGGCGTAACTCCCGATGAAGGTGTTATGGGCTTCGAGAAAGAGGAAGGCAATTACGGACCCTATCAGCAAAGCCACCGCAGAGAAATCTACCGATGCTTTGCAAAGGATCTTGTTTTAAAAGGACTTGCGTATCCCTGCTTCTGCTCAGAGGATGAACTCAATGCCCTGAGAGAAAAACAGGAAGCAGAAAACGTCAATAAAGGATATTACGGAAAGTGGGCACACTGCCGCAATCTTTCCTATGAGGAGCAGGAAAAGCTTATAAAAGAGGGCAAGCCCTATGTTCTTCGCCTGCGTTCTCCCGGAAACGAGGAGCACAAGATTTCTTTTGACGACCTTGTAAAGGGCAAAATCGAAATGCCCGAAAACATCATGGACGTTGTACTTCTCAAAACCGACGGTATCCCCACATATCACTTCGCCCATGCAGTGGACGATCACCTTATGAGAACAACTCATGTTATCAGAGGCGACGAGTGGATAGCATCCGTTCCCCTGCACATTCAGCTTTTCAAGTGCTGCGGTTTCAAAGTTCCCAAATACGCCCATATCGCTCCTATTATGAAGGAAGAAAACGGAGGAAAGAGAAAACTTTCAAAGCGTAAGGATCCCGAAGCTGCCGTAACCTACTATTCACAGGAAGGCTATCCGAAGGCCAGCGTTATAGAGTATCTGCTTACCCTTGCCAACTCAAACTTCGAGGACTGGCGCAAGACAAACAAAACCGCTCCTCAAAGCGCATTCCCCTTTAATCTTAAAAAGATGAGCGCAAGCGGCGCACTTTTCGACCTTGCAAAGCTCAACGACGTAAGTAAAAATGTAATTTCAGTTATGTCTGCCGAGGAGGTTTACACTCTTGTAACCGACTGGGCTAAAGAATATAACGAAAAGCTTTATGCTCTTCTTACAAGAGACCCGGAATTTTCCACAAAGCTTTTCTCAATTGACAGAGGCACTGCAAAGCCCAGAAAGGACATTGCAAAGTGGAGCGAAATTGAAAGCTACTGCGAATATTTCTTTGACGAGCTTTACACTCCCGACTACACAATGCCCGAAAATGTTTCAAATGAGGAAGCCTCGGCAATACTTAAAAAGTACCTCGAAGTATATTCCCATTCTCAGGACAAAGACGGCTGGTTTGACACAGTAAAGAGTATCTGTGAACCCTTGGGATATACTCCCAACGTAAAAGAATATAAAAAGAACCCTGAAGCTTATAAAGGCCATGTAGGCGATGTTTCTTCTGTTATAAGAATTGCGGTAACATCAAGAAGAAACACACCTGACCTTTATGCAATAATGCAGCTTTTAGGCGAAGAAAAAGTAAGAGAAAGAATTGCCGCAGCAATCAAAGCATGCGGCGGAGAGGAATAAAAGCAATGGAAGAGATTATAAAAGAAAATACATCTAATTTTATACACGACTTTATAGACGAAGACCTTGAAAAGGGAGTTTATACAAAGGTTCAGACACGTTTTCCCCCGGAGCCAAACGGTTATCTTCATATAGGCCATGCAAAGGCAATATGCATAAACTTTGCCACTGCCGCAAAATACGGCGGAACATGCAACTTGCGCCTTGACGACACAAACCCCATAAAAGAGGATGTAGAGTATGTTGAGAGCATAAAAGAGGACATCAAATGGCTCGGTTTCAACTGGGACAACCTCTATTTCGCATCTGATTACTTTGATTTTATCCATGAATGCGCTATAAAGCTCATAGAGCTTGACAAAGCCTATGTAGATGAACTTTCCGCTGATGAAATAAGAGAGTACAGAGGAACTCTCACAGAGCCCGGAAAGGAAAGTCCTTACAGAAACCGTCCCAAAGAGGAAAGCCTTGACCTGTTTAAGAGAATGACAGCAGGCGAATTCCCCAACGGAGCTATGGTTCTTCGTGCAAAAATCGACATGGCTTCCCCAAACCTCAATATGCGTGACCCGGTTATTTACCGTATAGCCCATGTTCATCACCACAGAACAGGTGACAAATGGTGCGTATATCCCATGTACGACTTTGCACATCCCCTTTCCGACGCCAAAGAGGGCGTAACCCATTCACTTTGCTCTCTCGAATTTGAGAACCACCGTCCCCTTTACGACTGGTTCCTGAGAGAATTGAATATCCCCACCCCTCCCCGTCAGATTGAGTTTGCAAGACTTAACCTCAACTACTGCCTTACAAGTAAGCGCAAATGCTTAAAGCTTGTTACAGATAATATTCTTTCCGGCTGGGATGACCCGAGAATGGCAACTCTCTGCGGAATGAGAAGAAGAGGCTATCCCGCTGCCGCTATCCGTGATTTCTGCGACAGAATCGGTGTAAGCAAAGCTTACAGTGTTGTTGACTACGGTCTTCTCGAAGCCTGCGTAAGAGATAACCTTAACGCAAACGCTCCCAGAGCCATGGCTGTTTTAAGACCCCTTAAAGTGATAATCGACAATTATCCCGAAGATAAAACTGAAAAAATCACTGTTCAGGTTCATCCCGACAAGCCTGAACTCGGCACAAGAGAAATGGCTTTCTCCCGTGAAATCTATGTTGAGCAGGAAGACTTCATGGCAGAGCCTGTAAAGAAGTATTTCCGCCTATTCCCCGGCAATGAGGTAAGACTTAAAGGCGCATACTTTGTAAAGTGCGAAAGCTATGAAACAGATGAAAACGGAAACGTTACATGCCTTCACTGCACATATGATCCCCTTTCAAAGGGCGGAGAATCCCCCGACGGCAGAAAGGTTAAAGGAACTCTTCACTGGGTAAGCGCAGCAGACAGCGTAAAAGCAGAAGTTCGTCTTTATGACAGACTTTTCAATGCTGAAAATCCTTCAGATGAGACAAACGGTTCCTTTACCGAGAATCTCAATCCCGATTCCCTTACAGTTCTCTCAGACTGCCTTATAGAAGGCGGACTCAAAGATGCAAAGCCCGGCGATACTTTCCAGTTCATGCGTCAGGGATATTACTGTGTAGATAAAGATTCTGCTCCCGGTAAGCTCATATTCAACCGTACTGTAGCACTTAATTCCTCCTGGAAAAAATAAGTGCAGATACGCTTATGGTAATTCAGAGGTGTTTTTATGAAGATCTGGTATAAAGCTCTTTCTTGCGTTTTAGGCACAGCTTCATTTTTATCTTCAATTGTTTTGCCCATATTCGTGATAATAAGTCTGCCCATTTCAAACAGTACAACTATCACCGGATTCAATCTTAAACATGTAATCAAAATGCTTTCAAGCCGGTCTTTCTCTAAATTCTTGAACGATTTATTTTTTAACAGTGCCTATGCGGATTTTGTTCCCAAATTTTTTGTCGCTTTCATATTTTTTGTAGTATCCATAGTACTGGCGCTTTTAATTGTACTTTTTTCTATAACGAAAAAAAAGTACATATATAATATTGTCTGTTCAGGATTAGGCGTTGTTTCTCTTATTATTTCTTCCGTGGGAGTTTCCGCCATATCAGTTCAAGCAGCTGCCGGAAATATTGATTTCGGAAAAAATACTCTTGATATTTTTGATGACTTTATAAATTTAAGCGCCATAAACTGCGGAAGTGCTTACTTTATGATGGGTTTATGTTTTCTGATAATATTCATCGTCTCAGGAAGCCTGGCAATAGCTGAAAGTCAAAAAACAAATAAGCATTAAAACAAAAATCTCCCTGAATAAAACAGGGAGATTTTTTTCATTCTTTTTGAAATTGTACCGATCGCTCTCAGTCAGATATTTTTCTTACAATAGCAATGGGAGTCTGCTCAGATGACTGACCAAGAGGGTTATCATCAAATATCTGCTTGCACATATCAACTGTGATATTCTTTGAAACGCCCAGAACTTCTCTGCCAAGGTCGTTGGCATCCATAACAGCAACTTCACAGCCTGTATAATCGCTCAGCTCCTGTGCAACTTTTTCCGGATGCAGTGGAGCAAGCTTTGCATAGTGGTTATAGGGAGGGAGTGTGCAGTCACAGGGGCCGTCAATAGCTCTTGCCTTTGTACCGACGATTTTATAGAAAACACCTCTTACGCCAAAGGGCTTTGTAAGAGCTGAACATGCTGCTGCAAAAAGGATTTTGGGAGCTCCTACATCACGAAGGGCAAGCTCCATTGTCCAGGGGCTGCCAAGTCCGATTCCGTAAGGTGACTTATAGACGAACTTGCACAGAAAGCTTGCAAGCTTTGAAGGCTGAATATCGTCAATATCAAAAGCTCTGCCCTGGCTTATTGCAACTATTTTTTCACTGATAAATATCATATCACCGTCGCTGAGATAGGGCTTTACATATTTATCCATAATCTCAGTAAGGCTGTCCCCTTTTACTACAACATGGGTCTTTACGGGATATCTTGCATAGGTACCGTAATCCTTAGTGGTAATTTCAAGATTTTTATTCTGATTAGGTTTAAGCTCGCTTATGTCCATTATAGTTACCTCTCATCTAAACGATAGTTTTTGAATTTACAGCAACATTTTAAACCATAAAGGAAAAAATTTCAATCCCATAATAGCTTTGACACATTTTCATTAAAAACTGCATATAAAATAATTCCCCGCAAAAGGTAATTTTATCCTTCTGCGGGGAAAATTTAAAGTTTTTCAACATTCATCTGCATTGCATATTTCATCGACCGCTCAATTCTCATCTTTGCCCTGGCTATGGCTCTTGATACACTGGATTTATTGACCCCAAGCTCCGAAGCTATCTCGGGCATTGTCAGCCCGTTAAAGTAATACAGCGATAAGCACTGCCTTTGACGCTCTGTGAGCTCCGCTGCTATAACTTTTCCAATCAGAGAAGAGGCTTTCCTGAGCATCGCCGAATTGCTTTCCTCAAAAAACAAATCAGCAAAATCCGGCTTCTGCTGCCAGCAGTCATCAAGGCCTAAACTTGTACGCATATTGCACTACTCCTCTTCATAATAATTTAAAAGATATTCTCCGGTATCTTTGAGATCACGGGCAATGGTATAAAGCCGCAGAATATCGCCTCTTGTGCGGTAAAGCTCCAAACCGCTCATATGCGATACCTGCTTTCTGAGCTGGGTTATTTTCTCACGTATAACCGCAGCTTGTCTCAGATATTCCTCACCCATTTCAGCAAGTGTCATTTTTGCCTCCTTTGAAATCTTCCTGCATCTTCTCGAACAAATGTTCGTTTGTGATTTATACAATACACGTTTTTTTCGGAGGTTGCAAGGGATTTTAATTAAAATTTTCGTGAGAGTCCCATTAATGGGACTCTCGCACATTACGCTGAATTCTTAACCGATTTTTGCCTTGATTTCATGTTGCACAATCCACTAAAAAGATTACAAAAGATTTACAAATTTTAATATCAGATAAATTTTACTGCACGTTTATTGACAGTTTTCCACAAATAGCGTATACTTACTTTCGTTAAGTGCCCCAGTATATGGTGGCGCTGTTTATTTTAGTAGGAGGCTAAGAAATTATGAGATCCCTTAAGGAAAGTGCATCGGCATTTGCAATTAAGCAGGCGTTAAAGTACGCACGAAAAGACCCCGATAAAAATCTTATGAAAATTCTGGAGCTTGTTGAAGCGGCTGATAGAAGAAAGGTCAATCGTGTTACATATGCAAGCCTTCACAAAACCCTTAACGACCCCAACAACAACTGGACAGTTTTCTTTAAAAACATTCTCAGAGACATTGATCCTGAAGTTATTGAAAAACTCGTTCCGGTACTTCTCAACATTGCCATGAACAGCTATGACCTTAGAACTGCGGCAATCGAAAAATATAAGTGCAATATTCCGTGGGCAGTACTCATGGATCCTACCGCAGCATGCAACCTTCAGTGCACAGGCTGCTGGGCAGCTGAATACGGCAAGGGCTCTAACCTGAGCTATGAAGTTCTTTCAAGAATTGTCAGCGAAGGCAAGCAGCTTGGTACATTCATGTACATCTTCTCCGGCGGTGAGCCCCTTGTTCGCAAAGATGACATCATTAAGCTTTGCGAAGCTAACCCCGATTGTGCATTCCTCGCTTTCACAAACGGAACACTTGTTGACGAAGCTTTCGTAAAAGAGCTTAAGAGAGTCGGCAACTTCGTTCTCGCTTTCAGCATCGAGGGCTATGAGGATGCAACAGATATGCGCCGTGGTAAGGGTACATACCAGAAGGTTATCCATGCTATGTCTCTTCTTAAAGAGGCCGGTCTTCCCTTTGGTTACTCTGCATGCTATCACTCAAAGAACGTTGAAGAGGTTTGCTCTTCTGAGTACATCGACTTCCTTATTGACAAAGGATGCCTGTTCGCATGGTACTTCACATACATGCCCGTTGGTAAGGATGCAGTTGTTGACCTTGTTGCAACAGCTGATCAGCGTAAGAGAGCTTACGAGCTTATCCGTAAAGCAAGAAATGAGAAGCCCATCTTCCTTATGGACTTCTGGAATGACGGTGAATATGTTCAGGGCTGCATAGCAGGCGGACGTCACTATCTCCACATCAATGCTAACGGCGACGTTGAGCCCTGCGCATTCGTTCACTACTCAAACGTCAACATCAAGGACTGCTCTCTCATCGAGGCTCTTCAGTCACCTCTCTTTATGGAGTACTATAAGGGTCAGCCCTGGAACAACAACCACCTTCGTCCCTGCCCCGTTCTTGATAATCCCGAGGCAATCAAGGGCGCAGTTGAGCGTTCCGGCGCACATTCAACAGAGATGCTCGCTCCCGAAAGCGTTGATGACCTTATTGCAAAGACAAAGCCCTTTGCTCTTAAGTGGGCTCCCGTTGCTGACGCTATCTGGGCAGATACAGATATCGAAAAGCACAACAACCCCACAACAATGTATCAGAACAAATAATAAATACTGATTGCACTTTAAAAAGCCTGACCGTTTCGGTCAGGCTTTTTTATTAGTTTTTAATCAGTTGTCGGACTCAGTATGAGTAGACATTATATCGTCATATGTCACATCCATTGCAGATTGTGCCTCTTCAAACACATAACCATTCTTACCTTTTGCACAATAGTCGGATGCACTGTATACAGGATACTGCAAAAGACTCATTTGATGATGATAATTTACCCAAGGGGATATCAAGTATCCTGTATTCAGCTGTTTAAATTCGTAAGAAACATAACAGCGCTTGTTTTTCCCTTCGTCAGGCATTGAAAAGTCAAGATAATCATCCAAAGATATACCAAAAAAAGTCGCAGTTTCCTTTTTGCTTATTTCGTAATAGGGAGCAGAATACGTTCTGCCATCATTATCGTACATGACCCGTCCTGTAAATTCGGATGTGAGAGAAAATGCATTCTCAGATATCCCACTGTGACCTGGATACCAAACCTGAAGCGCTTCGGTTCCAGAAAATCCTGGATCTACCTTCCAGTAAAAATGGTGAAATACCCTCCAGCGCACTTCATCTCCTGGCAAAAGCACCAAAACATTTGTTGCAACCATCTCATTAACGTCATGTACCGTATAGCTTTTTGTCTCCAGTTTATTTGCAGTTTTTTTCTCCTCTACAACCTCACGTCCTTCGTTAATCGGCATTTCTGTTGTCTCTGTGACCAAAGTTACTGCTCCCTTACAAGACATAATATCCTCATCGCTCAAATCATTGAGAACATTTTCCGGGAAACCCAATTCTAAAAGATGAGCTTTTACATCTTCCACTTCACTGTGTTCATTCTCAGGTACTGGAGTCCAATCCATAGGGTAGCTGTTGAAAAAAATGAGTCCGCAGGAAATAGAAACAACCGCAGCAGATAATACAATTGCGTATATCCACTTATCAGACATCTTTACCGGCATTGTCTTAATAGCATATCCTGATGCGTAAAGAGCTTTGGCGACTTTATTGAGGCTGATAAGAAACAGAATATATAAAATCACAAATATAAAACCTAACAGACCAGCTTCAGCCTCTACAAATCCCAAAAATGCAGTTATAAAATACCACAGCATCATCATTATCAGGAAACCTGTATGAGGCTTGATACCTACCTTTTGCTGGAGTTCTCGCAGCCCTTCGGCAAAAAATATCAACAATAATATCATGACAAAAGCGTTAATAACCATCAAGGATCTTCCGTAAACAGAGGCAGAAAACGTTTCATGATAAACCGTTGCATTTATACCCAAATCGAAAACATTAAAAACGTTTAAAACAACAGCTGAAATTTTACATAATCTGAACCAGCTGTTTTCATAACTAAGAGTGCGAAATCCTATAATGAGAAATATAAATCCCAGTAACGGTAAAATAAACTGCAGCCACAACAAATCAATTCTTATTGTCGATAAAGCAAATCCCGCAATAATAAAATTCATGGCTCTCCTGCACGGAATAACTTTTTTGAGAATATCCGCCGGCGGGATTTCCGGCAAAGCATCAAGTATATCTTTCTCAAACTCTTTTTCGTTTTTTTCCTCATTTAAATTAAATAAATTCTGTTCACTCATTTTCTTCACCTCCAAGTTCTCTGCGAAGTTTTTTCTTTATTCGGTAAAGCTTACCCTCCACCGAACGCACAGTCATACTCAGCTCCGATGCTATCTGTTCCGTTGACTGTAAGTAATAATATTTTCTGTAAAAAAGCTCTTTTTCCATAGCAGAAAGCTGACTTAAAGCTGCCAGCAAAGCCGCTTTTCGTTCCTGCAAAATAACCGTTTCCTCAGGAGTTGGTTCGTATGATGGAACATGTTCCTCCATCTCTTCAATGGAGTCGTTAAATTTCGCCTTACGTGTAAAGTTTAAAGCCGCATTTCTGGAAACTGCTGTAATCCAGCCCTTAAGACTCCCTTTCCCTTCATTATAGCAATCTATCCGTTCCCATATACGCATGGTAATTTCTGAAATACAATCTTCCCTATCCTGCTCGTCACTCAGAATTGGTGAAACAACATACCGTATAAGGGAACCATAGGAGCCTAAGAGTTCTTTTATACCATCTTGATTTTTTTGCCGAATTAAATTAACTATTTCTTCTTCTCTCATACTTTCTGCTCCTTTCCCCAAAAATCCCCTGTCATCTAATGATACACATAAAAAACAAAAATCCCACGCTATTAAAAAAACGGACGCAGTTAAATCATGCGTCCGTTTTTAATATCATGCTATTGCACAATGAATGAACCGGATATATCTGCCGAAAATCCTCCGGAATCCTTTACTGTGAAATTATATTTTCCTGGCTGTGTCAGTCCTGATATCTGTACTTCAATATCATCTTCATCCCAACTGATTTCATTTACTTTAAACGGGCTGCCGTTAATATCAGTAACCGTTACAACAGGCTTTCCGCTCCAGTCTATATTCTCCTCAAATTTTATTTCAAGCTCTCCGTCGTCAATCTCAAACTTTGTTTCTTTAATTTTAACAGAGACATTATTTCCCGGCATTGCTTTGCAGATTTCATAAACTGTTATCTCTTTACGTTTGTTATCTGTAATTCCTGTAATCTGAACAGAAAACATATCTCCGGGAGAAATTTTATCGGTATATATAAGCCAGTAATCATCCTCCATAATAAAGTCATCAGCGGCGTAGACATCTCCGTCAGCATTTCTCAAAGTTATTTGAGTTTTATTTGAAGAATAAATATTGTCATTATCATACAAAAACTTTATTCCGTTTTCAAAGCAATATGCTTCTGAAGAAAATCCGTTGAGCATAGCGGTTGCTTCAAATCCGTCTCTTGCAAGGAATGCTCCTGAAAATATAAGAGGTGTACCGTCTGCACCAAACGCCTCTATTTTAACGTAATATATTTTTCCCTCTTCAATAGAATCTATCTCTACATTCCACTCATCATCACTCTGATTTTTGAGCTTACATTTAAGTTCATTTCCCTCGCTGTCCGTCACAACGATTTTTTCCTTACCGGTATATAAAAGATCTGACGAAAACTCTATTTCAGCAATATTATTACCTTTGTACTCGATTTCTCTGACGCTTAAAGCATCATTTGAACCGGTCCACTGAGAAAGCTCGTAGACTTCTGCCAAACTCATACCCAGGTTTACTCCGGCATCAACAGTCTGACGCATATGGTTTGCCTCTTCCAATGTAGCCCGGCGTGTGCGCACTATTGGATCAATATTGCGTCGTTCAAGGGCATCTGCAGCCACTTCAAGAAGCTCTTTCTCCAGCTGCTCTGCCTGAACCATATCATCATCGGATACTACTATGCTCACCTGCTTGTTGTCAGAAGAGAAATATCCGTCATCAACAGCCTGATTTATTATCTGAAAAAGCTCGTCACTGATGCGGTTTGTATTGTTCAGCTTTGAAACCAGCTCCGTACCGTCATTATTAATTCCGTCCACTGCTATAACCTTGCCGTTTTTATTCATTGAAATTCTTACAGCCGGATTAATAGACACCTCAACATAAGTTGTAACCGTATTCAGATTGCTGTATAAAAACTGTATTGAAAAAGCTATTAACAGACATGCTGCAACTGATGCTGCGATTGCGGCAATCCTTTTGAGCGAAAAGGATTTTTCTTTTGCAGGATATTCTAGAACTGCACTCTCTTCTTTCGGGATTTCACAATCAACTTCCATGCCGCATTGCCAGCCGTCCTGCGTAGACACTTCCATAAATTCGCCATCGTCATTGAGAACGGTGGAAACATTTTCATTTACTTCAATTATTAAAACTTTCATGCTTTACCATCCTTTCTCAATTCAATTTAATATATTCACGCATATACGGAAAATCGCCTGTATGAATAATAATAGCGGCAACTATATATCTTCTGTGATCCTCAATAAGCTTGCGTTTGATTCCGGTCTTTCGCATAAGCTCCATCACCGGAAGCCTTTTATCATTTTTGAATAACTCAAGAAGCTGCTCATTGTTTACCATCTCATAAATGATTGTCTTACACGCATTTTTGGTAGACTCATGACGTGGTGAAGATTTGGAAAGCTGACTGAAAGAAATCGACCACTTATTCAGCTCAGAAGTAAGAAGCATAATTTCTTCTCTTCTCTCCTCATTCTCCCTGTTAAAGCGATATACCTGCGCTGAAGCCAGCTGTACCGCATTTTCAGATTCATCCTGTGAACTGTCGAGAACAGCATCCTCTCTGATATTATTTTCTTTTCTGACAAAATCAACTGTTCTTCTCTTTATAATCGTTTTTGCAAGAGAAAGAAATGAGCCTTTTTCTTTTTCATATAATTCAACTGCCTGGGTAAAAGCAATAAAACCCGTCTGAAAAGCATCATCGCCTCCGGTAGGACAGACAGATAATACAGCAGAAATAATGAATGGTCTGTATTCAGTTAAAAGCGACTCCAGCTCTCTTTGGGAGTGCTTTGCCGAAAGGACACGTGCTTCAAGTGTATCAGCCATTTTTGTCCTCCTTAAATCTATCGTATAGCAGTGATTATATCGCATTTCAGCCTAAAATTAAATAGCGGAGAACAAAAAATCACAAAACCATATGTAAAGATTTTTCCTTTCAATATTAGTATTCGTTTGCAGCATTGGTTTTTTAAGGGTATCAGATAAAAAAACTTACTGAAAACTTGTATCGGTCTCATTGCATTCTCTCTATCAATGTGGATTTACATAAAATTTAACGCAGTTTTTTATAATTAATTACAAATTTTCTTATTTTTATCCCCTATCACAAAAATTTTTTTAATATTAATTTAATTATTTTTCTTTAATTTGTAGATTTAAGTTTGTAACCATGCTATAATTGTTTAAACATTTTGCGTTTATATTTGTTAAAAATATAACAATCGTAAAGCCGCTAAGCAATTAAATAGAGGAGGTAATTTCAGCAATGCTCAAAAAAATCAGCAAAATCCCCTTTAAAGGCACTCCCGAGCAGGAAGCAAAGCTTCGCAAAGTAATCGAGGAATGCAAGCACGACAAGAGCCTGCTCATGCATGTTATGCAGCAAGCTCAGCAGATTTATGACTATCTGCCTTTTGAAGTACAGGTAATGATAGCCGACGGAATGGACATTCCGTTGGAAAAGGTTTACGGTGTTTCAACATTTTATGCGCAGTTTGCCCTTTCACCCAAAGGCAAATACAAGGTTTCCGTCTGTCTCGGAACTGCTTGCTATGTTAAGGGCTCACAGGAAATCCTCGACAGAATATGTGAGAGACTGGAAGTGGAGCCCGACGAATGCACACCGGACGGTGTATTTTCCGTTGAAGCATGCCGCTGCATAGGCGCTTGCGGACTTGCTCCGGTTATGATGGTAAACGATGAAGTTTACGGAAAGATAACCGCTGAGGATGTTGACGGGATCCTCGACAAATATATGGAATAAAAAATAAAATGAGAGAAATTTCACTTAACATTCTGGATATTGCTCAGAACTCCATTTCCGCAAAAGCTTCACTTATTGAAATCGAGCTTTGTGAAAAAAACAGCGTCCTCACGGTGAGAATTTCCGATAACGGAAAAGGTATGTCACCGGAACAGCTTCAAAGAGTTCGTGACCCATTTTTCACAACACGCACTACAAGAAAAGTGGGAATGGGCATTCCCCTTTTTAAAATGGCGGCAGAAATGACAGGCGGTTCCTTTGACATTGAATCGGTTTTAGGAAAAGGAACAACGGTTACGGCAGTTTTCAGAACAGACAGTATTGATTTCACTCCAGTGGGAGATATGGCAGCTACCATGTGCAGCCTTATCTCCATGAATACAGATATTGATTTTTTATACCGCAGAATAATCGGAGAGAGAGAATTTATTCTTGATACACGTCAGATGCGAGAGATTTTGGGAGATGTTTCCCTTTCGTCTCCGGAGGTCACAGAGTTTATAAGAGACTTCATCTGCGAAAACACAAGAGAAATAACCGGAGGTGCAGAAAATGAAAACCCTTGAAGAACTTATGGCAATAAGGGATAAGACCCGACAGAATATGACAGTTCGTGAAGATAAAGGCGAAGTTACAAGAGTGGTTGTGGGCATGGCAACCTGCGGAATTGCAGCAGGAGCACGTCCCGTACTCAACGCCTTTTCACAGGAAGTTGCAAGACGCAAGCTTTCACACGTTACCGTTTCACAGACAGGCTGCATAGGCATGTGCCAGTATGAACCTATTGTAGAGGTCTTTGTTCCCGGACAGGAAAAGGTTACATACGTAAAAATGACCCCCGAAAAGGCAGCAAGAGTAGTTGCCGACCACATTGTAAACGGCAATGTTGTTACAGAATACACAGTGGGCACTGTTGATAAATAAGGAGGAAAGTCAATGTATCGTTCCCATGTTCTCGTTTGCGGCGGTACCGGCTGTACTTCATCAAACAGCGCCGCAATTATTGAAGCCCTCGAAAAGGAAATCGAGGCAAAGGGTCTTTCAGACGAAATAAAAGTTATCCGTACAGGATGCTTCGGTCTGTGTGCATTAGGCCCCATTATGATAGTTTATCCTGAGGGATGCTTTTACAGCCAGGTTCAGGTTGAGGATGTTCCGGAAATCGTTGAGGAGCATCTGCTCAAAGGCCGTATGGTCAAAAGGCTTCTCTATGATGAAACTGTACATTCCGGCGACACTATAAAGTCCCTTAATGAGACAAACTTCTACAAAAAACAAAAGCGTGTTGCCCTTCGCAACTGCGGTGTTATTGACCCGGAAAATATCGACGAATACATCGCCTATGACGGATATCAGGCACTTGCAAAATGCCTTTCCGAATACACTCCGGAACAGGTTATAGACATTGTAAAGCGTTCAGGCCTCAGAGGAAGAGGCGGCGGAGGATTCCCCACAGGCAGAAAGTGGGAGCTTGCCGCCATGAACAAGGCAGATCAGAAATATGTAGTCTGCAACGCCGACGAAGGCGACCCCGGCGCATTCATGGATCGTTCCGTACTTGAGGGCGACCCCCACTGCATAGTTGAAGCTATGGCAATCTGCGGATATGCCGTAGGTGCAACGGAAGGTTATGTATACGTCCGTGCAGAATATCCCATTGCAGTTAGAAGACTTCAGAAGGCTATTGAGGATGCAAGAGGATACGGTCTTTTAGGCAAAGATCTCTTCGGTTCAGGCTTTGACTTTGATCTTCATATCCGTCTTGGTGCAGGCGCTTTCGTCTGCGGCGAGGAAACAGCTCTTATGACTTCCATTGAGGGTAACCGTGGTGAGCCACGTCCTCGTCCTCCCTATCCAGCAGTAAAGGGCCTTTTCGGAAAACCCACTACTGAAAACAACGTTGAAACCTTTGCAAACATTCCTCAGATCATCCTCAACGGACCTGAGTATTTCAGCTCCATGGGTACTGAGAAATCAAAGGGCACAAAGGTTTTCGCTCTCGGCGGAAAAATCAACAACACAGGTCTTGTTGAAATTCCCATGGGTACAACCCTCAGAGAGATTATTGAAGAAATCGGCGGCGGAATCCCCAACGGCAAAAAGTTCAAGGCTGCTCAGACAGGCGGTCCCTCCGGCGGATGTATTCCCGCTGACCTTATAGATACCCCCATCGACTACGACAACCTTACGGCAATCGGTTGTATGATGGGTTCAGGCGGACTTATTGTAATGGACGAAGATAACTGCATGGTTGACATTGCAAAATTCTTCCTCGACTTTACCGTTGACGAGTCCTGCGGAAAATGTTCACCCTGCCGCATAGGTACAAAGCGTATGCGTGAAATTCTCGAAAAGATCACCAGCGGCAAGGGAACCCTTGAGGATATAGATAAGCTGGAAGAGCTTGCCCACTATATCAAGGAAAACTCCCTTTGCGGTCTTGGACAGACTGCTCCCAATCCCGTTCTTTCCACGCTGAAATTCTTCCGTGAAGAGTACATCGCCCACGTTGTGGACAAACGCTGCCCCGCAGGCGTATGTAAAGCTCTTCTCAACTACTACATTGATCCCGATAAGTGCATAGGCTGCGGACTTTGTGCAAGAGCCTGCCCCGTAGGCGCAATTTCCGGAAATATCAAGAGCCCCCACGTTATAGACGTTATGAAGTGTATCAAGTGCGGCGCCTGCATGGATAAGTGTAAGAAGATTAAAGCTATCAGCAAGAGATAAGAAAGGGAGTGTGCCAATATGGCTATGGTAAATATTAAAATTAACGGCATGCCCCTGTGTGTGCCTGAGGGAATTTCCATTCTTGAAGCCGCAAGATATGCGGGAATTGAAATTCCGACACTGTGCTATCTTAAAAAGATAAACGAAATCGGCGCTTGCCGTATATGCATGGTTGAGGTTAAAGGTGCAAGAAGCCTTGTAACCGCCTGCGTTTATCCCGTAAACGAGGGAATGGAGATTTTCACAAACACTGAGCGTGTAAGAAACTCACGTAAGATCACATTGGAGCTTATTCTCTCCACCCACGACCGCAAGTGCCTTTCATGTGTAAGAAGTGGCAACTGCGAGCTTCAGAAGCTCTGCAAAGAGTTTGGCGTTGACGACGAAACACGCTTTGAGGGTGAAAATCCCCACTATGAGTTTGACGATTCCGCCGCTCATATGATAAGAGACAACAATAAATGTATCCTCTGCCGCCGCTGTGTAGCTGCCTGCGACGCTCAGAAAGTTTCTGTTATCGGCGCAAACGCAAGAGGATTTGATACCCATATCAGCTCCGCATTCGACAAAGACCTTGCAGATGTTTCCTGCGTTTCCTGCGGTCAGTGTATAGTCAACTGTCCCACAGGCGCTCTCAGAGAAAAGGATGATACCGACAAGGTTCTTGCCGCAATCAACGACCCTGAGAAATTTGTGGTTGTTCAGACAGCCCCCTCAATCAGAGTTACTCTGGGCGAATGCTTTGATATGCACATCGGCTCAAATGTTGAGGGCAAAATGGTTGCCGCCCTTCGCCGCTTAGGCTTTGACAGAGTATTTGACACCGACTTTGCCGCTGACCTTACAATCATGGAAGAGGCAAACGAGTTTATTGAAAGAGTTAAAAACGGCGGAGTTCTGCCCATGATTACTTCCTGCTCACCGGGATGGATCAAATACTGTGAGCACTACTATCCTGAGCTTATCCCCCACCTTTCAACCTGCAAATCTCCTCAGCAGATGTTCGGCGCAACAATAAAGACTTGGTATGCTCAGAAAATGGGCATGGATCCGAAGAATATCGTTGTTGTGGGAATCATGCCCTGTACTGCAAAGAAATTTGAAACAGGCAGAGAACACCAGAACGCCTCCGGCTACCCTGATGTTGACTACGCTCTTACCACAAGAGAACTTGGCAGAATGATCGAAAGCGCCGGTATTTACTTTAAAAAGCTGCCAGACGAAAAGTTCGACTCTCCTTTAGGCGAAGCAACGGGAGCAGCTGTTATATTTGGCGCAACAGGCGGCGTTATGGAAGCAGCTCTGAGAACTGCCAGCGAAATACTTACAGGCCGTGAGCTCGATCACGTAGATTTCACTGAAGTCAGAGGTACTGCTGATATTAAAGAGGCTACCTACAACATCGGCGGAATGGATGTAAACGTCTGCGCAGCAAGCGGTATAGCAAACGCTCACGAAATTATGGAGCGTATAAAGAACGGCACTGCTAATTATCACTTCATAGAGATAATGGGATGCCCCGGCGGATGCGTAAACGGCGGCGGTCAGCCTATACAGCATGCAGTTGTACGCAACTTCATAGACCTTAAGGGCATCAGAGCAGCAGCTCTTTACGATGCAGATAAAAACCTGCCAATCCGTAAATCACACGAAAATCCTGCAATCAAAGCGGTTTATGAGGAGTTCTTCGGCGAACCCGGCAGCCACAAGGCTCACGAGATTCTCCACACTTCATACACCCCCAGACCTAAGTATAAATAAACTTCTGTTTTTCCAAAAATAAAATTTCCCCTCCGTTTTTCTTCACTTATATGCTTTCCCGGCATATTATAAAAGTGTGAATGAATTTAACGGGGGGATTTTTTTGAGTGATAAGAATATAACATTTTTTCTCGGTGCAAATACACCAAAAGGATTTGTAAGTGAATTTTCCCAGCTTTATAATCCCTTTGACTCCTGGAGCATGTACATACTCAAAGGCGGTCCGGGAACAGGAAAATCGGGAATAATGAAAAGAGTAGCGTCAAAAGCTGAGGAGCTCGGTTTATATCACGAAAATATCATTTGTTCCTCAGACCCCGATTCCTTTGACGCAGTGATAATACCTGAGATAAAATTTGCAATTGCCGACGGAACCTCACCTCATACAATCGAACCGAAATTCCCCGGCGCAGTTGAGGAGATTGTAAACCTGGGAGATTGCTGGAACGGCGAGATGCTCAGGGCAAGAGCTGATAAAATCAGAGAAGCCACCCTCACTTGCAGTGAACTTCATAGGCGCAGTGTAAGATTTTTAAACGCTGCCGCATCTCTTCAAAATGATACGGTAAGGCTTTTGCAGAACTCAGCAGATAAGGGAAAAATAGAGAATTACGCTGCACGGTTTGCCGCAAGAGAATTTGGCAGTCCCAAGGGAAGAATCGGAACGGAAAAGCGGCGCTATTTATCGGCACCCACTCCGAAAGGAATATTCACCTGCTTTGAAACTGTTGAAGCCCTTGCGGAAAGAATAGTTGTCATAGACGACCCCTACTGTGCCGTTTCTCCCATGCTTCTCGAAATTTTCCGCAGCCGTGCCATTTCCCTGGGATTTGACGTTATAACCTGTCTCAATCCCTTTTCCGGGGAAAACGAAATTGTTCATCTCATTATTCCGGAAAAAAGTCTTGCAATATTCACTTCTACTCCATGGCATCAAAGCGCCTTTACACCTTATCGCCGTATAAATGTAAAGCGCTTTTTGCAGACAGATGAAATTGCAAGATACAGAGGCAGAATTTCTTTTAATTCAAAAGCTTCAGCAGAACTTTTGGGAGAAGCAGTAACAATTCTTGCAACCACAAAAAAAGCCCATGACCTTTTGGAAAGCTACTATGTTCCTGCCATGAACTTCGGAAAAATTGACAGGAAGGCTGACGCTATAATCAGAGTTTTAAATCTCAGAGCCGCCATGCACTTTTCCGGGGAAAACTAAAAAATAATATTAAAAAATCCGTCTTCGGCTTCTCACCGAGGACGGATTTTTGTATTATTGTTTTTTATTTTTTCTGAGGTCCGTTGAAACCTTTCTCCTGCTGGAATGCGCTTATCTTGTCGATAACACTGAGAACAACCTCAAAGCCGTCGCCCACAGTTTCAGCATCGAAACGATCGGCTGTATCAAGCCACGTGTGATAGTAATAGGTGAGCATGGGATTCTGTGCTGCAAAGGTTACAGATTTAGCTCCTGCCTTTGTCATGGGTGTACTGTCGCAGCCGCCAACAGGATTGTGAATGCATCCGTTTGTTTTACTTACAATACCCATTTCATTAAATGTATCCTTGAACATCTTCTCAAGGTCTGTGTCAAAGCGGCAGAACTGCCAGTCATCCTTTATAACAACCTCAAAATACTCTTTATCTGCAACGGAGTCAATGTTGATATTCCAGCAATTTTTGAACATATCGTCGTTTCTGTGTTCACGGGCAAATGCCATTGAACCTCTAAGACCAGCCTCTTCAGAACCGCAGTTAAGGTCAATTATACGGCATTTGGGAGGCATCTTATCGGGATTTTCCTTAAAGTACTTGATAACCTCATAGCTGAGTGCACAGCCTGTTGCGTTATCCATAGCACCCTTTGAAGCATTGCGGGGATTGGGATCAGCCCACATAATAAGGAAGCAGCTTCCCAGTGCTGTTACAGCAGGAAGGAAAAGCAAAATCTGATTGAGCATATGGAATTTGCTTGAAAATTCCATAATATTATAAGCCCAAGCCTGATCAAAGATTGCAGCGCCGTAAATAACAGCCATAAATATGCAGATTGCTGTAAGCAGGAAGAAGCACACTGCTCCAAAACCTACTTTGCCATATGTAGTAACAAGTGCAAAAATTGGCTTATCCTTGTGCCAGCCGCCGTGAGCTGAATGTTTCCAGTTCCAGCTTGTATCTGTATGTCCGGAAAGGATGATCGTATAATCATATTTTCCGTCAGGCGGTGTCAGTTCGCCGTAAGTGTTCTGTGAAAGTTCCTGCTTAAAGAACATATCAAACCATGTCTTATAAAGGAAAACGCTGAAAACAAGCCATACAAGGCAGGCTGCCGTACCTATTGCAAGAAGGAACCAAAGCTGCCATATTGCAAGTGCCGGATAAATCAGCAGGCTGACAATAAGTCCAACCCATCCGGCATAAGGTATACCGCCGATTGAAGAGCGTGGAGAAACCTCAAACTCCTCAGTAACGGGAGTTATTCCAATTTCTCTGAGCTTTTCGCCCATATAGTGAGCATATTTCTTCTCACCTTCTGAGCCCGGCAGTCTGGAGCCGATAACCTGCGAAGCATGCTTAACTATGTCGTAGGCCTCTTGTGCATATTTTCTGTTTTCTTCTTTCATTTCTTATAATCACCGCCATTAAAAAATTTAATAATAACTGATATAAATAACTATATCACAGGGCAAAACCCCTGTCAACGAAAGAACAATAAACCTTATATTTTTGTGTGTATTATATAAAATCAGGCATATTTTTTTGCTCACCAAGAGATAACCTTCTGAAAAATTTGTTCGCCGTTATTGTTCCATGATTCCAAAGTATAATTGTCTTTTGTAAGGGTAAGTTTGCTTATTATGAAAGTTTTACCTGAGTGTCCGCCGTCTATGTAAACTTTCATGCCATTGTTTTCTAAAAATTCACATGTATGAGTATGACCGCTGATAATCTGACTTACATTAAGGCGCTTAAGCTCATTGTAAGCACTGGCGCTTAAATCTTCTTCGATACATATTTCATGAGAATGAACTAAAGCTATGGTCTTTTTACCAGTTTCCGGAAGGGTTTCAAGCCATTTTACCATATCTTTCCTGTACTGACCGTAATCCACCATTCCGCCGTATTCGGGATGACTGTCTTCTTTGTCTTCACCGCTGTCAAGGGCTATAAAATTATAATCGCCGTACTGTGTCTCATAATAAAAGCTGTCAAGGCCCAGGTAATCAGGCAAATTGGCTGCTTCCTTTCCCCTGGTCTCATGGTTGCCTCGTACATATATTACAGGCATAGTTCCCTTTGAAATTTCTCCGCCGAACTCCACTATGTATTTCTTTACTTCATCCTCAAACATAAGCCCCGGAGCCGGATCGCCTAAAAGAATAACGCCGTTATAATCGCCTGCATACTGCACAGCGTCATAGACTTTATCAAGATATGTATGCCAGTCGGAAACTGTAAGATATTTCTGTTCTGATCCGGAAGGTGCATTGAATTCATAGTAATCGGATACCACTTCCTTACCTGAACGTCCGCCGTAGCTGAGTTCGTCAATGACCCTTCTTGAACCCACCCTGTAACTGTTTCCGTTAAGATGCTCTTTGGGAACTGTCACAGTATGAATTTTGCTGTCTCCGTTCTTTCTTCCGCCATCCTGATCGTATACAGTGTAATCTTCACCATTGTACTGATACTGAATATATCCCGTTCCTTTGTCATTTGTGGAAAACACAACTGAATATTCTGAACCGTTATCTATAACCATCGGATTAGATGTAATTTTATAGGGATAACAGGGATAAAGACTTAAAAATCCGCTGACAAGGACTCCCAAAACTGCTGCACCGGAAATTATCCTCTGAGTACATTTGTTTTTGATTTGGGGCAGTACGAGGGCTAAAATGACAATGGCAAAAACTGCTGCCAGATACGGAATATCTTCTTTCAGGAATCGCATTGCCACAGGAATTGTTTCATAGCCAGAAATTATTGCATTGACAATAACATAGATGACAAAGAAAACTGTCGCACAAAGACAGATAACATAAGCTACGAAAAATCCTTTTTTCTCACTTATTGGACTGCCATGGATACTAACTCCGTATATCTTTATTACATACATGGCAGTTAAAGCCAGAGCATTTAAAATGGCTATCCATAATAAAAGCATGGAAAGGCCGCTGAATGTAGCGGTATCAATATAAACATGACTTACTCTGAAAGCATAATCCAGCACTGCTGCAACACCTGCAATCAATGCCGCTGCCAGCATAACTGAGTTTTTCATAAAAAAATCTTTCAGTTTTGGATTTTTCATAAAATCAACCCCATATTGAATAATAATTTATTCAATAATTATAAAACCCTTCATTATGCAAGTCAATATAAAAAGCTATTTAAAAAGTATAATATAAAACACTGCAGCCGGACTGCCAAAGACAGCCCGGCCGCAATGTGAAGCTTTTTTGCGTTTAATACGCAGATGAATGACGAGAAGGGTGAAAGTGAGGAAATCCCTTCATAAAAGAACAACGATTTTGAGACAGGTTTTGTGACATAAAATTTAAAAAAAGTTTTTTTCGTGATAATAAACACACAATCAAAACGTATTTTATATATTTTGACATGAAAAGAATAAGTGAATTATTACATGAGCAGTTGTATAATAAAATAAAAGAAAAATGAAAGGGGAGAACAAAATGAGAAATCATGAAGTTACAAAAAAGCAGCTGCTTCTTAAAAGCGACGGTTCTTTGAGAGAGCCGGGATGGTCAAAGCAGCTCGTACAGGAATATCGCAGAGAAGATATAAAGGCATCCAAACTTAAAATCAAGGAATGGGATTATTACCTTGTTCTGAATAACGACTACGCTGTGGCTTTTACTGTTTCTGATGACGGATACATCGGTCTTCAGTCCGTTTCTCTGCTTAATTTTAAAGAGGGATGGGAACATACCGAAACCATTTTAAACGTTCTTCCTTTGGGTAAACTTCATATGCCTGCAACATCCGACAAAGGTGATGTTGAATACAAAGATAAAAGGCTTCATCTTAAATATGAAAAAACAGAAAACGCAAGAAGAATCACCTGTACTTTTAAAAACTTCTTTAAGGGCAAGGATTTTTCATGTGACATTACACTCAGCCAGCCTCCCATGGATACAATGGTAATCGCCACACCGTGGAAAGAAAACAAAAAAGCCTTTTATTATAATCAAAAAATCAACTGTATGAGAGCGTCGGGAAGCGCATTTTATGACGGAAAAGAATACAAATTCAATCCGGAAACAGATTTCGGAACTCTCGACTGGGGCAGAGGCGTTTGGACATATGATAACCGCTGGTATTGGGGATCCGGAAACGGAGTAGTTGACGGTAAGGCTTTCGGATTCAATATCGGTTACGGTTTCGGCGACACCTCAGCTGCAAGCGAAAATATGCTTTTTTATGACGGAAAATGTCATAAGCTCGATGATATTACATTTAATATTCCTAAGGACAGCTACATGAAACCCTGGACATTCACTTCAAGTGATGGTAGATTTGAAACCCAGTTTGAACCTGTCCTCGACAGAGCGGCAAAACTTTCGGCAGTAGTTGTGGAAAGTGATCAGCATCAGGTTTTCGGAAAAATGAGCGGTAAAGCTATACTTGATGACGGCACGGTATTGGAATTTAAAGACCTTATGTGCTTTGCCGAGGATGTCCACAACAGGTACTGATTTAAAATGCGCATATGTACTTATATATTAATGTATACATACTTATAACTAAAACATTTTCAAACAAACATATAACCCCTTGCAGAATATTCTGCAAGGGGTTACTTTTATGAGACTATCAAATTCATTATTTATTTTCAGTCAGCCTTTTTGCACACAAAGCAAAGCCAGCCGCTGTCCTCATGTCTTTCTATTACTTTGAAATTATTCTTTTCAAAAGCTTCGAGAACTTCTTTTTCTCTTATATCTATTATTCCGGAAGTAATGAACACTCCGTCATCTTTGAGGAATTCTCCCACCTGTGAGGAAAACATGATTATAATATCAGCCACGATGTTTGCGGCAATGACGTCAAATTTCCCGGTAATTTTATCTGTGAGATCTCCGTGGAAGACCTTGTATCTCGGCTCTTCAAAGCCGTTTACTTTTCCGTTTTCTATGGCTGTTTTTACAGCAAGGCTGTCAATATCCACAGCCTGAGCACTTTTTGCACCTAAAAGCAGCGCTGCAATTGAAAGAATACCGCTGCCGCATCCTACATCGAGAAGCTCTGTCTCTTCGGTAATGTAATTTTCGAGGGTTTCAAGACATAACCTTGTAGTGTGATGTCCACCGGTTCCGAAAGCAAGTCCGGGTTCAATATCAAGGACCGTTCTGCCCTGAGGGTCATAATCTCTTTCCCAAAGAGGACGTATAAGAAGCTTCTTTCCTACAGGAAGTGGTTTGAAATACTCTTTCCAGTTATTTTCCCAATCCTCATTTTTGCACATTTTAAGAGAGATTGTGTTATCAATTCCGCCCTCTTTAAGCCTCTCACTGATAAAAGCTGATGCCTCTGCCGGATGCTTCGTCGGCGGAATATAAAGATGGATTATACCCTTTGATCTATCTTTTTTAAGGAGCTCTTCATCTATAAGATCTATATGGGCAATTTCCCAGGCATCCTGCTCAAGATTTCTGTAATCTTCAATATAAATGCCGTAAGGCACTACCATCTGACAAATTGCCTCGGCTGTTTCAATATGTTCAGCGGGGATTTCTACCATAACTTCGGTCCAGTCCATGTTAAACCTCCTGAAAAATCGTTTTGTGATAAATATTATAAGGCAATATACATAAATAATCAACACATCGTTTGTGTTAAAGGTAGAAAAAAAGTGTAAAAAATGACAAAACTTTGAATATTGTAAATTTTTGTGTTAAAATGCCTTTTATGTGATAAAAAAAGAAAGGATGTTAGCTTTGGCGCAGGTTAAAAAGTCAAGAAAAAATGTGCTTAACAACTTGAAAAATGCCACCACAAGAGAAATTTTAGCATTTTCTCTGCTGCCGTTTGGTCTTTTAACGTTTACCAATGTTATCGGCGGAGCACTCAACGTTTACTTTTCGGATGTTTTAGGACTTGGTCTTGTTGCAACAGGTCTTATCCTTGCACTCACTAAAGTGTGGGATGCAATCAACGACCCCATGATGGGTATGATCGTTGACAGAACAAGAACAAAATGGGGCAAATGCCGTCCCTGGGTTATCAGCATGTCTGTCCCGCTGTGCGTTTCCCTCGTACTTCTGTTCGCCCCCGTTGATTTCGGCGACAGATTCGGTACTTTCTCCCTGTCTCAGATAAATCTTGAGGAGACAATCGCAACTATCGGAAACGGCTTCCACGTTATCAGAGAACAGAGCGGAGCTATTTCCGTAGGTAACTTCTGGTACGCCATTATTGCATACCTTATTTTCTACACTTTCAACACCGCTGTTGATATCCCCTATCAGGGACTTACTCCCCTTGTTTTCCCTCAGAGCGAACTGAGAGTTAAAGCTATTTCATGGAGCAACATTATCGGCTCAATCGGAACAGTTCTTCCGTCAATCGTCTTCTTCCCCATTGTTTACGCTTTCAAAGATGAGCGTCAGGGATACTTTGTTGCAGCAATCGTTTTCGCCGTACTGGCCGGCGTTCCTATGATTGCTTCCTTCTTCGGTATAAGAGAAAAGGTTTACATTAAACCTCAGAAAGTAAAATATACCAAAACCCTTAAAATGATTTTCAGCAACAAGAACATGACAGTTCTTATTGTTACAGCATTTTTCTCAGCTATAACAAATATCGGTGCGATGTTCCTTATGTATTTTGCAAAGTGGAACTGCTACGGTATTTTCGATTTCCCCGCAATCGAAGCTTGGATGAAATCTACACTGGGCTTCTCAATTCCGCTTTCAGAAGAAGGTATTCTTTTCCCGCTTCTGAGCATTTCCAGCGGTATTTCATACATGCTTTCAATGGCAATTGTTCCTCCTCTTCTTAAGAAGATGGATAAGAAAACCCTCTGGATAAGAATGAGCCTTATTTTTGCAGTAGCAGATGTGCTTGTTTTCCTTATCTGCATGTATGTAGTTCCCTACACCAGCGCAGACCTCGCAATTGCACGAGCAGGATTTGCTGTATATGCAATCCTCCGCTTCTTCACAAACTTCCCCGTAGGCATGAGCCTTGTTCTTATTACCGCTATCTTCTCCGATACGGTCGATACTATCGAAATGGAGTCAGGCGAACGTCTTGAGGGCGCAGTTTTCTCATTCAAGAGCCTTGTTAACAAGTTCGGCATTGCAGGTTTCAACCTTATAATCATGGCCATTGTTAACGCTTTCGGATACGAAAACCTTCAGCTTCTTGCAACTAAAAAGGAAGAGCTTGCACAGGTTGGACAGACTCTTCAGAGAAGTGAAGTTCTTCAGTACGAACCCGCTCTCAACGCTATTTTCTTCATGCTTACAGTAATGGGAGCTATCGGACTTGTGCTTCAGGCTATCCCCATGTTCTTCTATAAGTTCGATGAAAAAGAGAACGAAGCAAAAATTGCTAAATTCCGTGAGGAAAAAGAAGCAAAACTTCAGGCAGAGCTTGACGCTGCTATGGCTGAACAGTCTAAGTAAAAATTCATATAAAACTAAGGAGCTCCCTCTACAGTGGGAGCTCCTTTTTATGTTTACTTTATTTATCAGATCTCAATAATCCTACTATATCCGGATCAATAACCGGAAGAGCCGATGAAACAACGCCCTTTGCCGCAGCTTTAAGAGGACTTGTAACATTAAGTCCGATAAAGCCCATCCAGAATACAGCCAAATCATAAAGAGGCTGCTCTGCCCGTGAATGGATGAGTACGGCTCCCCTTTCTCCAAAAACAAACCGCATTTTTCTTATCTGGGTCATCTGTAAGGGTCTTATCCACACTTCAAAGCTGCTGTCGCTTCTCCATGCGCCCTGTGCGGCAATATCAAGTTCCAAATCCGCAAGCTTTATTTTGCTCATTCGCACTTTACCGTCAAGTCCTATTTCAATTGTATTTTCAGGACTGTTTCTTTCCTTAAATGTCATAGATGCACTGCTCAAAGCAAATTCAAAACGGATATTGTCTATATTTCCAGGTTTTTTGGAAAGCATAAATGTAGCAGGTGCTGCAAGAATACTTGCAAATCCGGTATCCCTTGTATGTATGGATTTTCCCCTGAGCTTTTCCTCCATCTGGGGATTACGTGGCATCACTTCCATTAACGGCATGGAAAGAGACTCTATTTTATCCCTGAGCTTCTTAAGTGCTTCTGGATTTTCAGGCATCGGCTCATCGGTAAAGCCCTGTGGGAAATGACGCCAGATTGCGTTGAGTGTTCCCTGCTCATCGGGAGCTCCGGCATTTGTAACTATACAGCAGTCGTAATCCTTCATGGCAATTGCAAACTGCGAAAACAAACCGTCACAGCGATAGGAATTGGGCAGTCTGTTCATCCAGAACTGGAAACCGTATCCCACTCTGTTATCAGGCTTTCCGGGAGCATTATCCACCTGATACGAGGTAGCCTCGGCAAGATAATCGGCGGGAATTACCTGTTTGCCCTCCCACATTCCGTTTTGCAGACAGCACTGTATTATTTTTGCCTGATCTTCCGTTTTAAGCTGTAAACCCCATCCGCCTGCCTCAATGCCGTTTCGATCAGTTTCCCAGAACGGACGGTCTATTTGGAGGGGCTCAAAAAGCCTCGGCATAAGGTAATCGGTTACGCTCATGCCTGTAACCTTATTTACTATGGCGCAGAGCATATAGGAGTTTTCATTGGTATACACAAACTTTGTGCCGGGCTTCCATGCAAAGGGAGCTGACAAAAAGTTTTTGATCCAGTCCATTTTTTCGGTATTGACCATGGGATTCATGAGCTTTCCGCTGGTCATAGTAAGCAGATGACGGATATTAAGCTCCATTGCCTCACGGGGAATAACTCTCGGAAGCTTATCTTCAAAAAGAGGATAAACTTTTGTATCAAGAGAGACAAGCCCCTCAGATATTGCAAATCCCATTGCCAGAGAGGATATACTCTTACTGTGTGAATACATCGTATGAGCAGTTTCACTGTTAAAGGGTTTCCACCAGGCTTCCGCCGCAACTTTGCCGTGACGCAGTATCATGAAGGAATGAAGCTCCACTTTGCTCCTTTCGCAGTCCTCTATAAAATTTAGGATTGATTCCGATGAAATTCCCAAAGATTCGGGACTTACCGCACGTTCCAAATGTTTTTTTGTCATATTTATCATCATCTCTCCTTTTTTTACTTTTAATCACATTTTATTAGTGAATTGTAACACTTTTATTCATTTTTGTAAAGAATTTATATTCAAAACAACGTAGTTATTGCCATCTCTTTAGTTTTATTCCATTTTAGAATTAAAGTATACCAAAATTTTACATTGGCGTTTGTGAAAAAACATTATAAAATTGGTTGACAAAATAGCTTTTTTATTCACTGATACAAACTTTCTTTTTACCCTTAAAACTGTCGAAAAAACTGTTATAATACTTATGGAAAGACATGTATACCACACATATATATGTCTGTTCCGAACTCTACTTAATTTCGTCATTACGGCGATTTATAAAGGTGCTGTCTACCGCACAGCAGTGCCGATAAACTATGGTGCGGTTAATTGAAAGGAAGGGATAAAAAATGGAAAACAAAATTAACGTAAGAGATTTTATTATCGAAAACTACACCCCTTACTATGGTGACGGAGATTTCCTTGCTCCTGCAACAGAAAAGACACTTAAGCTTTTCGATAAAGTAAAGAAGCTTATGGAGGCTGAAAGACAGGCAGGCGGAGTTCTCGATATTGATGAACATACAATTTCAACAATTTCCGCTCACGAGCCCGGATACATTGACAAGGATCTTGAAGATATCGTAGGTCTTCAGACAGATGCTCCCCTTAAGAGAGCAATCATCCCCTTCGGCGGAATCCGTATGGTTCGCTCCTCACTTAAAGCATACAACCGTGAAATGGATCCCAAAGTTGAAGAGATCTTCCGTTACAGAAAGACTCACAATGACGGCGTTTTTGACTGCTATTCAGATGAGATGAAAAAAGCTCGTCACACAGGTATCATCACAGGTCTTCCCGATGCATACGGCAGAGGAAGAATCATCGGTGACTACCGTCGTGTAGCTCTTTACGGCGTTGACTTCCTTATAGAGCAGAAGCAGGAAGCTAAGAGAGAGATTGCAAACCGTGCAAGACTTCACGGTGAGGAAATCAGAACTCTCGAAGAGATTTCTGACCAGATCAGAGCTCTTGAAGAGCTTAAGGTTATGGCTGAAAAGTACGGCTATGACATCAGCAAGCCCGCAACAGATTTCAAAGAGGCTGTTCAGTGGGTATACTTCGGATACCTCGGAGCTGTTAAGGAGCAGAACGGTGCAGCAATGAGCCTTGGCCGTGTTTCCACATTCCTTGACATCTACGCAGAGCGTGACCTCAAGAGCGGTAAGTACACAGAGAGTGAGATCCAGGAGATCGTTGACGCTTTCGTTATGAAGCTTCGTATGGTTCGTTTCCTCAGAACTCCCGCTTACGATGAGCTCTTCTCAGGTGACCCCACATGGGTTACAGAGTCAATCGGCGGTATCGGTCTTGACGGACGTCCTCTTGTAACAAAGAACTCCTTCCGTTTCCTCCACACTCTTGTAAATCTCGGACCTGCTCCCGAGCCCAACATGACAATTCTCTGGAGCTCAAAGCTTCCCGAAGGCTTCAAGAATTTCTGCTCAAAGATTTCTATCGAGACATCTTCAATCCAGTATGAGAACGATGACCTTATGCGTGAAAAGTTCGGCGATGACTACGGTATCGCTTGCTGCGTAAGCGCAATGAGAATCGGTAAGCAGATGCAGTTCTTCGGAGCAAGAGCAAACCTTGCTAAGGCTCTTCTTTACGCTATCAACGGCGGTAAGGACGAGAAGAGCGGCGATCAGATTGCTCCCGCATTCGAGCCTATCACAGACGAGTATCTTGATTACGATAAAGTCTACGAAAAGTACGACAAAATGTGCGACTGGCTTGCTGGTCTCTACATCAACACCCTTAACATTATCCACTATATGCACGATAAATACGCTTATGAAAAGCTCGAAATGGCTCTTCATGACGAGGATATAGTAAGAACATCCGCTTGCGGTATTGCAGGTTTCAGCGTTGTTGTTGACAGCCTTTCAGCTATCAAGTACGCAAAGGTTAAGCCCATCCGCAACGAGGACGGACTTGTTGTTGACTACGAAATCGAAGGCGACTATCCCGCATTCGGAAACAACGATCCCAGAGTTGACGAGATCGCATGTGAAGTTGTTGAGAAGTTTATGGCTAAACTTGCTCAGCACCACACATACCGTCATTCAAAGCCCACTCTTTCAATTCTTACAATCACATCAAACGTTGTTTACGGTAAGAAGACAGGTAACACTCCTGACGGACGTCGTGCAGGCGAGCCTTTCGCTCCCGGTGCTAACCCCATGCACAAGAGAGATAAGAACGGCTGCATAGCTTCCATGATGTCAGTTGCAAAGCTTCCCTACGACGCTGCTGAGGATGGTATTTCCTACACATTCTCAATTGTTCCCGGCGCACTTGGCAAGACTGAAGATGAGAAGATTGTTAACCTTTCAAAGCTTCTTGACGGTTACTTCGATGAGACAGGCCACCACATCAACGTTAACGTCCTCAACCGTGAGGTTCTCCTTGACGCTATGGATCATCCTGAACTTTATCCTCAGCTTACAGTCAGAGTTTCAGGCTACGCTGTAAACTTCGTAAAACTTACAAGAGAGCAGCAGCTTGACGTTATCAACCGTACTTTCCACACCCGCTTCTAATAATCAACTTACAGGCAGGGTTATTTATGGGCAAAGAGCTAATAGGAAAATTTCATTCAAAAGAAACATTCGGCACCGTTGACGGTCCGGGCATACGCTATGTTGCATTTATGCAGGGCTGCGCATTGAGATGCAGATACTGTCATAATCCCGACACCTGGCTTCCCGGCTCTTACAGCTACACCATGACCGTTGATGAGCTTGTCAATGACGTAAAACAGTACAGAAACTTTATCCGCACCGGAGGAGTAACCTTCTCCGGCGGAGAGCCTCTGTTACAGCACGAGTTTGTCACCGAAGCTATTCTCAGACTCAAAGAAGAGGGCTTCGGAACAGCTCTTGACACCTGCGGATATTTCCCTCTTGAACAGGCAAAGACTGCGCTGCGTGAGGCGGAAGTAGTAATGCTCGATATAAAGGCAATAGACGCCGCCATGTGTGCAGCTATTACCGGACAGAGCAATGAAAACGCCCTTAAGGTACTGCGTTTCCTTGAAGATGAGGGACAGCGTGTCTGGATACGTCATGTGCTTCTCCCCGGCTTTACACTTATGGAGCCGGAACTGAGAAAGCTTGCAGATTTTCTTAAAGACTACAAATGCATAGAATGTGTTGAGCTTCTCCCCTTCCACAAAATGGGAGAGTTCAAATGGGAACAGCTTAATCTCAGCTATTCTCTCAAGGGAGTTGCATCTCCTGCCGCAGAAGAAGTGGAAAGAGCAAGAAGAATTTTCACTGAGGCAGGACTTAAGCTTCACTGATAAACACAATAAAACCTTAAAGCACCGCTTAAGCGGTGCTTTTTATTTTCTGTATAGATACAATATAATTATGGAAATTTTATTTATAGGTCACCGACGTGGGCGACTGTCGATAAACTGGTTATGTGTGACTCTTCGGTTTTGTGTTCAATTGCTTTTATGTTTACACAAGACAACAACGCAGGCAGTAATGTTTATTTTTTACTGTAAGTCCGTGTGCGACTTGAAAGCGGACGTGTCCGTCGCAGGCGGTTATAGTTGTTCATTACCGTCATTCGGTGTGTGATTTGGATGCAAACTCAGTTTGCTGTGCGGCTTATGTGCAGGTTTAACCTGCTGCCAGGTTCAACCTGCTAAGGGTCTTTTTTGGTACATAGTGCCTGCTACAATTATTTTGCAGTGGATTTCACAATAGCGTCATCAATTAAATTGTGAAGTCCCTGCCAGTGAAGCTGACGGCGGTTAAACCAGAGAGAAGATGCCGCAGCTCTGAGCTTTGAGGGCATTGCCTTTTTGAGAGATGCTCCCTTAACTCCGTAAAGAGAAAGAAAATCATAATAGAAATCCATTTTTCCCAGGAAATCTTCCCAGTTTTTGTTTTCGGCCCCTGTCCATGCGGTTTCACATATGGCTCCCAAACGTGGAAATGTCTTTAAATATGCCGTTCTCATATCCGGCACATATTCCGTCCATAAAGGCGCTTCAACGCCCCTTATATGTTTCATATCCTCATCTGAAAATCCCTTTATCGGATCGAACTCATAGGCAAACTTAAGGTTTATCCAGCCATAGGGCAAATCAAGATAATACGGAAAAGAGCTTGTGATAATCATATCCCTACCTGCTTCCATTTCCGATTTGATAACAGGCAGCTTTTCCGGGGAAATACCGCAGAGATTCCAGGCTATTGTCGGGTCAAGCCATTTGGTGGGCTCAATGTCGTCCCAGTTCCACATAATGGTTTTGATTCCCTTTTCCTTCAAATATCCGTTAACCTTGCTCATAAAGAACTGCTGAAGTTCTTCCGAGTTTTTAAGTCCCTGCTTCTTTATCTCCGCCTGACATCTCGGACAAATATCCCAGCGCATTTTATATGCTTCATCGCCGCCCAAGTGAATCTCTCCGTCAGGGAAAAGCTCCGCTATTTCATCAAGGACATCGAAAACAAATTTATATGTACTTTCCTTTCCGGCACAGAGAATATCATGTTTTACTCCCCAGTGGGTAGCAACTTTAAGCTTTCTGTCAAAGCAGGAAAGATATGGATAACAGGCTATTGCAGAAACTGTATGTCCGGGTATATCAAACTCCGGAATTACACGAATGAATTTAGAATGTGCATAAGAGACTATTTCTCTTATTTCGTCCTGGGTATAATATCCGCTTCTCGGTATAAATCCGAAGTTTGTGTGGCTGCGGCGTGATCCCTTCTGTGTAAGCAGAGGATATTTTTTTATCTCTATTCTCCAGCCCTGATCCTCTGTAAGATGAAAGTGAAATGTATTAAGCTTATGAAGAGCCATAAGATCGAGAAACTTTTTAACTTCTTCCACTTTATAGAAATAGCGGCCTACATCAAGCATAAAGCCTCTGTACTTAAAGCGTGGTGTATCTTCAAGTGTCATAACGGGTATTTTATCTCCGCACTGAAAAAGAATCTGCTTTAAAGTTTGCACAGCATAAAAAGATCCGTGCTCACTGTATGCTTCGATAATTATACTGTCGTTATTTATATTGAGTCGATATCCTTCTTCTCCTAATGAAGAAAATTTATCCCCTATTTTTACTTTGATATAACTTATTATATTTTCAATATTCTGCTCTTTTGAAAGAGAAATAAATTCGCCCATTTCTCTTAAAAGAAAATCAGGCACTATATTTTCAGTCACAGGATTTTCGGCGCTAAAAAAGCCTTCACCATATATAATTTTATTTGGTGCCGGTATCAGTTTAATCATATTTACACCTCGTTATTTTTTTCGGATTGAATTATATCATTTTGTACTGTTAAAGACAACAAAACTATTAAAATAGTAAACGTTAAAAATTTGACAACAATACATTTTGAATTATAATATACTATGTAATATATATAAGTCTGATTTACTAATAACATTTATTTTAAAGTCAAAATCACTTTCAGTTGGGAGAAATAAATATGGAGTTTTATGAACTTATGGTTAAGGGCTTTGACGAAGCCGGATGGAGTCAGAACTATGTGTCTAAAGAATTTAATATAAACAGAGGTATTCTCCATCGATTTTACAGAGGAAACGGATCAATATCCCGTGAAAATTTCAGAGAAATAATATATACAATACCCCTTTCCTATTCTCAGAAATCCCTGCTCATTGAAAGCTTTTACAAAGACAGCGTAGGAAGCGATACTTTCAGAAGAATCATCCATATCGGAAATGTTTTAAAACAAATGTCTAAAAGAGAGGACGCTGCTCAATCAGAATACAAAAGCAATCCCATAACCGTTGAAGATCCTGAAAATATAACATTCCTTTACTCTGCACAGATCAAAATGGCTGTGGATTATATTTTTAAAAACGCCGATCCGGGAAAAATATATACAAATTATCCCTTTTCTTTTTCTGAGATAGATGAGGCAGCTTTTAATAACTATCTCCAAAACCGCAATTGGGAAATTATTCATATGATAAACTTCAAAACTGACGGAGATGACGGCGAAAATATAGATAATCTCTTTCAGGCAGTAAAATGGGTGGAATATCAGTGCTCACCTTATTATAATGTTTCAGGAAACAAAACCTGCGAAAACACTCCTTTCCCCTGCTTTTTTGCTGCAGACTCCTACTGCATCCTGTTTCACCCGAAAAAGAAAAAAGGCATATTCATCAAGAGTGATGATATTTTTGAATGTATTCAGGATGAGTCCGCAAACTTTCTTAAAACCGCTATGCCTCTTGCTTCTTATCCAAAGGATTTGTTTGAATTGAAAAATGATTGCAGCCGTGTTTCAGGCGAATTGATTGAGATGAGCTTTTCAAGGAATCCCTGTATAGCTTCAATTATCAACCAAGAGTCTTTAGACGAAGTTATGAGGGACGATATTCCCGGTATGGAGAGCATAAAGAAAATAGGCGCAAAACATTACGCCCAACTTGCAAAAAATTTCGAACAAAGGCATGTAGTAAGTGATGCGGGACTGAGAGAATTTGTAGAAACAGGAAAAATAATTGAATGTCCGGCTATTTTTCTAAAAAATGAGCATCTGCCTTTAAAATATAGAAAACAGTATCTGGAGTTAATGATCGATTTTGTTAAGGATGACAGATTACTTATAATAGACAGCAAAGTCTTTAAGACTCCGAATATTTCCTTAGAATTATGCGACAGCAATATTCAGATTTACTGCGTTTTTCAGGATATACCGGAAAATCAGCAATACTGCGGCAATGGAATCATCATACTCAACGATAAACGATTAAAGAAAGATATAGAATTATTTATAGAATACCTTCAGGTTACACGTGGTATATATTTTAAAAACGTTGCCGAAGAATATTTACGCTCCATATTACTTTTATGCGATAATGATGCTGATAAAGGTGACAAATAATATATATATCTTCATCTATTATATTCTATTCTTAAGTATAAATCATTGCGTTAAACTGCTAAAGACTTGAATACAAAAAAATTATATGATTAGCAATTGCTTTTTTCAAAAATGCGGATATACTTATATTTGCGCTAAAAATCCTGTCAATTGCGGCAATTTATTGCAATATTACGACATAAAGTATGTATATCATGTAAATTTTAGACGCATTATTACAAGTTGGGGATATTAACGAGGAGAACATCATGAAAGTTTTTGAAAAAACAGAGGCTGATAATATCATAGACAAAGGAAACAAAACTATTTTTATTTCCCCCGATGTAAACACCATCGAATCAGGAGCTTTCTGCGGATTTAAAAACACAGAAGAAATAATTATTCCCGAAGAGGTTAAAGAAATAGGTTCATGGGCATTTTATGAGTGCAGTTCTTTAAACAAAGTAAAACTGTATACAGATATTAATTTCATAGGTGAAAATGCTTTTTTAGATACGGCTTTTTACAGAAACAGTGAAAACTGGCAAGATAATGTTTTGTATTTAAATGACTGTCTGATAAAAGCTAAGGAAACAGTAAATGAAACTTACTTTATAAAGGACGGTACAAGATTAATTGCTCAAGGTGCTTTCAGATGCTGCCCAAAGCTTGAAAGAGTTTACATACCGGAGAGCGTTGAAAAAATCTGCAACAACGCCTTTACCGATTGCGAGAATTTAAAAGCCATTTACGGCGGCATAGACACAGCGGCGGAAAAATATGCAAAAGAAAACGGCATAAAGTTTATAGCCGTTGAATATAACTGAATATAACAGTAACCCTAAGCGGACGGATTTTCTTTATGAGTTAATCTGCCCGCTTTTTGCTTTACTTTAATATATAATGCAAGAATTACATATAAAATAAAAAAAGACAGACCCTTTAAAGAGTCTGTCCATATTTTTTATAAGTTATTGCTTATTTGTTAGCAGCTTCGGAAACTGCAACCGCGCAAGCAACTGTCATACCAACCATGGGGTTGTTACCGGCACCGATAAGTCCCATCATCTCAACGTGAGCGGGAACAGATGAAGAACCGGCAAACTGAGCGTCACCGTGCATACGTCCCATTGAGTCTGTGAGGCCATAGGAAGCAGGACCGGCAGCAACGTTATCGGGGTGAAGTGTACGTCCTGTGCCGCCGCCGGAAGCAACGGAGAAGTACTTAACACCGTTTTCCATAGCCCATTTCTTATATGTGCCTGCAACAAGGTGCTGGAAACGTGTGGGGTTAGTTGAGTTACCTGTGATAGAAACATCAACACCCTCAGCCTTCATGATTGCAACGCCCTCAAGAACGTCGTTTGCGCCGTAGCACTTAACCTTTGCACGCTCTCCGTCGGAGTAAGCTGTCTCTTCAACAACCTTCAGCTCTCCTGTGAAGAAATCGTACTCAGTCTTTACATATGTGAAACCGTTGATTCTTGAAATGATCATAGCAGCGTCTTTACCAAGACCGTTAAGGATAACTCTAAGGGGCTCCTTGCGGACTTTGTTAGCTGTACGTGCTATACCGATTGCGCCTTCAGCAGCTGCGAAAGATTCGTGACCTGCAAGGAAAGCGAAGCACTTTGTATTATCATCGAGAAGCATAGCGCCGAGGTTGCCGTGGCCGAGACCAACGTTTCTCTGCTCTGCAACTGAACCGGGAACACAGAAAGCCTGAAGTCCCTTACCGATTGTAGCAGCAGCTTCGGAAGCGCTCTTAACGCCTGTTTTCAGAGCGATAGCAACACCGAGAGTGTAAGCCCAAGTAGCGTTCTCGAAAGCGATGGGCTGAACGCCCTTAACAATTGCGTCAACGTCGATGCCCTTGCTCAGGCAAAGGTCTCTTGCCTCTTCGAGAGAGCCAAGACCATACTCAGCAAGACACTTTTCGATTTTGGCCATTCTTCTTTCTTTGCCTTCAAATTTTACGTCGTTAGCCATTTTCATGTCCTCCTTATAT
>UQGM01000005.1 GCA_900540535.1 uncultured Oscillospiraceae bacterium | reverse complement strand
TCCCCGATTGTTATCTTCACCGTACAGCGGTTAACGACGTTGCACGTGTTGAGAACCGTACTCTTATATGCACTCCCACACAGGAGGAGGCCGGCCCCACAAATAACTGGATGGCTCCCGATGAGGCATACAAGATGCTTGACGAAATCGCAAAGGACAGCTATGTAGGTAGAACAATGTATGTAATCCCCTATTCAATGGGTCCTGTTGGCTCACCTCTTGCAAAGATCGGCGTTGAGCTTACAGACTCTATATATGTTGTACTCAACATGGCTATCATGACAAGAGTCGGCAAGGCTGTTCTCGATGTTCTCGGCGACAGCAATGACTGGGTTCGTGGTTTCCACGCAAAATGTCAGATAGATGAAGAGAAGAGATACATCTGCCAGTTCCCCCAGGATAACACAATCATCTCTGTTAACTCTGGTTACGGCGGAAACGTTCTTCTCGGTAAAAAGTGCTTCGCACTTAGAATCGCTTCTTACCTTGGTAAGAACGAGGGCTGGATGGCAGAGCATATGCTCATCCTCGGCGTTGAGAAGCCCGACGGTGAGACAAAGTACATCTGCGCAGCATTCCCCTCAGCTTGCGGTAAGACAAACCTTGCTATGCTTATTCCCCCCGAGATTTACAAGGAGAAGGGATACAAGGTATGGTGCGTAGGCGACGATATCTCCTGGATCAGAAAGGGTGCTGACGGCAGACTTTACGCTATCAACCCTGAAAACGGCTTCTTCGGCGTTGCTCCCGGAACAAACGAGAAGTCAAACCCCAACGCTCTTGCTTCAACAAAGAAGGGCACAATCTTTACAAACGTTGTTCATAACCTTGATGACAATACAGTATGGTGGGAAGGCCTTGATAAGAATCCCCCCGAGAATGCTATGGACTGGACAGGCAAGCCCTGGAACGGCAAGACATCCGATGTTAAGGGTGCTCATCCCAACAGCCGTTTCACAGCTCCCGCTGTAAACTGCCCCTGCATCAGCCCCGAGTTCGAGAACCTTAACGGTGTGCCGATTTCAGCATTCGTATTCGGCGGACGTCGTGCAAAGCTTGCTCCCCTTGTTTATCAGTCAAGAGACTGGAACCACGGCGTATTTGTAGGTTCCATCATGGCTTCTGAGACAACAGCAGCAGCTGCAGGTGCAGTAGGTGTTGTTCGTCGTGATCCCATGGCTATGCTTCCCTTCTGCGGATACAACATGGCTGATTACTGGCAGCACTGGATCGATATCGGTAAGACACTCGATCCCGATAAGGCTCCCAAGATCTTCAACGTTAACTGGTTCCGTAAGGATGACGAAGGCAACTTCATGTGGCCCGGATTCGGCGACAACCTTCGTGTTCTTGACTGGATTCTTGACCGCTGCGACGGCAAGGTTGACGCTGTTGAGACAGCTATCGGCTTTGTTCCCAAGGCTGAGGACATCAACATTGACGGACTTGAGGGTGAGGTTTCCCGTGAGTCTCTCGAGAGCATCCTCGACGTTGATAAGGCTCTCTGGGCAGCTGAGGCTGACGGCATTGCAGAGTTCTATGCAAAGTTTGGCGACAAGCTTCCCGAGACACTCAAGGCAGAGCTTGAAACTCTTAAGGCTAACCTTAAATAATTAAGGATATACTTTAAACTCATACCGGCGTTGTCATTATGGCAGCGCCGGTTTTCGTTATACAAAAATTCCCGTTCAGTGCTTAACTGAACGGGAATTTACATATTATGATTCTTATTTTTATTGCTTGCTTTTTCATCACTTTCATTTTACGTGCGTGTTTTGTGACTTGTGAGCAAAGATACATAAAACCGTTATTTCTCTGTCATTTTGATAACTACATTTCCTGCATGGTTAACATCGGCGGCTGTTCGTATCGCTTTTTCAAGTTCACACAGAGAAAACTCATGTGTGATGATGGATTCCAAATCCCACTTTCCACAGGTCATGATTTTCTGTACATCTCGAACATCCTCCGGCAAATAACCCCCTGAACCGATAATACTCTGTTGGGCATAAGTCATGTTCAGCAGATTGATGGTTCGTGGTGCGTTATTAACTGCAACAGAAACAAAACGGCTTTCAATTTTTCCAAAATGTAAAAAATCACTTAAAATGTTTTCTGCACCGGCGGCATCCAGCCAGCAGTCGATATCGGGAACTTTCCCGCTCAGGGATGTGGCAGTTCCAAAGTAAGATCTTGCATGAGCTTCAAAACTTTCTTTTGCTGTGTTACAGGTTTCAAAGCCCAAACCTGACGCCAGATTTAATCGAAAATCAGAATGATCGCATATCATTACTTTATCCATTCCAAAATGCTTAAAGGCAACAGCAGCGGCAATTCCAATGGTTCCACAGCCAAAGACCACAGCATTTTGACCGGAAATATATTGATTTTCTCCTGCCGGAATCATTCCTCGTCTTGCTGCCCGGCAGCCAACCGTAAAAGGCTCTATCAGACTTGCAAGACGATCCGAAATGGCTTCATCAACGGCATAAAGTGAGTGATTTCGTTTAGCTTGCGGGATCAGAATATATTCCGAAAAACCGCCGATTGTCCCTGCACGTCTGGTGTCGTTTTTCGCATAGCGGGGATAGGGATAGACACGTTCTCCCGGCACAAATTCTGTAACATTTTTTCCTGCTTTGACTACACGTGAGACTGTTTCATGCCCAAATTCTCCGCCCACAGTAATTTTGTGACCTGTATTGGGACCGTGGGTAAACACTGCCACATCTGTTCCGCAAATGCTTGAATAGATGTTCTGTATCAAAACATCATCATCACCCACTTCGGGTAAATCCAGTTCCTTGATTTCAACTGCTTCTTTTCCTAAATAAATTCCAGCCTTCATTTGGCTTCCTCCTGTTTTCCACGTCCACCCATAGCACATTGTTCCATAACGGCGCTAACATGGCTGATAGAATCTGCACAGTCATTTCTCAGCCATTCTGAGATTATGGCCATAAGACCGTGAATATAAAACGTCACCATATATTGCCTATCCTGTTCTGCAATTTGAAAGCGTTCCAAAATCGGAATAAAAACATGTTTCATCATCCGACTATAAGTCTTATCCAGTCCGAGAGAGCCGGAATTTTTTAATGCTGTTCGGAACAGGCGTTTATTACGTGCAATATATTCAAGGTATGGTGTCAGATACTCCGGTGTAACCAGATATAATTCCTCTAAAGGGCATTCTCGGATTCTTGAAACAAAAACCTCAGCACGCAGTTTCATATGTTCCAGAAATTGCTCATTCATGTACTGTATGCTTTCTGTAAGCAAATCTCCGATGGTTTCATAGTGCAGATAGAAGGTGGAACGATTGACACCTGCTGCTTCACAGATTTCTTTTAGTGTGATATATTCAATGTCTTTCTTTTCCAGCAGCTCCAGAAAAGCCTGATCCATTCGCATAGCAGTATTAAAGTATTTGCTTTCGGATTTTTTCATTGAGTTCCACCTTCTTTTTGATTCTTGATGACTGAACTACCATTACTGCAACTGTTACCATAACGATAAAGAATACGGCTCCGCCGGTAATGGCGTTCATCATTATTCGAAATTCCTCTCCTTCAGAAGAAAAACGTGCTATCATTGCAGTTTGCAAACCGAGAACGGACATCATAGCGGATACAAAATTCAATACTTTGGCAGCAGATAGGATTGGACTGTCCATTTTTCGGAACTTAACAAGGTTTACTATGGATAAAGTCATTATATAAAATGTATATAGAGCAGAAAGATAAATCAAATATCCCGGATAAGTAAATCCGGGATTTGTTCTCACCATAAGGATAATCATGCCGCCCATGGGGATGTTTAATATAAAGAGCATACCTGCTATCCGGCGATAACATCGGAGTTCATATGGTAACCCTTTTTCTTCTCGGCGGTGGTATCCGAATGCCAGATATGCCCTCATAATACACAGCACCATATAGTAAACTGCCATAGAAAAGAACCATATGGAAGCGTATTGGACAGCTGTTATAAATCGAAAAAGCATATATAGGAAATTGACCGTCATTCCCTGATAAATACTGATGCTGCTTCTGAACAATTGGTCATTCAAATATTGTGCACCGAATGAGGTAGAAGATATTTTCGCGCTTATATAAAATCGATTTTAATTGCTTTAGCCGCCCTGCCAATGTTGGCAAGGCGGCAAGCAGGATAATAATAGAGTACGCTGATAAGAAGAAAATCGGATATGCTATATCAGTTTCTTCCTTGTTTAAAGCAAAGACAAAAATAAGTGCGGCAAAAGATATTGTCGGAACGATGCATATGACCAACTTTGGCGGATGGAAAAATCTATCCAGAATCATCTTTGCTTTTTTCATGCTTTTATTCTCCGCTGATTTCTTTAGCTAATTCCATAATCTCAAAGGCATACTTTTGCTTTCCTTTTGCCAGCATTTTCTTATAAATGGGATAGTTGATTCCCAGACCTGATAAACCAATGATTCCGATGATTATACCAAGTACGAGTGCAGCTGTGCTGCCGTTTCCGATAACGTCCATAGACAAGCACATACCGATTCCGGCAATCAGAGAACAGAGAATTCCAAAGGTGTAGGTAAATACCGTTGCCGGAAGTTTCGCTCTGGCATCCAGTTTCCGAAGTGCGATGACCTTGGAGTCATCCTTTGGGGCATACTCATTTGCAAGTTGTTCTGCATAAATTTTATCTGTGTTCATGTTTTTTACCTCCTTGATTTGATGGTTTTATTCTATCAAGAGTAAGGCAAAAACAGAACAACATTGATGGGGTTTTGTGTTGAGTTAAAAGGCTGATAGGATGATTGAGATAAAATATTTTTATTATATTATATCATAATTAAGCATCTGTTCTGTTTGTAAATTCAGAAATTCCCTTGAGAACTCTTTTTTCGTTTATATAATGTTTACCTCTGTTTTGTGTGTTATAGGTACAGCGTTAAGTTGATTGCTTGCAACGCTATTTCTTTTCTGTTAAAATAGTTTGACTGATTTTGCTTTGGGAGAATTTGCTTTACTATGACATATAATCTTACTCAGGGGAAAATAGCCAAATCCCTTATAGGCTTCAGCTTGCCTATGATTTGCGGCAACATATTGCAGCAGTTTTATAATGTTGCGGATACTTTAATAGTCGGCAGAACAATCGGTGCTACGGCGCTTTCTGCCGTCGGTTCGTCTTACGCTTTAATGGTGCTTCTTACTTCCCTTATATTGGGACTTTGTATGGGCAGCGGCGTTGTGTTTTCCCAGCTTTGGGGAGCAGGACGAAAGGATGAAATGAAAACCTGTATTTTTAACGGATTGATTTTCATCTTTGCCGTTACGGTTGTTATAAATATCTTGTCCTTTCTGCTTCTTGAAAACTTTATTGTATGGCTCAATATCCCGGCTCAGGCGGTGGAGTTTACAAGGGAATATCTTCGTGTGATTTTTACAGGTATTATCTTTGTATATATCTATAATTTCTTTGCCTCAGTTTTAAGAAGCGTCGGAAATACCCTTGTACCCCTTATTTTTCTTGCAGTTTCCGCTGTGCTGAATATTGTGCTGGATATAGTTTTTATTGTCAGCTTTTCAATGGGAGTTGAGGGCGCAGCTCTGGCTACCGTTATCGCTCAGGGAGTTTCGGCTGTGGCGATTACGATTTATTTCTTCCTTAAAGGCAGGGATATATGTCCCGCTAAAACACATATGCACCTTGGAAAACGTTATATTAAAATGATTCTTTCAAACTCCCTTCTGACTGCAATACAGCAATCGGTTATGAATCTCGGTATACTCATGGTGCAGGGACTCGTAAACAGCTTTGGCTTTGCAGTGAGTGCAGCTTTTGCGGCGGTGGTAAAAATAGATGCCTTTGCCTATATGCCTGCTCAGGATTTCGGCAACGCATTTTCAACTTTTGTCGCCCAGAACTACGGCGCCGGAAAGAAAAACAGAATTAATCAGGGCTATAAAACAGCTATTTTAATATCGTCTGTTTTCTGCGCTGTTTCATCAGCATGTGTGTTCATTTTCGCTTCGCCCCTTATGCAGCTTTTTGTAAAGGCAGAGGAGGCGGAGATTATCTCAATCGGCGTCGGATATCTCAGAACCGAGGGAGCCTGCTATGTTGGAATCGGAATACTTTTCCTGCTCTACGGACTATACAGGAGTATCGGTAAGCCGTCAATCTCCCTTGTGCTTACTGTGATTTCACTTGGACTGCGTGTTGCGCTGGCTTATATCCTTTCTGCAATACCGGAGTTTGGAATTATGGGCATCTGGATTTCAGTACCAATCGGCTGGGCAATTGCCGATATTTTCGGAATGGTTCTTTACAGAATCAAACGGGAAAAATATCTGCCTGAAGAAGCTTGAAAAAATATCTCAGATGTGATACACTTTTTCGGTAAACGGGAATGAGGTTCTCCCACGGATATAATCCGAAACCGCATTTAAATCTGATTTTTAATGCTGATGACTTCTGCGAATTTTACGCAGAAATTGTCAGCTTTTTTCTTTTTCTGCGATTTAACGGAGGGTATTTTATGTTAACAAGTCTTGCTCTTATTTTTCTTTTGGGAATGATTTTAGGCGAAATCTTTAAAAAGCTTCGTCTGCCATCTTTGGTGGGTATGATAATCACAGGAATTATTTTAGGTCCATATGTTCTCAATTTGCTGGATGAATCAATCCTCGGAATTTCCGCGGATTTAAGGCAGCTGGCTCTGGTTATAATCCTTATGAGAGCCGGACTTTCACTTGATATCGACGACCTTAAAAAGGTGGGCAGACCGGCAATAATGATGTGTTTTGTGCCGGCTCTCTTTGAAATTGCAGGTACAGCCATTTTAGCTCCCAAGCTTTTGGGTATTACTCTTACGGAAGCTCTTATAATGGGCAGTGTCATTGCGGCAGTTTCACCGGCAGTAATAGTGCCCAGAATGATTAAAATTATGGAAGAGGGCAGGGGTACAAAGAAAAGCATACCGCAGCTTATTCTTGCAGGAGCTTCCGCCGACGATGTGTTTGTAATAGTTCTCTTTACATCCTTTACATCTCTTGCTCAGCAGGGAGCATTTTCCCCGTCAGTGTTTTTGCAGGTTCCCGTTTCCATAGTTTGCGGAGCACTGCTTGGAGTAGTTATCGGACTAATCATGTCACGCTTTTTCAAAAAGGTGCATATGCGTGATTCCCTGAAAATACTCATTCTTCTGAGCTTTTCATTTTTGTTTATTCAGGCTGAAAACAGTCTCAAGGGGATTTTTCCTTTCTCCGGACTTATCGCCGTAATGGCAATGGGGCTTGCAATATACAGGGACTATAATGTACTTGCAAAAAGACTTTCTGAAAAATATAATAAGCTTTGGGTAGCGGCGGAAATACTTTTGTTTGTGCTTGTAGGAGCCTGTGCAGATCCTTCCTATGCTCTCAAATACGGCGTTTCTGCGGTACTTGTGGTGCTCGGAGCTCTTTTGTTCCGTATGGCAGGCGTATTTGTATGTATGCTGGGAACAAAGCTCAACGGAAAGGAAAAGCTTTTCTGCATGATTTCCTATATCCCCAAAGCCACCGTTCAGGCTGCAATCGGAGCTGTGCCTCTTTCAATGGGACTCAGCTGCGGCATGGCAGTGCTTACCGTTGCGGTGCTGTCGATATTCATTACCGCTCCCTTAGGTGCATTCCTCATTGATATTTTCTATAAGAAGCTTCTTCCGGAGGAATAAGACAAAAAGAAAGTGGTATATTTCCCTCTCTGTAAATAGATATATATTGTATATGGAATTTAAGGGAGGCATTTTTATGCAGTGTAAGATAACCGATTTGAGAAACAAGGAAATTATAAATATTGCAAACGGCATGAAAATGGGCGGAATATGCGACATAGAAATTGACACACAGACCGGGGAGCTTGTCTCCATAATAGTTTACGGACGTCAAAAGGCTCTGGGACTTCTGGGCAGGGAAGAGGATATTGTAATTCCCTGGAAGAGCATAAAGGTCATAGGAGACGATACGATAATAGTTGACTGCAAGAATCAGGAGCAGAGAAGTCCGACGAGAAAACGTGGATATTTTGAGAGTAATTTTAAACAAATTTAAGGGCAAAAATTTTATAATTACTCTTGCAAACTACGTCATACTATGGTATAATTTCAAGGCAAATCGCACGCAGAGGTTTTGTTCTGCCGGTGCACATTATAAAATGTGTTGCAGTTTTATAGGCCCTGCGGAGGTTAAACTAAGGAGGAATAAAAACATGGCAGTAGTATCAATGAAGCAGCTGCTCGAAGCAGGCGTACATTTTGGCCATCAGACAAGAAGATGGAACCCCAAAATGGCAGAGTACATTTTCACGGAGCGTAACGGTATTTACATTATCGACCTCCAGAAGACAGTTAAGAAGCTTGACGACGCTTATATGTTCGTTCGCGATCTTGCTGCAAACGGCGAGGAAATCCTTTTTGTCGGCACAAAGAAGCAGGCTCAGGATTCCGTTCGTGAAGAGGCTGTACGCTGCGGAATGCCTTACGTAAATGCACGTTGGCTCGGCGGTATGCTTACAAACTTTAAGACAATCCAGCACAGAATCAAGAGACTTGCTCAGCTTAAGGGCATGGAAGAAGACGGCACATTCGATATGCTTCCCAAGAAGGAAGTTGTAAAGCTTAAGCTCGAAATCGAAAAGCTTGAGAAGTTCATCGGCGGTATCACAGAGATGAAGAAGCAGCCCGCTGCAATGTTCATCGTTGACCCCCGCAAAGAGAGAATTGCTGTTGCTGAGGCTAAGAAGCTTCATATTCCGATCGTAGCTATTGTTGACACAAACTGCGATCCCGACGAAGTTGACTATGTAATTCCCGGTAACGATGATGCTATCCGTGCTGTAAAGCTTATCTCTGCAGCAATGGCTGACGCTGTTATTGAGGGAAGAGGCGGCAACGACGCTCCCGCTGAGGAAGAGGCAGCTGCTGAGGAAGCTTCAGTTGAGGAATAATCAATAATAAAAATTTTCAAATGCCCGTGTGTAAAGCCCGGGCATTTTCACAAAAAATGTTTGGAGGAATAAAAATGGCATTTACAGCTCAGGACGTAAAGGCACTTCGTGAGAAGACAGGCGTTGGCATGATGGCTTGCAAATCAGCTCTGACTGAGGCGAACGGCGACATGGACAAGGCAATTGATATTCTCAGAGAAAAGGGACTTGCTGCTGCTACTAAAAAGGCAAGCAGAATCGCTGCTGAAGGCGTAGTTCTCGCATACAACGATGAGGAGAAGAAAGTCGGCGTTCTCGTTGAGGTTAACTCTGAGACAGACTTTGTTGCTAAGAACGACGAGTTCAAGGCACTTGTTCTTGACATTGCTAAGACAATCGTTGAGGTAAATCCTGCTGACGTTGAGGCTCTTCTTGAGAGCAAGCTCCACGGCACAGACAGAACTGTTCAGGAAAATCTTCAGGATAAGATCCTTTCAATCGGTGAGAACATGAAAGTTCGCCGTTTCGTAAGAGTTGAGGGAACAGTTGCAACTTACATCCACGGCGGTGGATCCGTTGGTGTTATGGTTCAGTTCGATACAGACGCTGCTGACAACGACGCTTTCAAGGCTATGGGTAAGGATGTTGCAATGCAGGTTGCAGCTATGAGCCCCGAGTATCTTGACGAGGCAAGCGTACCCGCAGAGGTTATCGAGCATGAAAAGGGCATCCTTACAGCTCAGCTTGCTGAGGACGAGAAGAACAAGAATAAGCCCGCTGCTGTTATCGAGAAGATCGTTATGGGCAGAATCGGCAAGTTCTATAAGGAAAACTGCCTTATGGATCAGCAGTTCGTTAAGGACGGCGACTACACTGTTGCTAAGTACGTTGAGAAAGTTGCCAAGGAAATCGGTGCTGACATCAAGGTTCTCGGCTTCACAAGATATGCTAAGGGTGAAGGTCTCCAGAAGAGAGAAGACAACTTCGCTGAGGAAGTTGCAAGCATGATGGGCTAATTTTAGCTTGTTGGCTGAAACTTAAAAGATAAAATTAAACCGCTTTCCCGTTTCGGGAGAGCGGTTTTTTGTATCTCAGTTTATTTTGTGAAACTGTTTTTGAATTTTACTCCTCAAAAATTTCACAGTATATCTTTTCTGCTGCCTCATTGCAGGCGGCTTTATATTTTTTGTATTTCCCGAGAAGCTCTTTTGCTTCCTCGGTCAGAAGACTTCCGCCTCCGCCTTTTCCTCCGATTTTTCTGTAAGTGAGTTTAAATCCTAAGTTTTCTTCTGCTGCCGATATAATTCGTATAGCTTTTGAATAAGCCATACCCATATTTGAAGCGGCACAGCGTAGAGAACCTGTTTTTTCTGTTTCCTTAAGGAGTCTGTACGGTCCTTCTCCGAAAAACTTTTCTCCTTGGTCGCTGATAAGCATCACTTTAATTCCGGGTTTCATCGCTTTCTTCCTCCGTTATGAAAAGCTTTCCCTTATGGCGGAAAACCTCTATATTTCCGTAAATAGTCCTGAGTGCATTTGCTGTTTTTTCCTCACTGTCCTCTTTAGGGTTTATGCTGTCGCATATTTTTCCCTCTGAGATAATCAAAAGCCTGTCGCAGAACTCCAGGGCACACATGGGATCGTGAAGACATATAAGGGCAGCTTTTTCTTTGTCATATACAGTTTCCTTTACTTTCTTTAAAAGCATACGCTTATTTGTAAAGTCAAGAGAGCTTTCCGGCTCATCAAGAAGCAAAATTTTTGTGTTCTGAACCATTGTTCTGGCAAGGATGCAAAGCTGTTTTTGTCCTTCGCTCAAAGTGAGATAATTATCATTTATCTTTTCGGAAAGTCCAACCTCACAGATTGCCTTAACTGCTCTTTTTTTCTGCTCTTCATTTGGATTTTCAAATATTCCCAGTACCGGATTATATCCCATAAGTACCGTATCCAGTACGGAAACCGAAAGCTCTATTCCGCTTTTTTGTGGGATATAGCTTATAAGCTGAGCTGTCTTTTTGGCGGAGAGCTTTTTAATCTCTTCTCCTGCCACTGTGCAGCTTTCATAAGTTCCGCAAATTGAGCAGATGCCTTTAAGGAGAGTGCTTTTTCCGCTTCCGTTTACACCTAAAAGTCCGGTAAGCTTTCCTTTTTCCAAAGTAAAGGAAACGTTTTCCAGTATGCTTTTGCCGTCAAAGCTGACGGAAAGATTTTTGATGCTGAAAAAATCAGAAGCCAAATTTCTTCTCTCCTTTGGCAATAAGATAGAGCATAAAGGGAGCTCCTAAAAGTGAGGTAAATATACTTATGGGCAGTTCAGTGTTTGTAATACTGCGTGCGAGAATATCTGCAAGAGTCATAATAAGTGCACCCATAATTCCGCCCAGCACCATTGAAGATGCCCTGTTGTGCTTCATTATAAGTCTTGCGCAGTGTGGGGCGAGGAGTCCGATAAAACTGATAAGTCCCGTTACACTCACTGCTGAGGTAACAGCGAGTGTTGCCAGAATCAGCACCGTAAAACGCACTAAATTCACGTTTACTCCAAGCATTTTTGCTTCATGGGTTCCGGCAGAGAGAATGAGAATCTGACGGTGGAGAATAATAAGCAGAAAGCTTGAAGCCAAAGCAGTAATGACCGCAGCGGGAATTTTTGACGCTGTCACGGCGCTTAAAGAACCCATAGTCCAGTATTCAATGGAAGCAAGCTGTTTTTCTGGGTCGGCGGCAAGCTTTAGGGTCATAAGTATAGCCTGAGCAATGGCGTTAACGGCGATACCTGAAAGAACTACTGATGCAATCTGATTTCTTCCGCATACAGCCGATAGAGTAAGGGAGAGGATAACCGCAATAATTCCGCCTACAAAAGCGGAAGAGGTTACCGCAAAAGCTCCGCCGGAGAGGAAGAGTATTGCAAAAGCGGCTCCGGCGCTGGCTCCTGAAGAAACGCCTATAATATCGGGAGAAGCCAGCGGATTATTGAATATGGTCTGATAAACCCATCCGGCGCAGCCTATTGCAAAGCCTGCCACAACGGACATTATTACCCTTGGCAGACGCAGAGTGAGGAATACCCTTACCGCCATTTCGTCTCCCTTGAGAATCGAGCCGATTGTAAGGGGATAGCGTCCCGTACATATTGATATAATTACTGCGGCCGCAGTAAAGAATACGGCGACCGCTAAAATTAAAAATGTTCTTCTGTTTTTCATGACTTAAGCTTGGAGATCGGGAGTAAATCCATAGAAAGTTTCGTAAAACTCTTTTACAGCTTTTTCATAGGCTTCATCGGAATACTTGTCGGGATGAAGCTTGTTTGCAAGCCAAGCTGTACCTAAAACTCCGCTAGGTACGGGTGAATCCCATGACTCAAAGGAATCGGGCATTTTGTAAACTCTCTTTTCCTTTACGGCTGTAACCTGAGAAACAGCGGAATCTGAAAGCACGTCCTCAACTGTATAATCGGCATCTGATGCGATTACAATAACGTCAGGATTCCATTTGTTAATCTGTTCATAGGAAACCTTTGCCCATGAAGTATCGGTGATTTCTGCGGCAGCATTTGTTCCGCCTGCATTTTCAATAATTGTGTTCTGATACATTTTTGCACCGGCTGCTGCTGTGAAAGTGCCGTTGCTTGAAAGGTATACTGAGGGCTTTTCGCTGTCTTTAACTGCTGCGGAAATTTCACCTAAAAGCTTATCATTGAAGGCTTTAAGCTCATTAGCTCTCTCGGTTGTGCCGGTAGCCTTTGCAACAAGATCAATTGCTTCATTGAGTAAATCTCCGTCTTCGGGATTAACAGCAAGAACCTTTATTCCCAGCTCTTCAAGGGCAGGGATGCTGTCCTTTAATTTTGCCGGCAGGATAACAAGGTCAGGATTAAGAGCGGTGCAGCCCTCAAGGTCAAAGTTCTTGGCGGTTCCGACGCTGGGAAGCTCAAGAAGCTGGGGAGCGGCAAGCTTGTAAATGGGACGTGAAGAAGCTTTTGCCTCAATGCCCACAAGGTTATCCTCAAGACCTAAAGCGATAAGAAGGCTTGTGGAAATGTAGTAACCGCTTACAATTTTTTCGGGCTTTTTCTCAATGGTTACTTCTCTGCCCAGTTGGTCAGTGACCTTAACAGGGAAGGAAACTTCAGCTGACATATTGGTGTCAGTTGTGTTTGTCTCTCCATTGTCATTTGTACCTGTGCAGGCTGCAAATGAGAAAAGCAGTGTTATGGCGAGAATAAGTGCTATAATTTTTTTCATTTTTTCTCCTCCTTAAATTTTAGTCGTTATACTACATAAACTACAACGCTGATTTTATCATAATATTGGACTTTTTACAATATCTCCTCTATAATGAAAAGGAAATACAGTATTATAAGTCTCATATGGAGGTTATTATGATTACTTTCTCGGAATATAAAGCCGCTGAAACTTTGGAAGAAGCGTGGCAGCTTAATCAAAAAAAGAACAATGCCGTTATAGGCGGTATGCTGTGGCTTAAGATGAGCAAAAAGCGATATAACACCGTTATAGATTTGTCGGGTCTGGGTCTTGATAAAATAGAGGAAACCGAAACCCAGTTCAGAATCGGTTCAATGGTTACTCTCAGAAGTCTTGAAAACCATGAGGGACTTGAGAAATATACCTGCGGAGCAATGAAAGAAAGCCTTAAACATATTGTAGGCGTACAGTTCCGAAACAGCGCTACACTTGGCGGCAGTATTTACGGCAGGTATGGTTTTTCCGACGTTCTGACAATGTTCATGGTAATGGATTCCTATGTTGAGCTTTATAAAGGCGGCATTCTGCCTCTTGCGGAATTTGCCGCATCAAAATATGACAGGGATATTATAGTTTCGGTTATAGTAAATAAGGCTCCGGGAGTATTTGCTTATGAGAGCGTTAGAAATTCCTCTACTGATTTCCCGGTTCTCACATGCTGTGTAAGCAGAATGGAAGGAAAGGTAAAAGCTGCAATCGGAGCAAGACCAATGCGGGCTGTAACTGTTTCCGATGATGAAAATATCTTTGCCGATATGACTTCGGAAAATGCTGAGAAATTCGCTCAGTATGTTCAGAGTAAGGTTTCAGTTTCAGGAAACGTAAGAGCCGGAAAAGAGTACAGAGAGCATCTTGTAAAAGTTCTTGTAAAAAGATGCTGTCTTGAAATTATGGAAAAGGAGGAGCAGAAATGAAAATTTCACTTATTCTCAACAATAAAAAGATAACAGAGGATATTGAGCCCGATATGCTCCTTATAGATTTTGTGCGCAGTCATGACTGTTTCAGTGTAAAAAGAGGATGTGAAACCTCAAACTGCGGACTGTGTACGGTATTCCTTGACGATAAACCGGTGCTTTCCTGCTCCGTTCTGGCTGCGAGAGCCAACGGAAGAAAAGTCACTACCCTTGAGGGAATAGGCAGTGAGGCAGAGGAGTTTGCCGCTTTTATAGCAGATCAGGGAGCTGAGCAGTGCGGTTTCTGTAATCCCGGTTTTGTGATGAATACCATTGCTCTTCTGCGTGAAAATCCCAATCCTGATGACGAGGAAATAAAAGCCTATCTTGCAGGCAATCTATGCCGCTGTTCAGGCTATGAGGGTCAGCTCAGAGGAATAAAAGAATATATTAAATGGAGGGAGAAAAAGTCATGAAAAGCGTAAACAGTCCTGTGAGAAAAAAGGATGCAATGCAGCTTTTAACAGGTCAGCCCGTCTATACAGATGATATTGCGCCGTCAAACTGTCTTATTGTAAAGCTTCTGCGTTCTCCCTATGCCAATGCTGTTATTGAAGATATAAACACCGATATAGCCCTTAAAGTGCCGGGAGTTGAGGCGATTTATACATGGAAGGACGTTGACCAGAATTCAAGACGTTTTACCCTTGCAGGTCAGACCTATCCGGAGCCCAGTCACTATGACAGGCTTATACTGGACAGGCATATGCGTTTTGTGGGAGATGTTGCCGCAATAGTCGCCGCCAAGGATGAAAAAAGCACAGCGAAAGCTCTTAAACTTATCAAGGTTAAATATAATGTTTTAGAGCCCCTTCTCGATTTCAGAAACGCAAAGGATAACAAAATTCTTGTGCATCCTGAGGAAAACTGGGAATCCCTTTGTCCAGTAGGAGCGGATAATAAAAGAAATCTCTGCGCCCATGAGGTTAACGAAATGGGCGATGTGGATAAAGTTCTCAGTGAGTGCGATGTTGTAGTAGAACGCACATATCATACAAAGGCAAACCAGCAGGCTATGATGGAAACTTTCAGAACTTTCTGCACCATTGACGCTTACGGAAGACTTAATGTTGTAAGCTCAACACAGATCGTCTTCCACTGCCGCAGAATAATTTCAAACGCACTGGGTATTCCGAAATCCATGATAAGGGTTACAAAGCCCAGAATAGGCGGAGGCTTTGGCGCAAAGCAAAGCTCAGTAAGCGAAATATATCCTGCTTTCGTTACATGGAAAACCAAGAAACCCTCCAAGATAATCTTTACAAGAGAAGAATCCATGATAGCATCTTCCCCGAGACATGAAATGGAGATAAAAGTACGCCTTGGAGCCATGAAAGACGGTACAATAAGAGCCATTGATATGTACACTCTTTCAAATACCGGCGCATACGGAGAGCACGGACCTACAACGGTAGGACTTACGGGACACAAATCCATTCCCCTTTACGCAAAGGCAGAGGCTTTCCGCTTTGCCTACGATGTTGTTTATACAAATGTTATGTCTGCGGGAGCTTACAGAGGATACGGTGCAACTCAGGGACTTTTTGCCGTTGAAAGCGCCGTAAATGAGCTTGCACATATTATTGATAAAGACCCCATTGCGCTCAGGGAAGAGAATATGGTAAAAGAGGGCGAAATAATGCCCGCATATTATAACGAGCCGAACACAAGCTGTGCCCTTGACCGTTGTTTAAAGCGAGTTAAAGAGATGATAGACTGGGATGAAAAATATCCCTGCCGAAAAGTGAGCGATACCAAGGTCAGAGCCGTAGGTATGGCAATGGCCATGCAGGGTTCGGGTATTTCGGGACTGGATGTAGGTTCCTGTTCTCTTAAACTCAATGACGATGGATTCTACACAATGCGAATTGCCGCCGCCGATATGGGAACAGGCTGTGATACCATTCTTGCCCAGATTGCAGCAGAGGTACTCGAATGCAGCGTAGATAATATAACTGTTTTGGGAGCCGATACCGACGCATCGCCCTATGATTCAGGTTCATACGCTTCAAGTACAACTTATGTTACCGGTAAGGCAACGGAAAAAGCAGCGCTTGAGCTCAGAGAAAAAATCTGCCGTCTCGGTGCAAAAATACTGGGATGTTCCGAAAATGATACCGAATTTGACGGAAAAGCAGTTTTCACAAAGAACCGTGAAAAGAGTGTTTCAATCGGCGATATAGCCACAGCTTCAATGGCAGGTAATAATATAGCTCTCGAAGCGGCTTACACCCATACTTCTCCCAATTCACCGCCTCCGTTTATGGTAGGAGCTGCCGAAATAGAGGTGGATACTGAAACGGGAGAGGTAAAAGTAATTGATTACGCCGCTGCCGTTGACTGCGGTACTCCCGTAAATCCGAACCTTGCAAGGGTTCAGGCTGAGGGAGGAATACTTCAGGGAATAGGTATGACTCTTACTGAGAATATAACTTATGACGCAAAGGGAAGACTTGCAGAAAATTCCCTTATGCAGTATAAGATTCCGGCAAGAACGGATATAGGCAGAATCCGTGTGGAGTTTGAAAGCAGCTATGAAGAAAGCGGACCTTTCGGAGCAAAGTCCATAGGTGAAGTTGTAATAAACACACCCTTGGGAGCTATAAGCGATGCTGTTTACAATGCCACAGGTCTGAGATTTACCGAACTTCCCATAACTCCGGAAAAAATCGCCATGGGTTTAGCTGGCAAGCCGATCAAAACACCCATTGACAGCAAACAATAAATAAGCATCTGCAATCAGATAAGAAACATGATAATTCAGTGCACTTTTGGTTGATTATTTCTGTCTAACTTAAAATAACTTTCTTTATTAAAAAGCTAAGACCGCATCGGTTAAGATGCGGTCTTTTTCTGTGTTTTCACTTTTAAAGATCTTTTAGAAACTGTGCGCTTTCCTTTGGTGAAAAAACATATTCAGGTGTATATTGAGGTGAAGCGTTAGAGTGTCCACTTTTCTCCGCCAGCAGTTTTCTTAAATCTTTCGGCTTCATGCCACGCTTTTTAATAAAAACGGCATTCATGTATTTTAGCTCCGAAAAACCGCTTTGAGCTGCTATTTCGGAAACCGATAAACTTTCGTCAGGCAAAAGCCGGACAGCGTGTTCAAACCGCAAATCCGCAAGGTATTCCTGAAAGCTTACGCCTATTGTGTCGGTAAAAAGATGAGAAAGATATGTAACAGAAAGATCTTCCTTTTCCGCAATGTCAGAGAGCTTAACGTTTATCTGATAATTTTCTTCAACATAGCTTAAAATCCTGCCGGTTCTCTGCTGAAACTGCTTGTTCCAGTTGTATTCAGAGCCGCTGCTTGTTTTCCATTTTGAGTTTTGCAAAATTATGGAAAGAAGCTTTGCTCCGCATGAAACGCAGGTAAGCTCATAGGCAGGTTCTTCGGAGAAATAAGCCTTGGAGAGCTCCAAAATATAAGGAAAACAGACGGCGGATATATGGTCAAGGCAGTTATCTTCAAAATCGGTTTCTCTCAGCTGCGGATAATATGTATTAAGAAAATGAGAGGAAATCTGCAAAACTATAACAGTTACTGTTTTTCCTCCTGCATCTATCTCATGGGTTTCCCGTGAGTTAATAAGAGTAAAGCTGCCGGGATATAAAGCGTATTCATTCTTTTTTGTCTTAACGGTTCCGCTTCCTTTAACTGTGTATATAAGCTCCATGTCGCTGTGCAGGTGATAAGCTCTGTATGTAATTTTATTTATCAGTACCTTTATGTGTTTTATTTTGTTATGCTCAATAATTTCATATTCCTTTTCCATTTCGCATCACCTGAATAAATTATATCTTATTAAGGGACAAATCGCAAGATTGTCGTCTTTTTAAAGCAAACCAGTCATTGGATTTACGTTGAAAAGGTAATACAATAAATTTGCATAAAAATATCACGGAAGGAATGATTATTTTGTATTTTGATTTCATTGATAAGGTAAAATTTGAGGGTAAAAACAGTAAAAATCCTTTTTCTTTTAAGTTTTATGACCCTGAAAGAGTAATAATGGGCAAAAAAATGAAGGAGCATCTGCCCTTTGCAATGGCTTGGTGGCATAATCTCTGCGCAGGCGGAACCGATATGTTCGGCGCTGCCACAGCAGATAAGTCTTTCGGCGCAGAAGCAGGAACAATGGCTCATGCAAAGGCAAAGGTTGATGCAGGCTTTGAGTTTATGGAGAAGCTGGGTATTGAGTATTTCTGCTTCCATGATGTTGACCTTGTTCCCGAGGCAGAGGATATCAACGAAACAAACAAAAGACTTGATGAGATTTCCGATTACATTCTCGAAAAGATGCAGAAAACAGGTATCAAGTGCCTTTGGGGTACAGCCAATATGTTTTCAAATCCCCGTTATATGAACGGTGCAGGAAGCACTTCCAGCGCAGATGTTTATTCCTTTGCAGCTGCGCAGATTAAAAAAGCCCTTGATCTTACAATCAAATTCGGTGGTAAGGGCTATGTATTCTGGGGAGGCAGAGAGGGCTATGAAACTCTTCTCAATACCGACGTAAAGTTTGAGCAGGAAAATATAGCAGCTCTTATGCATATGGCAGTTGAGTATGGCAGAAAGAACGGCTTTACAGGGGATTTCTACATTGAGCCCAAGCCCAAAGAGCCCATGAAGCATCAGTACGATTTCGACGCTGCAACAGCAATAGGATTTTTAAAGGAGTACGGACTCGATAAGGATTTCAAAATGAACATCGAGGCAAACCACGCAACCCTTGCAGGACACACCTTCCAGCATGAGCTTAGAATAAGCGCCATGAACGGAATGCTCGGTTCAATCGACGCCAACCAGGGCGATATGCTTCTTGGCTGGGATACAGATGAATTCCCCTTTAATGTCTATGACACAACCCTTGCAATGTACGAGGTGCTTAAAGCAGGCGGCATGAAAAACGGCGGATTCAACTTTGACGCTAAAAACCGTCGTCCCAGCAATACAAGGGAAGATATGGTGCACGGATTCATTCTCGGCATGGATACCTTTGCTCTCGGTCTTATAAAGGCAGCTGAGATTATTGAGGACGGCACAATCGATAAGTTCATTTCAGAAAAATATGCGAGCTTCAACTGCGGAATAGGCAAAAAGATAAGAGAGGGCAGCACTTCTCTCGAAGAGCTTTCAGCTCATGCATGCAGCCTCGGTAAATGTCCTGAGCCCAAGTCAGGCAGTCAGGAGTACCTTGAGGCAGTTATGAACAATATTCTGTTCGGATAAGGAGAATGAATATGCCTTACTATATCGGTGTGGATTTAGGCACATCTTCGGTTAAAACATTGCTTTTATCTGAAAACGGCATTGAAAAAACCGTTTCATTTGACTATCCCGTAAGTATTCCCAAAGAGGGATGGAGCGAGCAGAATCCTCTCCGCTGGCGTGAAAAGACCTTTGAAGCTATAAAGGAACTTACACAGGGTATTGATAAATCCCTTGTAAAATCCATAAGCTTTTCCGGTCAGATGCACGGACTTGTACTTCTCGATAAGGATAACAATGTAATAAGACCGGCAATTCTCTGGAATGACGGAAGAAGCGAAAAGGAAGCCGAGTATTTAAATAATGTTATCGGCAAGGAAGAGCTTTTAAAGCTTTGCGGAAACATAGCTTTTGCCGGTTTTACTGCACCTAAAGTTTTGTGGGTCAAGGAAAACGAGCCGGAGAATTTTGCCCGTATAAATAAGATTCTGCTTCCGAAAGATTATATCTTATTTACTCTTACGGGTAAGTATTATACTGATGTTTCCGACGCTTCAGGCACACTTTATTTTGATGTTGAAAACAGAAAATGGTCTGAGGAGATGCTCGGTATACTTTCCGTTTCCGAGGATATGCTTCCAAAAGTCAGGGAGAGCTATGAGGCAGTGAGCCGTATATCTGAGGAAGTAGCTAATGAGCTTGGACTTCCGGCGGAAACCGTAATTGCCGCCGGAGCAGGAGATAACGCCGCAGCAGCTGTGGGAGCGGGAGTGGTAAATGACGGTGACTGCAACATTTCCCTTGGCACTTCCGGAACGATTTTTGTAGTGAGCGATAAATTTTCCTGTGATACAAAGAATGCCATACATTCTTTCTGTTCGGCTTCCGGTTCATATCATCAGATGGCGTGCATGCTTTCTGCGGCATCCTGTATGAACTGGTGGATTAAGGATATAATGAAATCCGATGATTTTTCCCTACCGGAAAATGTAAAGCCGGGTGAAAATGAAATTTATTTTCTGCCATATCTTTCAGGAGAGCGTTCACCTTATAATAATCCGTCAATGAGAGCGGTATTTTTCGGAATGAGCGTAAACACCAAAAGAGAGGATATGACCCTTGCTGTTTTGGAAGGCGTTGCCTTTGCCCTTAAACAGAACCTTGAAATTATCCGCAGCCATGGTATTACCGTAAATTCATCAAGGATAACCGGCGGCGGAGCTAAAAACAGTCTTTGGCTTAAAATAATAGCTTCTGCTTTGGAAGTGGAGCTTCATGTTCCGGTAACAGGTGACTGTGCCGCATTGGGAGGAGCACTTTTAGGAGCAAAAAGCGTTATGCCAGAAGAGGACTATGAATGCCTTACCGCAAAGCTTTACAGGGATGAAAAGGTTATTTATCCCGATAAGGAGCTTGCTGCAAGGTATAACGAAAAATATGAAAAGTTTTTTAGGATAACCGATTTTCAAATAAATTTGTAATAATTTGATTTATATTTTATAGTTATAAAACTTTAGCAGACTGCTGCATTTAAATTCCAATGGGTATGGATTTAGGATGCGGCAGTCTGTTTCTCTTTGTGATTTTTTATGATAAAATATGTAAATCGACATTGCAAAAGTTTTGATGTAAGAGGAAAATCAAATGGAAAATCTTGAAACTGCAATTAAAAACCTTGAAAAAGAAATTGACAGAGAAAAGCAAATTAAAATTTTGCAGTCTGTAAATAAACTTTTGCTGACAGGATATGCAGTAAAAGTCGGAGATTTCATAATCGAGCCGCTTTTGGTGGAGGCTTATTACTATTGCCCGGGAAAAATTGAGGATACCAATATCCATGGCTTTAAAAGCGAAAAATGCCGCAGAGTGCAGTCTGACCGATTTGGCAAACTGTATGTACATAAAATCGGATACGGCGGAATTGACATCTGTCTTTCGAGAAAAAAGGATTATTGTCTGTCTTTCCTTATTAAAAATTCTCTTGTGTCAAAGGAAGGGGCAGAGGAGAAAAAAGAATTCTGTACTCAGGTTTCACTTTTAAGATATTTAAAAGAAAATTTGAGGTAGCCGATGTTATTGAGCAAAGGGGAGTTTTGTGTACGAAAGAAAAAGATACTGCTCCTGTTGTAAATACAGTCCGTAAGGGAGTAAAGGGCAGTTTTAAAAATGAGGAACTTGCCTCTTTATGTCTTGATAGTCTTAAAGATTATCCCCTTACTTTGGAAAAGGGACATACAAAGGAAAAAATTGTCGAAAATTATCTGAAAAGGGAATATGCTGATGCTTCTCCACATAAGTGGAAAGAGGTATCAGAAGATATTCTCGGTTACAGTCTTAATAAAGTTATAAATGAGCATTTCGGTATTTGATTAATTTTTGAAAAGGGGAAGAAAATGAAAAAGGAGAAAAAAGAGCTTTTAAAGTTTGTCTTTTATAAGACGGTTCCAGTTATGACGGGATATCTGTTTTTAGGCGCTGCTTACGGTGTACTTATGAGTGTGTCGGGCTTTTCACCCTGGTGGGCAATCGCCATGAGTGTTTTTGTCTATGCTGGAAGTCTTCAGTATGTAGGAGTGAATCTTCTCACTGCGGCAGCTTCACCATTTACCGCTTTTTTAATGGGACTTATGGTAAACGCAAGACATATTTTTTACGGAATTTCAATGCTCGATAAATATTCAAAATCCGGCAAGGAAAAGACATATCTTATTGCAGGGCTTACCGATGAAACCTTTTCGGTGGTCTGTTCTCTGGAGGTTCCGGAAAATCAGAGTGCATCACGGGTCTATTTTTTAATTACCCTTGCCAATCATTTTTACTGGATTGCGGGAACCGCTGCTGGAGCATTTTTAGGTGAATTTATACCATTTGACACAACCGGAATAGATTTTGCCCTTACAGCTTTGTTTACCGTTATTTTTGTCGATCAGTGGAAAAGCACCAAGGAACATACAGGAGCGGTTCTCGGTGTTCTGGCAACTGCTCTATGTCTTCTGATTTTCGGTTCGGAGATTTTTATACCTCTTTCCATGGCGGCTATTGTAGCTGTTTGTATTGTGCTTTACTTTGTAAAAGGGAAAAAAGCAAAATCGGAGGCGAAAAAAGATAATGACTAATAAAGAAATATTTTTTATAGTTGCGGCTTTAACTGCGGCAACGGTTATAACCCGATTTCTGCCTTTTATAATTTTTCCCAAAGGCAAAAAGGTTCCGGATTTTGTAGTCTATCTCGGAAAAATCCTTCCCTTTGCAGCAGTGGGACTTTTGGTTGTAAGCTGTTTTTCGGGAGTATCCTTTTTAAAATATCCATATGGACTTCCCGAAATAATCTGTGTAGCGGTAGCAGCTTTGTTACACTGGAAAAAAGGAAATACTCTTCTGAGTATAGGCGTTTCAACTGTTCTTTATATGATACTTATACGTTTTGTGTTTTAACATTTAATTCATACTTTTGTAGAGAATATCAAAATATGAACACTGACTTGTTAATTTTGTCGAAAATTTTACACTTTTATTCTGTATTTTGTTGACTTTATTTTTCCGTTTTAATATAATTAAAACTATATAAAGGAGGCATTAAAAATGCAGAAAACAGCAAGAACCTATACCCCAAAAGAGCGTAACTCTTATCTTGCGGGTATGCTGGGACAGAACATCATTTATAATGTTGTTACTACCGGCCTTGTAGGTTATTACCTACAGTATGTTATCTATCTTCCCGTAGTTGCAATCGGCTGGATTGTCGCAATTGCAAGAGTATGGGACGCAATCAATGACCCAATGATGGGCGTTATTGTTGACAGAACAAAAAGTAAATGGGGTAAATGCAGACCCTATCTTATCTTTGCTCCTGTGCTTATCGGCGCAATCACAATTCTTACTTTTGTAAACGGCAACTATTCTCAGGCATCGGAAACAGGAAAAATCCTCATTATTGCATGGGCAGCTGTTTCCTACATCCTTTGGGGAATGCTTTTCACTGTTTGTGATATTCCTCTTTGGGGTCTTACTTCCCTTATGACTGAGGACGAAAACGATCGTTCAAAGATTTTAGGTCTTGCAAGAATTTTTGCAGGTATCGGCGGATTGGGCGTTCTCGTTGTACAGGCTGCTCAGATACTTAGCAGCTCATTCATTAATTCCGGTATGGATGTTTCAAAGGCAAATCAGTACGGCTTTATTATAGTCGTTATTATCTTTACTGTCGGTTCCACAATCCTCTTTGAGTTTGCAGGTCTTGGAACTAAAGAGAGAGTCGAGCCCTCAGAAGAGCATCGCTCAATTAAAGAGAGCTTCAAGCTCATGTGGCAGTGCAAGCCTTTCCGTCAGATTCTTGTATCCGGCATTTTAAGAAGCCCCATTCAGATTCTCATGCTTGTTGCAATGTCATTTGTTACATATTACTATGCAAACGGAAACATCATGAATATTATGGCTGACGGCAAAATCAACTGGACAATGGCAATAAACATTGTCATAATTGCAGTTGGTATTTTTGCAGGTCAGTTTGTAGCAATGGCTATTACTCCTATGCTTATTAAGAAGTTTGAAAACAAAAAGCTTTATAACTTCTTCTCAATCGGCGGCGCTATTCCGTTCTTTGCACTTTTCATCATTTATAAGCTTTCCGGCGGCGACGTAACACCTATCGGCTGGGCTCTTGTTACAGGACTTTCCTTCCTTCTTGCAAGTGCAGCAATGGGAGCTATAAATGTACTTCAGTCCGTCATGATTGCCGATTGCGTTGACTATGAGGAATATAACAGCGGTCTTAGACCCGACGGCGTTTTCTTCTCCGGTCAGAGCTTTATCACTAAGATTTCCGGCGGTATTGCAATTCTTATCCAGTCTGTTGTTTACGGCGTAGTTGAATTTTCGGGCTCAAATATCGAGGTTATGAACCAGCATCTGACAGAGGGCGAAAGCTTTATTACATATAACGGCGGAGAATATGCTGCCGCTATGTTCTTCCTTATCTCAATACCCATCGGTATTGGAATGCTTCTCTCTGCTATTCCCACACTCAAATATGCTCTCAGCGACAAAGAGCATGAGCGCATTTTAAGCGAGCTCGTAAAACGCAGAGAAGAGAAAAAGTAAAATTAAAAAGTTACAACTTTTAAACCGCTCCGAAAGGGGCGGTTTTTCGTTTAAATTCTTCTATGCGGTCAATACTATAAACGGTGATTTTTATGTATAGAAGAATTGCAGTAATGTATACGGTGCTGGTTTTTATTTTGGGTTTTTTGTGCGTGAATATCGTAACTATAATATCTTCTCCTGCGGCAGAGGCCTCACAGCAAAATAACCGCCGCATTTTGGAGGTTTCCGAAAAGCGTGGATATATATACGACTGTAATTTAAATCCTCTTGTAAACGAAGAAAAATATTATACAGCCGCAGTGGCTCCTGTGGGAGAATCGGCTACGACGATGCGGAATTATCTAAGTGATGAGGAATATTCTGACCTTATTTCACGTCTTTCGAAAGGTGAATTGGTACTTGTAAAGACAAAAGAAGAAATTGAAGATTCAGAGGGCGTAACTTCTTTGAATCCATATTTGCGTTACAGTGAAAATCAACTTTTGGCTCATACAATAGGATATCTCGATAAAAGCACGGGACAGGGTGTATCAGGACTTGAGAAAAGCTATGATGAATACTTTGCTGAAAATGCGGGCACTCTGAGTGTCGCTTATTACGTTGATGCTCTCGGAAGAATTTTGTCAGGAGGAGAACCCGATGTGCTCTATGAGGGGTACAATAATAAGTCAGGGCTTGTGCTGACCATAGATAAAGAGATTCAGCGTATTGCAGAGGAGTGTGCCGATGAGGCTGAGCTTGGACGTGGCTCCATTGTAATTTTGGATGCCAAAACAGGAAAGATAAAAGCAATGGTAAGCAGGCCGAATTTTAATCCCGATAAAATTGAGGATTATTTAAACGATGAAAATTCACCTCTTATAAACCGTTCTCTTACGGAATATTCCGTAGGTTCTGTTTTCAAGCTTGTAGTATGTGCCGCAGCGCTGGAATCTGGAATTTCACCGAATTTTACAAATAACTGTACAGGACAGACAGAGGTTGACGGAATTATTTTCCACTGCCACAAACATGACGGACACGGTGTGCTGGATATGAAAAACGGCTTTGCCCTTTCCTGCAACACATACTTTATAAGTCTTGCGCAAAAGGTGGGTAAGGAGAAAATACTTGAAACCGCCGAGAAAATGGGCTTTGGTACATCTGTGGATATTGCCCATTCACTTAGCTGCGATGCGGGATATCTGCCGTCTTTAAACGATATAGCTACATCGGGCGATCTTGCAAATCTCTCTTTCGGACAGGGTAAGCTTATGGCGTCACCGGTACAGATAGCCGCTGCTTTTCTGACAGTTGCGTCAGGAGGAAATTACTGTTATCCCACAATAGTAGAGGGCTTTGCAGATGAAAACATGAACGTTACTCACTCTGAGCAAAAACCTCCAATGCCTGTGTTTGAGGAAAAAATAGTAAAACAGCTTCAGTCGTTTCTTAAATACTCCGTTGACTATGGCGGAGGCAGTCTTGCAAAGCCCAAAGGCTCAACAGCGGGAGGAAAAACCGCTACTGCTCAGACGGGATGGTATAAAAACGGAGTTGAAGTTTATCACGCATGGTTTGCGGGATATTACCCGACGGATGATCCAAAATATGTAATGGCGATTTTAAAAGAAGAGGGCAACGGCGGCTCCACCGACTGTGCTCCCATTTTCAGAGATATAGCCGAAAAAATTGAGGCTTATGAAAGCGGCGGAGATTGACAAAATAATTTCTAAAGGATATAATTAATACGATATTTTTAAATGCTTTGAAGGAAAATATCGAAGAAAAAGCTTTTTCAGAGAGAGAGCTCCGTGGCTGTAAGAGCTTTTACTGGCTTTCTTCGTGAGCCGTTCCTGAGCACCGTGTGAAGAATACGGCGTAGTTTCTGCGTTAAAGAGAAATTAAAGGTGGTGCTTTTTGCACAATTAGGGTGGTACCGCGGTTTAACCGTCCCTTATTGTACAGGAGGCATTATATTTTTTTGTAAAGGATTTGATAAAAGATGAAGTGGATGGGACTTAACGAGCTTAGAGAAAAATATCTTAGCTTCTTTGAAAGTAAAGGACATCTCCGCCTTGACAGCTTTTCACTTGTACCTCAGGGCGATAAGAGCCTGCTCCTGATTAACTCAGGTATGGCTCCCATGAAAAAGTATTTTACAGGAGAGGTCACTCCTCCAAGAAAGAGAGTTACAACCTGCCAGAAGTGCATCCGTACTCCCGATATTGAAAACGTAGGTAAAACTGCACGTCACGGAACATATTTCGAGATGCTCGGCAACTTCTCATTCGGCGATTATTTTAAGCATGAAGCTACAAAATGGGCATGGGAATTCTGCACAAAGGTTATCGAAATGCCCGTTGACAGACTTTGGATAACAATCTACGAAGATGACGATGAGGCTTTCGATATCTGGACAAGGGAAGTTGGCGTTTCTCCCGACAGAATAGTCAGAATGGGCAAGGCTGATAACTTCTGGGAGCACGGTTCAGGCCCCTGCGGTCCCTGCTCAGAGCTTCACTTTGACAGAGGTGAAAAGTACGGCTGCGGAAAGCCTGATTGTAAGGTAGGCTGTGAGTGCGACCGTTTCACAGAGTTCTGGAACCTCGTTTTCACTCAGTTCGATAACGACGGCAACGGCAATTACACACGCCTTGACCACCCCAATATCGATACAGGTATGGGACTTGAAAGACTTGCCTGCATTGTTCAGGATGTTGATAACATCTTTGAAATCGACACAATGCAGAACATTATGTCACACATTGCAAGAATTGCAGATAAAAAATATCACGACAACGAAAAGGACGACATTTCCCTTCGTGTTATTACAGACCATATCCGCAGCACAACCTTTATGGTAGGCGACGGCGTGCTTCCTTCAAACGAGGGCAGAGGATATGTTCTTCGCCGTCTTCTCAGAAGAGCTGCACGTCACGGCAGACTTCTTGGAATTGATCATCCTTTCCTTGCAGATGTTGCAAAGACAGTTATAGAAAATAATAAAAACGCATATCCTGCTCTTGCAGAGAAAGTTGACTTCATAACAAAGGTTATCAGCAACGAGGAAGAAAACTTCAGCCGTACAATTGATACAGGTCTTCAGCTTCTTGAGGAGGTTATTGCCAAGTCCGGCGATTCAAAGACAATTAGCGGTAAAGATGCTTTCAGACTTTATGATACCTATGGTTTCCCCCTTGACCTTACAAAGGAAATTGCAGAGGAAAAGGGACTTCATGTTGACGAAGAAGGCTTTACACAGCTTATGTCACAGCAGAGAATTCAGGCAAGAAATGCCCGTAAGGATGCCGGAGCTGACGCATGGAAAGCTTCCGGAGATGCAGGAGCCGATTTTGAGGCAACTGAGTTTACAGGTTACGGCTCGGTTGATGGCGAAGGCAAGATTTTAGGCGTTATTGTAAACGGCGAAAGAACCGAAAGCTATGAGGGCGAAGATGAATTTGCTCTTATTGCAGATAAGACACCTTTCTACGGTGAAAGCGGCGGACAGGCAGGCGATACAGGCGTTATTAAAAATGACAGCTTTACTGCCGAAGTTCTTTCAACTTCCAAGAACGCAGGCGGAGTATTTGTACACTCCTGCCGTCTTGTAAGCGGTACAGTTAAAGTGGGCGAAACAGCTTCTTTCGAAGTTGATAAAGAAAAACGCTTTGCCACAATGAGAAACCATACTGCCGCTCACCTTTTACAGGCAGCTCTTCGTAAGGTTCTCGGAAGCCACGTTGAGCAGGCTGGTCAGCTTGTTAACAGCGCCGAAGTACGTTTCGACTTCTCACATTTCTCAGCACTTACTCCCGAAGAATTAAAGAGCGTTGAAGCTCTTGTAAACGAAAAGATTCTTGCAGCTTTAACTGTTACCACAACTGAGATGCCCATTGACGAGGCAAAGAAAAAGGGCGCAATGGCTCTGTTCGGTGAAAAGTACGGCGATGTTGTAAGAGTTGTTGAAGCAGGCGATTTCTCAGTAGAGCTTTGCGGCGGTACTCATGTTGACAACACCTCAAAGCTTGGACTTTTCAAAATCATTTCCGAATCCTCAGTTGCTTCCGGAGTCAGAAGAATACAGGCTGTTACAGGCGCAGGCGTACTTGAGTTTATTGAAAAGAACCTTAATCTTATAAACGAAAGCTGTGCTGCTCTCAAGCTCGGCAATTCCGCAGATCTTGCAAGACGCTGCCGTCAGGTTTCAGAAGAAGTAAAGGCAGCTGAGAAGAAAGTTGCAGCTCTCGAAAACGAAAAGGCAGAGCTCAATACAAAACGTCTTCTCGAAAACTATAAAACAGTGGGCGAATATAAGCTTATTGCCGCAAATGTTCCCGATGCTGCTCCCGATGCACTTCGCAGAATGTGCGACAGCGCAAAGAACAGCGATGAGGCAGTTGTAATAATCCTTGCAAGCGAACAGAAGGCAAAGGGCACAGTAAGTCTTGCTGCAGCATGTTCAAAGGCTGCCGTCAATAAAGGTGCTCATGCAGGCAATATTGTCCGTGAGGCTGCAAAGGCCTGCGGCGGCTCAGGCGGCGGAAAGCCCGACAGCGCAATGGCAGGCGGCAAGGATCCCTCAAAGATAGATGAAGCTCTCAATACTGTCGAAAAATTACTTTCATAAAAGGAGCGAAGAAAATGGACTGCGTTTTCTGTAAAATCATCAGCGGCGATATACCGTCATCAAAGGTCTATGAGGATGAATGGGTAGTGGCTTTTAAAGACCTTGAGCCACAGGCTCCCGTACACGTTCTCATTGTACCCAAGGAGCATATCGCATCGGCGGCTGAGATAACCGCCGAAAACAGCTTCCTTATTGCCAAGGTTTTTGAAGCTGCGGCAAAAATCGCAAAGGAAATGGATTTAAAGGACGGCTTCAGAATCGTCAACAACTGCGGCGAAAAGGCCGGACAGACTGTTATGCACATTCATTTCCATATGATGGCAGGCCGTGAATTTACATGGCCCGCAGGCTGAGGAGGAGTTAAAATGTCTGAAGTATATAAGATGAAAATAGCAGGACTCGAAAGAGAACTGCCTATCTGCGCCGTAAACGATAAGCTTGATATAGCTGCATTTGTCATTTTCGGTGATGTTGAAATAACAGTGGCTTCTGCTACTGAGCTTCTCAAAAAGTGCCCGGAGTTTGACTACATAGTAACTCCCGAAGCAAAGGGCATTCCTCTTGCTTACGAAATGGCAAGACAGAGCGGAAAGAAATATTTCATAATCCGTAAGGGCGCAAAGCTCTATATGAAAGAGCCTGTAAGCGTTAACGTTAATTCAATCACTACTGCTGCTGTTCAGACAGCTTACCTTGACAGCGCAGAGGGTGAGCAGATGAGAGGCAAGAGAGTCCTTGTTCTCGACGACGTTATAAGTACAGGCGAATCCCTTAAGGCAGCTCTTACACTTTTAGAGAAATTTGATGTAAATGTTGTAGGTATGGCTGCAATTTTGGCAGAGGGCGATGCTGCCGATCGTGACGATATTATTTATCTTGAAAAGCTTCCCCTGTTTTTCAAATAATACCGTAACGGAGTTGATTTTATGAAACGACCGATGGCTGTAACAGGTGCCTGTGCAGTCCTCTCCTTAGCGGCGTTTTTGCTGCTGGGGACGGGGATTGCCATAGTCACTGCAATTGTTGCGGCTGTCGGTCTTGTTTTATGTCCGCTTTTCAAAAGCCGTGAAAACCGCAGTGTAGTTTCCGCCTGTCTTGTTACAGTAATCTGCTCGTTTATTTGGCTCACCTTTTACGATACGGTAGTTTATAAACCTGCCGAAAGTCTTTGCGGAAATGAAGTAACTGTTGAGGGTGAAATAATCGCTGAGCCTTATAGGGCTTACGGACAGTATTACACTGTCATAAAAACAGAAACTATTAACGGAGAAAGGCAAAAGGTTAAAATAAGGCTTTCTTCAAACAGTTCACAGAATATCGAGCCCGGTGATAAAGTGACCTGTACTGTTAAACCATATCTTCTCACAGACAGCAGCGGCAAAAACAAGGCGGACGGTATTTTCATCGGCGGATATATGGGCGACAGTGCAAAAATAGAAAGCGGCAATAAAATTTCGCTGAGCCGCATTACATATAAAGTCAGAGCCTATCTCCTTTCAAATATTTCCTATGCTCTTCCCGGTGATGAGGGCGAACTCCTTAAAGGAATGCTTTTAGGCGATAAAACAGGTGTGCCGGAAGAGATAAACGAAAGCTTTCGCCATGTGGGACTTTCACATCTTTTTGCAGTTTCGGGTCTGCATCTTTCAATATGGGTAGGTCTGTTTTCTTACATAAAATTTAAACGCAACAGTTTTAGAGTTATGATGCGTGTGGTTTCAGCTCTTTTTATTTTGTTTTTCATGGCTGTTACCGGATTTACGTCATCTGTTTTCAGAGCGGGAATTATGACTCTTGTTTTTCTGGCTGCACAAGGCCTTGGAAGAAAGGCGGACGGGATAAATTCCCTGGGACTGGCAGCTGTGATTTTATGTCTGATAAATCCTTACAGCTGTCTAGAACTCAGCTTTCTTTTATCATTTTCCGCAACTTTAGGTATACTGATTTGTTATACACCCATTGAAAGCTTGGGCGAGAGATTGCAGTGCAGATTAAACGGGATAGTGGGTAAACCTCTTAAATGGATTATCACTGCCGGCGCAGTGTCCGTAAGCGCCTCCATATTTACTTTTCCCGTTGCTTCAATAGTTTTCGGAGAAATCTCCGCAGTTTCTCCTTTTGCAAATCTCATTGTGCCGTCTTTAGGTGCGGTTTCCATGATAAGCGGAGGTTTGGCGGCGGTATTTCCGTCAAATCCGATTTTCTTCTTTATAACAAAACCCCTTTTCCTTCTGTGCGGAATAATCAATAATTTTATAATCAAATTCTGCATGTGGTTAGGTGGACTGGAATTTTCTCATTTCAGAATAAGCGGTGAAAACGCCACCGTAATATGTGCGGGAATCATGGTGCTTCTGGCAGTTACCTTTATATTTAAAAATTACCGTAAAGTTTTGCCACTTGCTTTATCCCTTTGTCTGCTGTTTGCAGTCTGCACGGAATTTTCCGAAATCTTTTTAAAGGCAAATACCCTTGAGATAATTGTCTGCGACAGCGGAGAAAGTCCCTGTGTTGTGCTTTCTGACGGTAAAAGTGCTGTCATTATGGGATCGGGAAGCAGCTATAACGCAGAAACCAGCATTGATAAAGCCCTTTCCTCTGCGGGAACGGAGAAGATAAACGCAATTGCCGCCACAAAGTACGATAATATTGTGAGTATAGAAAACATCGCATCAGAGTATGATATTCCAATTGTGATTAACAGCAGTATGAATGAGCTTTTGAGAGGGGAAACAGATGTCCTTAATGTCGGCGGGGACGGTGAAAGCGTAGAGTTTTCCCAAAAGGTAAAAGCAGAGTTTTATTCCGATTTTACAGTGATAACCTATAATGATTTCAAAGCTCTTATTTCTTATGACAGCGAGGGAAAAATCTCTTCCATTCCCGGCAGCGAAAAGGGATATAACCTGCTTATCTGTTCGGAAAAACCTCCTGCGGACTATGAAAATTTCGGATTTTCATATATAATAGTAACCTGCGATGAAGATTACTTTGATGAAAACAAAGGTGAAATATATTCTATAAATGGCAGTAAGGCGGTAACCGGAGAGATGGGAAACATTACGGTTTTCGCACAGGAGGACGGAAGCTTCCGTATAAGGAGGAGCGTTTAAATGGCACGTATAACCGAGCAGAAACTTAAAGAACAGATAAAGAATAAAGACTTTTCCTCACTTTATTTTCTATACGGTGAGGAAAGTTATCTTGTAAAGCATTACGCTTCAAAAATAGTCGAGGGCGCTGTTCCCAAAGGAATGGAAGCTTTCAATCTGCATCTTTTGGACGGAGAAAAAACCACCCCTGATGAGATTTTTGAAAAGACAGAGACAATGCCAATGATGGCAGAGCGTATATGCGTAAGCGTCAAGGATATGGATCTTGGGGCACTGGGTCAAAAGGAACTTGATAAGATTTATGAGATAATAAAAGATGTCCCTGAAACCTGTGTGCTTATATTTTGGTACAGCGCAGATAATGACGATAAAAAGTCAGCTAAATGGAAAAATGTAATAAAGAAATTTACCGACTGCGGAGAGGTCTTTGAGGCTGCAAAAATGAGTCAGCCCCAGCTTGCTTCCCTCGTTAAGCGAATGGCGAAAAAGCAGGGCTGTGATATTTCCGATGCCGACGCTGCATATCTTGCAGGGCTTACTGGGGGCGATATGAACACCCTTTTCAGCGAAACGGAAAAGCTGTGTTTTTACGCTCAGGGCGGAGAGATAACAAGGGATAAAATCGACGAAATCGCTGTAAAATCCGTTGAGGCATCTGTGTTCGATTTGGTGAAAGCCATCGCTGCCGGAAAAAGTGAAAAAGCCTTTTCGGTTCTCAATCTCCTCTTTTCTCAAAAGACCGAGCCTGTTATGATTTTAGGTGCAATAATCGGCAGTTACTGCGATATGTACCGTGTAAGGGCGGCTAAAAACGCAGGCCAGCAGCCGACGGATGTGGCAAATTATTACGGATACAAAGGCAGGGAGTTCAGACTCCGCAACGCTGCAAGGGATTCTGCTTCTCTTTCCGATGAAGCTCTGAGAAGATGTCTTCAGATTCTCTGGGACTGCGACGCACTTTTAAAAAGCAGCCGTACCGATAACCGACTTGCTCTTGAGGAGACGGTTGTAAAGCTTCTCCTTGCTTCAGGAGGCGAAAAGGTATGATAAAAATAGATCAGGCTGTAATTGTTGAGGGAAAGTATGATAAAATCCGCCTTTCCTCAATTTTAGATACAATAATTATCGAGACAAACGGATTTTCCATTTTCAAGGATAAGGAAAAACAGGCTCTTATAAGGCTTCTTGCTGAAAAACGAGGGCTTGTTGTAATGACTGACAGCGACTCCGCAGGCTTTAAAATCCGCTCATTTATTTCGGGAATGGTAAAGCCGGAAAAGATAATTCATGTCTATACACCCGATATTTTCGGCAAGGAACGCCGCAAGGAACACCTGTCCAAGGAGGGGAAGCTGGGCGTTGAGGGTATAGATAACGAGGTGCTCATTAAAGCTCTCGAAAGAAGCGGAATAAAAACAGGGGAATCAGAGGCTAAAGCTCCCGAAGGACGGCAGATAACAGCCTATGACCTTTATGAGGACGGACTTTCAGGGGGAAAGGACAGTTCCGAAAAGCGCAGAAAGCTTACTGATAAGCTCATGCTTCCCGAAAGAATTTCCACTTCATCCCTTATAAAAATTCTCAATATTACAATGAGCTATGAGGAATACAAGGCTCTTGTAACCGCTCTTTTCTGATGAAAAATGAGCGGTTTTATTTTTTATGTAACTTTTTCCGAAAAACTGCAACTAACTTTATGAGGCGCCGGAAAGGAGGAGTCAAGTGGAGGATTTTGAAAAGCTTTTTTCATGTTACTACGGTACGGTTTATAGTTTTCTTCTGAAAATGACCAATTATCATGAAGACCTTGCCGCAGAGCTGACACAGGATACATTTTATAATGCATACCTTGCCATAGGTGATTTTAAAGGCAGCTGTAAGCCGGAAACATGGCTTATTGCAATTGCCAAGAACAGATTTTATATGTTTCTCAGAGAAAAAAAGAAAGCGGCTTTGTCCTTTGAGGAGATAAGCGGAGATACTGCCGACACAGACACTCTTTCGCCTCAGGATGAAACGGTAAAAAGACAGGTGCTTGTTCACGCACGTAAGGTTATTGATTCAATGGAGCCTAAAATGCGGGATGTTATGATTTACCGTATTTATTCCGATATGCCCTATGCTCAGATAGGCAGACTGCTTTCCATAAAAGAAAATTCCGCAAAGGTGATTTTTTTCAGAGGCAAGGAAATACTTCGCAAAAGATTAAAGGAGGATTACGGATATGAAATATGAATGCAGTCTTGTAAGGGACGTTGTTTCACTTTATATGGATGACGCTCTCAGCGAAAAAAGCCGTGAGAGCATAGACGAGCATCTTTCTCTTTGCAGCGGATGCAGAAAGTTTTATGATGAATACAGAAGCGATGACGCTGAGAAAGAGCCGGAAAACAATGTAAAAACTTTTGTGGCCTTTTCAAAGAAAATAACCGATTACCGTAAAAAACAGATTCTGATTTTTGCCTTAGTTGTGCTGTTGTTTCTCTTTATGACACGACCGTGGTTCGGATATGAGGGAGTAAATGATATAGACGGTTTCAGCGTTCTGGCTCAGCCCTTCGGAGCTTTGGGCATCGCCGCTTTTATCGCAGCAGTTTTTTATGATTTTAAGTCCTCTAAAAAACGCATGGCAGCGGGATTTATCGGAATTGCCTGTGTGATATTATCGGAAATATATTATTTTCTCACTATCCCTGCGGGAAGTACTACGGGAATATCTTTCGGGCTTTTTGGAATAACGCTTCCCTATCTTCCGGGAATAAGTCTTTTTGAAAGCTTTGAAATGACTACCATATGGTTTTTCTGTGGTTTTGTGATAACCGTTCTTTCCGCTGTTTTCTTTTATCTTTTCTGCCGTAAAATTCAAAAGTAAAATATTTTTTCAGCCGCTGAAGATTTTCGGCGGCTGAAATTTTGTGCTGTGTTTTCTTTAACTGATTTGTGGGAAATCACCCCTCCACGCAATACCTATTTTTATTAAGTAATCCCTCGAATTTTACCGTTTCCTATTGAAGAAAATCGTCTTAAGTGGTATCATATTATGAAATATAAACTTCTTGCGGAGGATTCAAGGTGTCAGAAAAAACAGTAGCTCAGGCGGAGCTTCAGCGCCAGAAAAACTATGCCGAAATGGTGCACACAGTGCTTTCGGCGAGAATATCAGGTGAGCCAAAGGCTTTTGTACACACATACGGCTGTCAGGGCAATGTGGCGGACAGCGAAAGAATAAAAGGTATGCTTTCCGAAATGGGATATACCTTTACTGAAAGTGAAGACGAAGCCGATCTTATTCTTTTCAATACCTGCGCCATAAGAGAACACGCTGAGGACAGAGTTTTCGGCAACGTAGGCGCACTTAAAAGCAAAAAGAAGAGGAATCCCGGCTGTGTCATCGCTCTTTGCGGATGCATGATGCAGCAGTCACAGGTTGCTGAAAGAATTAAAAACAGCTACCGTTTTGTAGATCTTGTTTTCGGCACCCATGTTGTCCATAAACTGCCGGAAATGCTTTATAAAGTTCTCTGCACAGGCAGCAGAGTTTTTGAGCTTCCCCAAAGCGACGGAGTTATCGCTGAGGGACTTCCTGTTTCCCGTGACAGCTCATTTAAAGCGTGGCTTCCCATTATGTACGGCTGCAATAATTTCTGCAGCTACTGCATAGTTCCCTATGTAAGGGGCAGAGAGCGAAGCCGTGACCCCGAAACCGTTGTCAGCGAGGCAAGGGAGCTTGTAAAGCAGGGATATAAAGAAATAACTCTTTTGGGTCAGAACGTAAACTCTTACGGAAAAGATCTCCCTAATCCCATAAGCTTTTCGGAGCTTTTAAAGCGTATCAACGATATCGAGGGCGATTTTATAATAAGATTCATGACCTCTCACCCGAAGGATTGTACCCATGAGCTTCTTGATACAATGGCAAGCTGTGAAAAGGCAGCAAGACATCTTCATTTGCCTTTCCAGTCGGGAAACAACAGGGTGTTAAAGGAAATGAACCGCCGTTATACAAGGGAAAAATACCTTGAACTTGTAGAGTATGCAAAGGAAAAAATGCCCGATATCTCACTTACAAGCGACGTAATTGTCGGTTTCCCCGGCGAAACCTATGAGGAGTTTCAGGATACGGTTTCACTTATCCGTGAAGTTGGTTTTACCTCACTTTTCACATTCATTTTTTCACCCAGAGAGGGAACTCCTGCTTATTCAATGGACGATCCTGTTTCTGCTGAGGAAAAGGGTAAATGGTTCCGTGAGATGCTGAAAGTCCAGGAAGAAATTGCAGGGGAACGCACAGCAAAGCTTGTGGGAACCACTGCAAAGGTCCTTGCCGAAGAGCAGGATGAAAAAGGCTATGTTTCCGGCAGAACAGGCGGAAATGTAATAATCCGATTCAAATGTGATAATCCTGAAAAGGTAATAGGTAATTTTGTAAATGTAAAGGTTACAAATGCCCTTACATGGATTGTCGAAGGCGAACTTATAAGCGATAATTAATTTTGCCTATGGGGCAGAGTTTTTTATAAAAGAAAATGTAAAATAAAAGGAGTACAAACATGAGCGTAGTTGAACTTACAAGACAGCTCGGCGCAGAGATCCAGAAGGATGAGCGCTATCTCAATTTCAGCAAGGCAAGAGAGAACAACGATAAGGATACAGAGCTTAACGATATGATCGGCAAGCTTAACCTTGTTCAGCTTTCATACCAGCAGGAAGCCGGCAAAGGCGACGAAGCAGATGCCGACAAGATGAGCGAGTATGACAAGCAGTTCCGTGAGCTTTATGAGAAGATTATGTCAAACCCCAATATGCTTGCATATGAAGCAGCAAGAAAAGAAGTAGACGACATGATGAACTATGTTATGCAGCTTCTTTCACTTTGCGTAAACGGTGAAGATCCCGCAACATGTGAGCCTGTTCAGGAGCATTCCTGCGGAGGTTCATGCGGAAGCTGCGGCGGCTGCCACTAATTTTAAGTCCGTATAAAAGCGGCAATTAAAATTAATTTGACTTAAACAGGAGGAAAAAGAGAATGGCGGAGTACACTCCGATGATGAAGCAATATTTTGAGACAAAGGAGCAGTATCCCGATACCATTCTCCTTTTCCGTTTAGGCGACTTTTACGAAATGTTTTTTGACGACGCCAAGACTGTTTCCAAGGAATTGGAGCTGACCCTTACGGGCAGGGACTGCGGTCAGGCTGAGCGTGCGCCAATGTGCGGCGTGCCTTTCCACAGCGCAGACGGATACATAGCACGTCTTGTGGCAAACGGCCATAAGGTGGCAATCTGTGAGCAGACAGAGGATCCCGCTCTTGCAAAAGGTCTTGTAAAGCGTGAGGTAATAAGGGTCATAACTCCCGGTACTGTAATCGAGAGCAATATGCTCGACGAGTCGAAAAACAACTTTTTAGGGGTAATCTGTTCCGACGAAACCTGCGCCGGACTTTGCTTTGTGGATGTTTCAACAGGTGAAGTGCAGCTTACTGAAATAGACGGCGAAAATTCTCAGAGCAGGATTATCAGCGAGTTCGGACGCTATTCCCCGAAAGAGATACTTGTAAACTCCCATGCGGCTGTGATGCCGGAGCTGAGAAACTTTTTCTCGAAAAAAATCGAAGCGACGGTGGAGCCTTTAAGCGGAGAAAAAACGGATTACGAAAAGTGTCTTGAGGTTGTCAAAAATCATTTCAACAACTTTTCACTGGATTGTCTTGAGAACGCACACCAGGCAGTATGCGCTTTGGGATGCGCTCTTAGCTATCTTTATGAAACCCAGAAGACAAATCTCGAAAATATAACAGATTTCAGCTTTTACAGCGAATCAGGCTTTATGCAGCTTGACCCCAGCGCAAGGCGAAACCTTGAACTTACTGAAACCATGCGAAGCCGTGAGAAAAAAGGCTCACTCCTTTGGGTTCTCGATAAGACAAAAACTGCCATGGGTAAAAGACTTATAAGAAGCTGGATTGAACAGCCTCTTGTAAACTGTGCTGCAATAATAAAGCGTCACAACGCCGTTGAAGAGCTTGTGATGAACATGGTTTTAAGAAGTGAAATCATTTCTCTTTTAACCGATGTTTACGATATTGAGCGTCTGCTTACAAGAATTGTTTACGGCTCGGCAAATGCAAGGGAGCTTCGTTCTCTTGCCTATACGGTAGAGCATACAGCTCCCATAAAGGAACGCCTTGAGGGCCGCTTTTCAATGCTCTTAGGCGAAATCAGAAAGGACGTTGACACCCTCGATGATGTCCACGATCTTATTGATGCCGCAATAACGGAGGATCCGCCCTTTTCAGTGCGAGAAGGCGGACTTATAAAGGACGGTTTCAGTGAAGAGCTTGATTCGCTCAGAGAAATCGTCGGCGGCGGCAAGGAGTACCTTGCTAAGATCGAGGAAAAAGAGCAGGAGCGCACAGGTATCAAGAAGCTTAAAATCGGCTATAACCGTGTGTTCGGCTATTATATCGAGGTCACAAACTCGTATAAGGAGCTTGTACCACCTGAATACATAAGAAAACAGACTCTTGCCAACTGTGAGAGATATATCACTCAGGAACTTAAGGAGCTGGAATCAAAGGTTCTGGGAGCTCAGGAGAGAATAGTGCAGCTTGAATATCAGATTTTCTGTGATGTAAGGCAGAAAGTTTCCGAACAGCTTCACAGAATACAGAAAACCGCAAAGGCAGTTGCAAAGCTCGATGTACTGTGCTCATTTGCAGAGGCGGCGGTTTCGGGTAATTTTGTAAGACCCGATATTGACGACGGCGACGTTATCGAAATAAAGGATGGACGTCATCCTGTAGTTGAAAAAATGCTGGACGGCGCTCCCTTTGTTCCCAACGATACGCTTCTTGACTGCGGCGAAAACCGTGCGGCAATTATCACGGGACCCAATATGGCAGGTAAATCCACATATATGCGTCAGGTAGCGCTTATTGTCCTCATGGCGCAGATAGGCTCTTTCGTACCGGCTTCAAAGGCGAGAATAGGTATAACTGACAGTATCTTTACCCGTGTAGGCGCTTCCGATGACCTTGCGGCAGGACAGTCAACGTTTATGGTTGAAATGAGCGAGGTTGCTGCGATACTTTCACAGGCGACTTCAAAGAGCCTTATTATCCTTGACGAAATCGGCAGAGGAACTTCCACATTTGACGGAATGAGCATCGCTCAGGCGGTTCTCGAATATGTCTGCGATAAAAGAAAGCTTGGAGCAAAGACTCTTTTTGCAACCCATTACCATGAGCTTACCGAAATGGAAAACACCATTGAGGGAGTTAAGAATTACAATATAGCTGTCAAAAAGCGTGGCGACGATATTACATTCCTGAGAAGAATAGTAAGGGGCGGAGCCGACGGCAGCTATGGTATAGATGTTGCGAAGCTTGCGGGAATACCCGGTACTGTTGTCAAGCGTGCAAGGATAATACTTAAAGACCTTGAAGAAAACGGCCATGAAACCCGGCATATACCCGCAGCGGTCACGGTGGAGGAAGAAGAGCCGGAAGAAAATCTTCAGCTTTCGCTTATTCCCGATTCTTCAAACGAGATTGTGGAAAAACTCAAAGAGATAGATATAAATACCCTTACACCTATTGAAGCCATGTCAAAGCTCTATGAGCTTATAAAGCTGGCGGATAAATAAGGGATAAGTCAATAGTTATAACAGAAAGTAAGCGTCAGATGAAACTGCTTTAGACAGTATCATTAATTACCTGAAAGGAGGAAAACCGCAATGGGCAGAATAAACGTTTTGCCACGACATATAGCCGAGCTTATAGCCGCCGGAGAAGTAGTTGAGCGGCCTTCCTCAGTAGTCAAGGAGATAATGGAAAACTCTATTGACGCAGGTTCAAAAAACGTAACAATCGAAATAAAGCACGGTGGAATTACATATATACGCATAACTGACGACGGCTGCGGAATGGATGCTGAGGATGTACGCAAAGCATTCATAAGTCATGCCACAAGTAAAATTGCAACCGAAGAGGATCTTGCCGGAATCGGTACATTAGGTTTCAGAGGTGAGGCTCTTGCTTCCATTGCCGCCGTTGCCAAGGTCGAGGTAATGACAAGACCCGACGGCGACGTTATGGGTACAAGATATTCCATTGAGGGCGGAGAGGAAAAAGAGCTTTCCGAAGCGGGATGTCCTGCGGGAACCACCCTTATAATCCGTGATATTTTCTACAATACCCCGGCGAGAATGAAATTCCTTAAAAAGGATGTCACTGAGGGAAACTCCGTGGCAGGGGTTGTTGACAGAATCGCCCTTTCTCATCCGGAGGTAAGCATACGCTTTATCCGTGACGGAAAGCAGCAGCTTTTGACTCCGGGAAACGGAAGATTAGGCGATACTATTTATGCAATTTTTGGCAGGGAGTTCGCTATGGGACTTCTACCTGTTGACTATAATCTTTCAGGAGTCGGCGTAAGGGGATATATCTCAAAGCCTGTTGCCTCAAGAGCTAACAGAGCCATGCAGTTTTTCTTTATTAACGGCAGACTTGTAAAGTCTGTAACTGCTATGAGCGCAATGGAAAACGCTTACCGTGACAGTATTATGATCGGTAAATTCCCTGCATGTGTCCTTCACCTTACAATGCCCAATGAATGCGTTGACGTAAATGTGCATCCGGCTAAAACCGAGGTGCGTTTTGCCAATGAAAAGCAGGTTTATGAAGCGGTTTACTATGCCGTAAAAAGCTGCCTTTCAAAGGATTTTTCAAAGCCGGAAGTTCGTCTTTCTCAAAGCAGCCGTCAAAGCGACCTTTTAAAGCCTCCTGTAAAGGAGCAAAAAGGCGAACAGATAAGAATGACTGCCGCTGAGTACAGAGAGAAATTTACGCCACATACTGAAAATAAAAAAGAGAGAACTTTTTTTGATGAGAAGCCTGCAAAAAGTGAAAACACTTTTGTTCCCGAAAAGAAAAAGGAAATCCCGAAACCGGAACCTGTAAAACAGGAAGAGGTAAGGGAAAGCAAAAAATCCTTTTTTGTAGCGGACAGCACAAAACATACATATAAAAGCGAAAGTTTTGCGGAGGAACCCGTTTCAACTCTTTCAGATTATTACAAAAAGCTGGATAAGAAAAAAGAGGAAAAAGAGAAGTTCCCAGCGGCAGTTCCGACAAATGCAAAAGAAGAGGTAAAATCTGAATTTACCGAGAAAAGGCAGGAAAGCTCAGAACCTGAAAATCTGGATACTGTCCCCGAAGAAAAAACGGTAATATCTCCTCAGAAAGAGTCACCTTCCGTTCCCACTTTCAGAATAGTAGGCGAAGCTTTCAAAACCTATATTTTTGTTGAGTGCGAGGGAGAACTGCTTATTGTTGACAAGCACGCTGCCCATGAGAGAATGATATACGAAAAGCTTAAAAGGGAAGCGGAGCATTTCAGTCAGGTGCTTTTAAAGCCCGTTACAATCACTCTCAGTAAAGAGGAATATTCGGTTATAATGGAAAACCTTGAGGAGTTTTCAAAGGCGGGATTTTCCGTTGAAGATTTCGGCTTCGGAACTGTAATAGTCCGTGAAACTCCAATGGATCTTGACAGCGAAAGCATAACGGAAATTGTGTGCGAGCTTGCCGCCGCTCTTGCCTCCAATAAGATAGATGTAAGAAGCAGCAAAACCGATTGGCTTTACCATTCCGTAGCCTGCCGCAGCGCAATAAAGGCAGGAGATGCCACAACGGACTATGAGATGAAAAAATTCATCGGCGAGCTTTTAAAAAATCCCGATATAAAATACTGTCCTCACGGACGACCGGTTATGATAAAGATGACCAGAAACGAGCTCGAAAAGAGCTTTGGCAGAATACAGTAAAAAGGAGGATGCCCCTTGCCGGAAAAAATAAACATTGCAGCGGTTGTAGGTCCTACTGCGTCGGGCAAGACGGCTCTTGCGGCATCCCTTGCTAAAAAGTTTGGCGGAGAGGTAGTTTCCGCCGATTCAATGCAGATATATAAAGGCATGGATATAGGAACGGCGAAACCCCATGAAGATGAAATGCTGGGTGTACCTCATCATCTTCTGGGATTTGCGGAGCCCAATGAAAAATTCAGCGTAGCATCCTTTAAGGATATGGCAGGCGAATGTATTGCAGAAATAGCAGCAAAGGGAAAGCTTCCTTTTGTTGCAGGCGGAACGGGACTTTATATTGATTCGCTACTTCAAAATATCGAGTTTACACCTGCGCAGACTGATTTTGAACTTAGAAAAAGTCTTTTTGACAAAGCGGAAAATGAGGGAGTGCATAGCCTTTTGGATGAGCTGCGTGCAGTGGACCCCAAATCCGCCGAAGTTCTCCATGAAAATGACCTTACACGAATAGTAAGGGCTTTGGAGATATATAAGCTTACGGGAGTTACCGCCACAAGACAAAAGGAACTTTCACGGCTTAAGGAAACTCCCTATAACAGCGTTTATATAGGTCTGGATGCCCGTGACAGGAATTATCTTTACGACCGTATAAACTTAAGAGTTGACATTATGATGAAAAAGGGACTCCTTGAGGAGGCAGAGGAGTACTGGAGAGGAAATCCCAGCGGGACAAGCGTACAGGCAATAGGGTATAAGGAGCTGAAGCCTTACCTTGACTCAGAAAAGAGCCTCGAAGAATGTGTGGAGCTATTAAAGCAGTCCACAAGAAGGTATGCAAAAAGACAGCTTACCTGGTTCAGAAGAAACAAGGATATACACTGGCTATATATTGACGAAAATACACCTGAAGAGCTTATAGAAAAAGCCTCTGATATAATAAACAGGAGTTTTTACAATGAACAGCAAGACAATGGAAAAAGTTAAAAGGGCTGTTGCTGTTTTTGCAGGAATCAGCCTGCTGGCATATATAGGTTATCAGATATATGCAATATCATTTAATCCCTATGTTACTGAAACGGCATATGTGTATGACACACGTGATACAATAGATGCCAAAGCGGTAGTAATCCGAGATGAGTCCTATATAAAAAACAGCACACCGGGAACGGTGGTTTCAATCGCCGCTGACGGAAAGCGTGTTGCAAAGGACGATGCAGTTGCCCTTATTTTTTCCGATGAAGCGGGAGCTGAAAACTACAATCAGATATTAAAGATTCAGGAAGAAATTGAGTATTACCAGATAATGAGTAATAAATCCGATGTGGGAACCATCGATGCAACACTTCTTGATGAGGAGATAAAGAAGAATTTTGACAAATGTCTTGATATCATAGATAAGGGCGATTTTGCTGATTTTTCACAAAGTGCAAAAGATGTTGCAGGAAGCATTACAAGCCGTCAGATTGCAATAGGAACGGCAATAGATTTCGATGCAAAAATCACTGAGCTCAGCAATGAGCTTGCCGCTTTAAAGGGAGGAAAAAGCAATTATAATACAATATCCGCACCGGTTTCAGGGTATTATATAAGCGTAATTGACGGATATGAAACTGCCGCTAATTACGACAGCGTATCCTCTTTATTGCCTAAGGATGTAGATAATATAATTGCCGCAAAGCCCAATATTCCTTCCGATGCAATGGGAAAAATCGTCGGCAGATTTGACTGGTACATAGTCTGCAACGTGCCGACGGAAAACACTGTGGGACTTGAAATTGACGAAACCATAAAAGTCAATTTCCCGAACTCTTCTGTAGGAGAGGTTTTCGCTGTTATTGATACTATTAATGACGGCGGAGAGGGTACAAGCACAGTTATACTTAGAGCCAATGAAATGAGTGAAGACATAACCCACCTTAGATTTGAAGATGTACAGATCATTAAAAATGAATATAAAGGATACAGAGTTTCAAACGAGGCAATACGCAAGGTGGACGGAGAAATGGGTGTTTATGTACTCAGCGGAAACCGTATAAAATTCCGTAAAATAAAGATACTTTATTCCACTGAGGAATATTCGGTAGTGGAGAAAGTAAACCCCGAGGAAGAACCGGGATATTTGAGAATATATGATGAAATAATTATAAAAGGGAAGGATTTGTATGACGGAAAAGTTGTTGGATAAAGGCTTTGAAAGAGTCGGAGAAAATCTTAAAGCCGTAAGGGAAAATATCGCCGAGGCGGCTATAAGAAGCGGCAGAAAGCCGGAGGAAATAAAGCTCATGGCGGTTACAAAAACCGTTGAGCCTGAATATATTAATTATGCCATTTCCCAGGGCATTGATCTTATAGGTGAAAACAAGGTGCAGGAATTTATGTCCAAAAAGGAATTTCTGAATCTTGAAAACTGCGAAGCTCATCTTATCGGACATCTTCAGACAAACAAGGTGAAAAAGATAGTGGGCGAAGTGAGCATGATACAGTCACTTGACAGTCTGCATCTTGCCGAGGAAATCTCAAACCGATCTAAAGCTTTGGGAATAGTAACCGATGTTCTTATTGAGGTCAATATCGGAGGTGAGGACTGCAAAACGGGACTTGAAATGTCAAAGCTTGAGGAGCTTATTTATGCGGCTGCTGAAATGCCGGGCATAAAGGTAAAGGGTCTTATGACTGTTCCGCCCTTTTCAGAGGACAGCGAGCAGGCAAGAGGATTTTTTAAAAATATGTATAAACTGTTTATTGACATGAGAAGCAAAAAAATAGATAATATCAGTATGGATATTCTGTCTATGGGAATGTCCGGCGATTATTGCCAGGCTGTTGAAGAGGGTTCAACTCTTGTACGTGTAGGTTCGGCGATTTTCGGCAACAGAAGATACTGATAAAATACACTTTTCAAAAACAGATAAGGAGGATTTTGAAATGGAGTTTATTGATAAAATCAAGAGGATTGTAAATTCATCGGACGAAGATTATTATGATGATGAGGAGTTTGAGGGTACAGAAGATATGGAAGACGAATACGAAGAGTATGAAAAGCCTGCTCCCAGAAGAGTAGAGCGTGTTGCTTCCAATACAGATAAAGTTGTAAACATCAACACAACCGCACAGGTTCAGGTTGTTCTTGTACAGCCCGAGCAGTTTGAGGATGCTCAGTCAATTGCCGATCACCTTAACGCAAGAAAGACAGTTGTTCTCAACCTTGAGTCTGCCGACAAAGAGGTTTCAAGAAGAATTGTCGACTTTCTCAGCGGTGTTGCCTATGCAAACAGAGGTCAGGTAAAGAGAGTTGCCAAAAAGACATTTATGATAACTCCCTATGATGTTGATGTTATAGGCGGAGATATTCTCGACAAGCTTGAAAATAACGGAATGTTCTTTGATTGATTTTTGATTGGGGGTAGAGAATTATGTTAACTCCTGCACAGGTCAGGAATCACCAGTTTTCCGCTTCAGGCAGAGGCACATACCGTGCTTCCGAGGTAGATGACTTTTTTGCATCGGTCTGCGAATCCTATGAGCAGATGTTCCGTGAAAACGGTGAGCTTCTTAAAAAGATAGGACTTCTTGCCGATAAGGTTGAAGAATATAAAAGCGATGAGGACAATATAAGAGAAGCGCTTCTCACCGCTCAGAGAATGGCAAATAAAATTATCAGCGACGCTAAAGCCGATGCGGAGAAGAGACTTACCGACGCATCACAGAAAGCAGAGCAGATAACAACTGAAGCTCAGCAGAAAGCGGATGATACAATTACTTCCGCACAGTCTACATCAGAGCTTCTGCTTTCCGAGAGCAAGAAAAACGCTCAGGCAATTATTGATGAGGCTCAGCGTAAGGCTGATGAGCGTATAAATGAAGTAAAGCGCAGCGTGACACACGAAACTCTCGTTCTTGAAATGACTAAGAGGGAAGTCAGCGAGTTCCGTGCAAGTCTTGTTGCCATGTATAAAAATCACATTGAGCTTATTAATAAAATCCCCTTTATTGTGGAGAGCGAAAGCGAACCTGAAAATAAAGAGGAGAGCGCTCCTGTTTTTGAGCAGGTAAACGAGCAGAAGCCCGAGCCTGTTTCAGCAGATGAGAGCACAGCTTTCAATGCTGATGAAAACGCTGAGGCTCCTTTAGCTGACAGTGAAAACGAGACTATAGCTGAAGAGCCGGTTCCCGAAGTTCAGTATACTGCTGAAGCCGAGGAAACAGCACAGACAGCAGAGACAGTGCAGACAGCTGAAAGCTTTGAAACACCTTCCAACGAGGAGGATAACGGAATAGCAGGCGGAGAATTTGCCGTTAATCTCGACACAGTAGTGGATGTTGACGATGCTTCCGGAGATTTATCCGATGAATATGAAGCAGAAGACGACGATGACGACGAGGGATACGAGACAATTTCTCAGGACAGTTCCGATAAAGATGATTACGGCGAGGAGCCGATTTCTTTCAGAAATCTTTTCAAGAGAAAATAAAGAGGTTTACTTATGTTGCAGGCAGTTACATTTGGAGTTATAGCGCTTTTGACCGTTATTGACCAGATAATTAAGTATGTGGTTGATTTATATTTAAAGCCTATGGGAACAGCAGGATTTATTCCCGGTGTAAGACTTAATTATCTTGAAAATACAGGTGCGGCATTCGGCTCACTTACGGGAAATACAACTTTGCTTTCCGTTTTAACGGCAGTGGTGCTTGTAGCTCTGCTTATAGCTTTGGGAAGAAAATTTTTCGATTCAAAAATTCTTCACTGGAGTATTGTACTTATAACCGCCGGCGGTATAGGCAATCTTATTGACCGTATTTTCAGAGGATATGTAATAGATTATTTTGAGTTTACCTTTTTCAAATTTCCTGTTTTCAATTTTGCCGATTGTCTTGTGACTGTCGGAGCCGCTGTGGCTATTGTGTATCTTGTATACGATATTATTGTAACTGCGAAAAAGGAAAAGGCTGAAAAAGCCGCAAAGGAAAAGGAAAATGATTGAGGGCGCAATTTTCAGTATACCGGAAGAGCTCAGCGGAAGCCGTATAGATAAATGTATTTCGCTGCTTGTGGCTGATGTAACCCGTTCACGGGCTCAGCAGCTTATTGAAAGCGGAGATATAACAGTTAACGGTAAGCCTGCGGGAAAGAGCTTAAAGGTAAACGCAGGGGACAGAATCTGCATAAATATGCCTGACCCGGAGCCTATTGAGGCAGTGCCTGAGAATATTCCCCTTGATATACGCTATGAGGATGAATATTTGCTTGTGGTAAATAAGCCAAAGGATATGGTAGTGCATCCCGCAGCAGGAAATTATACGGGTACTTTGGTAAACGCTCTGCTTTATCACTGCGGCGACAGCCTTTCGGGGATAAACGGAGTAATGCGTCCGGGAATAGTGCACAGAATAGATAAGGATACAAGCGGGCTTCTGATGGTAGCCAAAAATGACTTTGCCCACAGGAGCCTTGCCCAGCAGATAAAGGAACATTCATTCCGCCGTGAATATCAGGCGGTGGTTTACGGAAGATTCAAGGAGCCCGAGGGAGTTGTGGATGTTCCTATCGGACGAAATCCATCTGACAGAAAAAAGATGGCCGTCACAATGAAAAATTCCCGTCATGCTGTTACCCACTATGAGGTGATACGGGAGTATGCTTCTTTCAGTCATATGCGTTTGCGCCTTGAAACAGGCAGAACCCATCAGATAAGGGTTCATATGGCTTATTTGGGACATCCCGTTGCAGGGGATCCCATTTACGGCCCTAAAAAAGTTATTAAGGAATTGGGCGGGCAGTGTCTCCATGCGGGACTTATTGGCTTTGTCCATCCTAAAACCGGCGAATACATGGAAATTACCAGTGAATTGCCGGAATATTTCACAAGCTTTTTAAGGAAAATTGAGAATGAAAAAAGATAACGACAACGTGTTTTCAAAATGGCTTGTTGTGTCGGATATTGACGGAACCCTTAACAATAAGTTCCGTTTTATGCCAAGACGTAATTATAACGCAATCAAGTCATTTACCGAAAAAGGCGGAAATTTTGCTCTTGCTTCAAGCCGTGCCAAAGTTTCACTGGAGAGAAACTACAAGCGTCTGCCTGATAACTCCACACCTGCCATTGTAATGACCGGTTCAGGTATTTACGATTTTAAAAAGCAGAAATGGCTTTGGTATAACGAAATCGGCAAAACCGGAAAGGATTTGGTCAGGAGTATTTATTACCGTTTTCCTTTCGTGGAGATTGAGATTTTTACAAAAGATGTAGTCTATATTCTCCGTGAAGGGCTGTTTTCATCTTTGCAGGTTTACGGCGACAGGCTTCCTCATAAATATTGCAGAAGCATTGAAGAAGTGCCTGACGGTGAATGGGGTAAGGTTATTTTTCTTACACTGCCTGTTTTTTGCGGAAAGCTTCTTAACCGTTCTCGTGAGGAGGGCGGCAGAAAGCTTTACTTTACACGTACATCGCCGATTTCCTTTGAAATGATTGAAAGAGGTTCTGGTAAAGGTCATGCGGTGAGAAAACTTGCAGAAATTATGGGCATTGATATGTGTAATACCGCCGCAATCGGAGATTACTATAATGATGAGGATATGCTCTGCTCCGTGGCGCTTCCGGCTGCCTGCGGTCAGGCTCCGAAATATATAAAGTCAATTGCGAAATACCAGGCGTGCCACTGTAATAAGGGTGCAGTCGGGGATTTCCTTGAATACATTGAAGATAATTTGCAAAGGCAAGGAGGAATTAAATTGGACGCACAGCTTAAAAAATCACTTCAGGTTACTGCGTGCAAAGTAAGAATGGGCGTTATAGAGGGTACTTTTAACGCCAAATCGGGACATCCCGGCGGCTCTCTTTCAATAGCCGATATACTGACTTATCTGTACTTTGCCGAGATGCATGTGGATCCCAAGGATCCCGCTTCTCCGGAGAGAGACAGATTTGTCCTTTCAAAGGGACATACAGCTCCCGCACTTTATTCCGCTTTAGCGCTTAAGGGTTTTTTCCCCTTTGAGGAAATCAAAACCCTTCGTAAGAGCGATTCGAGACTTCAGGGACATCCCAGCATGAAGATGACTCCCGGCGTTGATATGAGCACAGGCTCTCTCGGCCAGGGAATTTCAACAGCCGTTGGTATGGCTCTGGGCGGAAAACATGACGGCAGCAGCTATCGTGTTTATACAGTTCTCGGTGACGGTGAACTTGGTGAAGGTCAAGTTTGGGAGGCTGCAATGTTCGCAGCGGCAAAGAAGCTTGACAATCTCGTAGCTGTTATAGATAACAACAATCTTCAGATTGACGGAACACTTGAAGAAGTTAACTCCGTATATCCCATAGCTGAGAAGTTTGTGGCTTTCGGCTGGAATGTAATCGAAATCGACGGCCACGACTTTGATCAGATTGATGCAGCTTTCAAAGCAGCTAAAGAATGTAAAGGCAAGCCCACAGCGATTGTTGCAAAGACAATCAAAGGCAAGGGAGTTTCCTTTATGGAGAATCAGTGCTCATGGCACGGAACAGCTCCCAATGCAGAGCAGTATGAAACAGCAATGGGCGAATTAAAGGCCGCTTTGGCAGAACTGGAGGCGTAAATCATGGCAGATGTAATTAAAAAGGCAACCCGTGAGGGATACGGAGCAGCCCTTGTAAAGCTGGGCGAAAAATATGATAATCTTATTGTCATGGACGCTGACCTTGCAGCGGCTACAAAGACAGGTATGTTCAAAAAGGCATTTCCTGATAAGTTCTATGACGCAGGTATTGCCGAGAGCAATATGATTGGTATTGCAGCAGGTCTTGCAGCAACAGGTCACATTGTTTTCGCAAGTTCCTTTGCAATGTTCGCAGCAGGCAGAGCTTTTGAGCAGGTTAGAAACTCAATCGGATATACTCATCTCAACGTAAAAATCGGCGCAACTCATGCAGGTATTTCCGTTGGTGAGGACGGAGCCAGCCACCAGTGCTGTGAGGATATCGCACTTATGCGTACAATCCCCGGTATGGTAATCCTTAACCCTGCCGATGATGTTGAGGCAGAGAAGGCAGTTTTCGCTGCTGCTGAGTACGAAGGACCTGTTTACCTGAGATTCGGCAGACTTGCAGTGCCGAGAATCTTTGACGAGGACTATGATTTCCAGATCGGTAAGGGCGTTGAGCTTACAGAAGGTAACGATGTTGCAATTATCGCAACAGGCCTTATGGTAAACGAAGCTCTCATGGCAGCAGAAGAACTCAAAAAAGAGGGAATCAATGCAAGAGTTATCAACATGGCTACAATTAAGCCTCTTGATAAGGATATTGTAATCAAAGCCGCTAAAGAGACAGGCGCAATCGTAACCGCTGAGGAGCACAACGTAATCGGCGGACTCGGCGGAGCTGTTTCTGAGGTTATCTGCGGAAACTATCCTGTTCCCGTTGTAAAGCTTGGCGTTGAGGATACATTCGGACGTTCAGGCCCCGCAGTAGAGCTTCTTCATCTTTACGGCCTTGATGCTGAGCACATTGTTGCAAAGGCAAAGCAGGCAATCGCTATGAAAAAATAAGGCTATACAGTTTTACTGTTAAGCTTAATAAACTGCATAATAAACTATCAATCCCACGGAGCGAAAGCTTCGTGGGATTTTGTGTATTATCAGCGAATAATAAAGTTATAGGATATTAAAGAAAATAGTGACCTTGACCGAAAATGTTTTATTTTTTTCAGTCAAGGTCGTTTATTGCCATATACTTTTTGCTGTGGTATAATTGTTGTACATGCAAAAATTTTGTGTAAAGAGTATAAAGTTTACTTTATTACAAATAAACCTTAACTGCGTGAATTTAAAGTAAAATAAAAAAACTGAGTCTGAACGCAAAATGCGTCTGAAAACAGTCATTGAAATATATTAATATAAAAGCCGACCATAGGGAGGCGATACCGCAAAAGAGTGATAGCGACTGAGAGCCGCAGTGAATGCGTTTACAAACAGGAGAAGAGAGCGTAGTCTTTTCCGGAAGAGGAGGAGCAGCGTCGTGAGTGCGCTCTGATTTTTGAAAAAAATCGGAGCAAGCGATACAAAGCTTGCTCCGATTTGGAAATTTTAATTAATGAAATACCAGCTTTAATGCCAGTGAGAAGCAAAAAGAAAAAGCTAAACCTGGAACGCAAAATGCGTCCAGGCTCAGCCTGGTGCGGATAACAGGAATCGAACCTGCATGGATTGCTCCGCTAGATCCTAAGTCTAGTGCGTCTGCCAGTTCCGCCATATCCGCATGACAACTTATATATTATACCAAACCTGCACGGAAAGTCAATTGCAGCTTTGGAAAAAATATAACGGAGGAAAAACAATGGAACAGCTTAAATCAAGATGGACGGATAAAGTGGACAAAAACTGTCCTTTGCCGGAATATCCGAGACCGCAGCTGAGAAGAGAGCGGTGGAAAAATCTTAACGGAAAATATAATTATGCGATTTTGCCATGTACAATAAAAAGACCACAGAGATTTCAGGGTGAAATACTTGTTCCCTTCGGTGTAGAAAGCTATCTTTCAGGAGTGGGCAAGGCGCTCAATGAGAATCAAAACCTTTGGTATGAGCGTACCTTTACCGTTCCTGAGACATGGAAAGGGGAACGAGTGCTTCTTAATTTCGGAGCCGTTGACTGGAAGTGCAGAATCTGGGTAAACGAAAAGGAAGTAGGCTATCATACGGGCGGATATTCTCCTTTTACATTTGATATCACCGACCTTCTTAAAGACGGAGATAATACTCTTACCGTAAAGGTCTATGACCCGTCGGACAAAGGCGAACAGCAGAGGGGAAAGCAAGCGCAGAAGCCGGGAAGCATATGGTATACGGCAACTTCCGGAATATGGCAGACTGTGTGGCTGGAGCCAGTTAAGGAAAACCACATTGAAAAATTATGGTTTGTACCGGATATAGATAATAACCGAGTGCAGTTTTTCGGTAAATCTTCTTTAGATCAAGGCGAATTTAACCTTCAAATTTCCTTTAAGGGAGAGAGCAAAGCTCAGGTAACTGTAAAGAGCGGCGACTGGATAAGCCTTGATAATCCAAAACTTTGGTCACCGGAGGAACCTAATCTCTACGATGTAAAGGTAACACTTATGCAGGACGGAGCCGAAACTGATACAGCTGAAACATATTTTGGCATGAGAAAATTTTCAGTTGGCAAAGATAAAGATGGCATCAGCCGTCTTTTCCTTAACAATAAGCCATATTTCCAAAGGGGACTTCTCGACCAGGGATACTGGTGTGAAAGCCAGCTTACTCCTCCAACCGATGAGAGTATGGTATACGATATTGAGAAGATGAAATCTCTTGGCTTTAATATGCTCAGAAAACATATTAAAGTGGAGCCTGCAAGATGGTATTATCACTGCGACAGGCTTGGCATGATTGTATGGCAGGATATGGTAAGTGGTGGACATACAAGCATGATGCTTTCGGGACTTTTTTCAAAACTTCACATAATTCCCAAAGATACAAATTACTTTTTCTTTGGCAGAACAAATCACTATAACCGCAAGGATTTTGAGAAAGAATTGTTTGAGATGATAGATGATCTCCGCTTTTTCACATCCATTTATTGCTGGGTAATTTTCAACGAAGGCTGGGGACAGTTTGATACAGTACGTCTTACTCAGCTTGTAAAGGAAGAAGATTCCACAAGAGTTATAGACCATGCCAGCGGATGGTTTGACCGTGGCGTCGGCGATTTAAGAAGCGTTCATCAGTATATTCTGCCAATTCCCAAAGTTAATCCAAAAGATGAGAGAGTATATGTTGTCAGCGAATACGGTGGATACAGCAGTGTAATTGACGGTCATGTATTCGATAAAAAGCGAAGCTTTGGATATCAGATGTACAAGGGAAAGGCAGAGCTTACAGCAGCATACAGAAAGCTGATGGAAAATCAGATTTTGCCCCTTGTTCCGAAAGGACTGAGCGGACTTGTATATACTCAGCTCAGCGATGTTGAGCTTGAAGTAAACGGCATACTTACCTATGACCGTGAGGAAGTAAAAATTGATGAGGATACCATAAAGGAGCTTAACGAAAAGCTGAAATATTAAGCGTACCCGAAAAGGAGAGTAGATTTTGGCAGGCAACAGCAAATATAAGCTTAAGATTCTAAGTCTCATAGATGTTCTCACTGAAAAGACCGACAGCGAGCATATGCTTACAACGTCGGAAATGTGTGAAGAGCTTGAAAAAAGAGGAATCAAGGCGGAAAGAAAATCCATATACAATGATATAGAAACCTTGCGTGAATACGGATTTGAAATTGTACATATGCGAGTTCCGAAAAATGGTTTTTATCTGGGAAAGAGACGCCTTGAGATTTCGGAAGCGCATCTTCTGACGGATGCAGTACAGGCTGCGGATTTTCTACCAGAGGATAAAAAGAGCACCCTTATAAAAAAGGTTTTGTCTTCTTTAAGCGAATATGAATCGGAAAAAATCCTGTCTAAAATTTCCGTAAAGGATTCCAAATCGGGAGCGGCAGACGCAATGGGTGTACTTAATGCAATACATAGTGCTATTGATTCGGGAAAGCAGCTTAATATCAAATATGCAAGGCGATGTATTGTTGAAAAATCCCTGTCAGCTCAGGTTAAGGAATTCACCGTTACACCTTATGCTCTTACATGGGCAGGTGAGCACTATTATTTAATTGCCAATAACGGAAAATATGATAATCTGATGCATTTGAGAGTGGACAGAATACAGCGTGCCAAAGTTGCAGAGGAAGAGGCGAGACATTTTTCGGAAGTATCCGAATACCGTGAATTTTTTGATGTTGCCGATTATACCGAAAAGGTGTTCAACATGTTTTCGGGAGAGATAGCAGAAATTCAGCTGGTGTGCGACAACAGCATTATAGAGGACATCTCAGATCGGTTCGGTTCGGACGGAGAGTATAGGCCCTATGATATCGGAACATTTGTGGTGAAAGCACAGGCGGGAATCAGCGAAGGGCTTGTATCATGGCTTTTCCAGTTTGGAGCAAAGATAAAAATTAAAGCTCCTCAAACACTTAAGGATATGTATGCAAAACGCCTTGAAGAAATAAATAGGGCGATGCACAGGCAGTTATAAGACAAAAAGCGCCGCTATATGCGGTGCTTTTTTTGTAAGATTTTAAAATAATATGTATTTATATGTAAAAATTAAGTTTATAGTCATTTTTAACTTAAAAAAATAAAAAAAGTTTATTTTTTTATTAAAAATATCTTGCAATCTTAAAAATCAGTGATATAATATAAACATAAAATAAATTAGAAATTAAATTTCTATATAAAGGAGGCGCAAAGAATGGCTTCTTGGCTTGCAATGAGAGTTCTTCATTTCCTGAAGCTTATCTTCAAGGTAATCGTATGATGAAGGTACATAACAGAAAAACTCCGTAGTTTCATTATGTTTTTGAAACTGCGGAGTTTTTTTATATTTTAAGTTTAAATTTGAATGCTGCAATTTAACTTAAAAGAAAAAGCCGTTTTAAAACGGCTTTTTGATTAGCTTATTTTTCGTTGAGAAGCTTTGCAAGTTCTTCCATAAAAGTGTTTATGTCTTTGAACTGTCTGTATACTGAAGCAAAACGCACATAGGCAACTTCGTCTATTTCTTTCAGCTTTTCCATTGCAAGCTCACCGATATGAACTGAGGTTACTTCTCGGTCAAGTGAGTTCTGCAAAGTAGCTTCAATCTCTGTCACTGCGTTTTCAAGGGTATCAATGGAAACCTGTCTTTTTTCACATGCACGTAGCATTCCTCCGAGAAGTTTGTCTCTGTCGAAAGCTTCACGGGATTTATCTTTTTTAACAACAATTATAGGTACACTCTCAATTATTTCATAAGTGGTGAAACGTTTGCCGCATTTGATGCACTCACGGCGGCGGCGTATTCTTTCACCCTCATCGGTAGGTCTTGAATCTATAACTTTACTTTCCTCATATCCGCAAAAAGGACATTTCATTTAATCACATCCGCTCCTCTTAAATTTACTTATATGTCGGCATTATTATAACAAAAGCAGAGAAAAAACACAAGATATAGTTTATAAAAGTCACAATGTAATCAAAATCCTATTTTCTGAAGATATTTTTTGCTTTCGGCTATTTCTTGGGGTTGTTTGTATCCGTTATTGTATAGCTCAATAACTCCTGCACCTTTGTATCCGGCCTCTTTCATAACTGCTGAAAGAGCGGCGAAATCGAAGTTTCCCTTTCCGGGAGGAATACATATGAGTTCATCTGTATAATCACTCAGATGCAGATGAATTATATCTTTTGAAAATTCTTTTGCAAAGGGTATGGGTTCAATCCCGGTTCTTACTGATTGTTTTATATCGAATACCATTTTGAATTTGTCTCCCAAAGCCAAACGCATTCTTGAGAGAAATTCCGGCGATTCACTTTTAAAGTCGACGACATTTTCCTGTGCGGTGATAATCCCGAACCGGGCGGCATTTTCGCAGAGAATACCGAATCTTTCAAAATATTCCTCATCTGATATTGGATATCTCTTTTTGCATCCGTGAATTACAAGAATACCGATATCAAGCTTATTACATGCATCAAAATATTTTTTGCAAAACTCGAGTCCGTCAGTAAAGCGTCGTTTATATGCGCTGAAAAGCATATTTGATTCCGCAAAAGAGGTAAACGGATGCATTGAAGTAAATGAAATTCCGTAGTGGTCGGCAGTGGATTTTATTTCTTCAAATATTTTTCCGCTCAGCTCACATTCCGCATTGACGAAAATTTCAGCAAGCTCAAATCCCAGTTCGCCTAAAGCTTTTATTGATTTTTCGGTTTCAAGGGGATAAAAACAGGCGGATGATGCTCCGATTTTCATTGCTGCTTCCTCCTATGGAAAAAATTTGCCGTTGCCGTCGGCTTGTTGCTTATAATAAAATGTAATCGGTGATCAGAATGTGTATATTACATAAAGTCAAAGATTTTTTTGCGGATACTTTCAATACCCTTACTCCCGTTACAAGGTTTATTTTAAAATGGGGGATAATATCCGTTACTGTTATGCTTTCAGCCGCATTTATTCTTTCTGGCATAGCGGGAGTTTATACTGAGTTCCACAGTACAATAATAATCCGTGATGAGCTTGTGCAGTGTATAAAGAGAACTTTCGGACTCTTTCTATTTTCGGCTGTTTTTGCCCAGTGGATGAAAAAGTAAATAATTAATTTAAATTATTTTATCACAAAGGGAGCTGTTTTTAAACAGTTCCTTTTTATGTGCAATAGTTAGATTTATAATTTAAAGTACATAAATTGTAAAATGTAGGATTTAATATATGAAAGTGTATCGGGATTGCTTTATTAATTATTTGATGTATAATAATTATGATAAAAAATAGGTATAATATTTATTTTTATGTGCAAATACACAAGCGGTGCTGCAAAAATTTATTGATACATTAAATGACATCTGGAAGGAGTGTTTTTCATGTTCAAAAGAAAAATAGCCATGACTGTTTTATCGATTCTGACTTTAATTCTTGAAATCTTGCCTTATGGCGCAGTCTGTGTATTTTCTGACGGTGTAACTGAGTACAGAGAGACATATTCCTATTTTGATTTAAGACCTTTTGGCTATGCTAATTTTTCTCCCCTTATTACGGCAGTTCTTTCCTGTGTGATTCTCGTTTTGTGTATAATACTTTGTTTCCGAAAAAGTAAAAAGCTTAATAAAGCACTTGCAACTCTATCAGGTTTAGCAGCAGTTATTTCCTTTGTGCCGTTTTTAATGGGATTGGGATTCAGATTTTATGGCGTCTGTGCAGCGGCAATTACAGCACTTTTAGCCGTTATTTTCATTCTGGCACTGAGCGTGAAAAAGAGGGAAAGTATTTAATCTTTGTTTCCTCCTTTCTTGAATCTTAAGAGATGAACTTTCAATTTAAGGGGAAGGAGTCTTTGCGGTGAAGAAAAAATTTATAATTATAATTTTAATAGTTTTAGCAGCGGCAGTTGTGGCAGGAGCCGTAATTGCAGTAAGTTCACCGTTTCCGGAGGAAGCGGAAAAAATCCAAATTCAAAGTGGAAACACAGGAGAAGAATTTGTTTTGGATGAAGAAACGAAAGCTGTTTTTATTAAAGAGCTTTCCGAAACCGATGCCGGTGTTTCGGGTATCAGAATTTTTACTGCGGGATATGAGTATAAAATAACTTTTTCATCCGGCAGCAGAGAAAAGGAAGTTATCGTTAAAAATTCCGAACTTTTGGAAAGCGGCGGCCTGATGTATAAAGCGGACAGGGATATGATAAAACTTATTGAAGATGTGCTGTCTTAAAATCATCAATAATTGACTGTATATAAAAACAAAAGGGACTGCCGAAGCAGTCCCTTCCTTTATGGGTTATTTTCAGTTTTCTTCAATAAGCTTTCTTACGCTTACAAGCTTTACGCAAAGGCAGAGAAGCTCTGCTGCAAGTTTAAGCTCATCAACGGGAGGATAGGAGGGAGCAATTCTTATATTGCGGTCTCTGGGATCGTTGCCGTAGGGGTAGGTAGCTCCTGCGGGGGTGAGGTTAACTCCTGCCTGTGAGCAAAGAGCTGCAACTTCTTTTGCACAGCCGTCCATAACATCAAGGCTGATGAAGTAACCGCCGTTGGGCTTAGTCCACTTTGCAACGCCTGCCGGGCCGAGATTGCTTTCAAGACAGTCGAGAACAGCCTGGAACTTAGGAGCAAGAATTGCTGCATGGCGCTTCATGTATTCATTTACGCCATTTGCATCCTTAAAGTATCTTGCATGGCGAAGCTGATTGAGCTTATCGTAGCCGATTGTCTGCATTGCCATACGCTTTTTAATCATTGCGATGTTGTTGTCGGAAGCTGCAAGAGCTGCAACGCCGGCGCCGGGGAATGTGATTTTAGAAGTTGAAGTAAACTCTATAACCATGTCTGAGTTGTTGTTCTCTCTACAAAGGGGGAAGATGTTGAGAAGCTCGTCGTGGTTTTCGGAAATATGGTGTACGCAGTAAGCGTTATCCCACATAATTCTGAAATCCTTTGCTGCAGGTTTAAGAGCAGCGATTCTCTTTACAACCTCTTCTGAGAAAGTTTTTCCCTCAGGGTTTGAGTATTTTGGTACACAGAACATACCTTTAACGGAAGGATCTTTAACGTTTTCTTCGATGATATCCATGTCGGGGCCGTCCTCTTTCATGGGAACGGTGATCATTTCGATGCCGAAGTATTCGAGAATGCCGAAATGTCTGTCATATCCGGGAGCGGGGCAGAGGAATTTGATTTTGCCCTGTTTGCACCAGGGTTCTGCGCCTGCGCCGTGAGTCATGCACTGAGCGATATAGTCGAACATCATGTTAAGGCTGGAGTTGCCGCCGACGATGATGTTTTTAGGCTCAACTTCAAGAATTTCAGCAAAAAGTCTTTTGCACTCGGGGATACCGTCGAGAACGCCGTAGTTGCGGCAGTCGAAGCCGGTTTCATCGCAGTAACCGCTCTGCTCATTAACTGAGTTTAAAAGCTCGTTTGTGATATCAAGCTGATCTGCGCCGGGCTTACCTCTGGACATATCAAGTTTGAGATTTTTTGCTTTGAAGCTTTCATATTCCTTTGAAAGCTCTTTTTCGAGAGCGACAAGCTCTGCCGCTGACATTTTTTCATACACTGCCATTGTGCTGATCCTCCCAGAAAATTATTCAAAAATTTTGCTAAACCTTGCATATTCTATCACAATGAAAAGATTTTTGCAATATCAAATTGCAAATCTTGCATTTTAATCAAAGTTTAGAGTGTATCTTTACGAGATAATATAATTATAGTATAATTATACATAAGCAAAACAAACAATAAAATCATATTACTTTTTTATTTTTTATTTATGTTGCTTTTAAGGGCGGATGTTGTATGTGTAAAAGGTGCTGTTTGAAATTTCTTTTTATTGGTATGTGTGGATATTTTTTTATTCATACATATCGTTTTAAATTTTAAAAGTGCTTATGGGCTAATTAAATACATGTTAGGAGGTTTTTTATGAAAAAACATATGTTATTGTACTTTCTATGTTCTTTACTTTCGCTTTTATGTTTTCGTTTTGTATTTCAGCAACTGCATTATCAATGGATACATCAGTTGAAAGTATAAATGTAAATCAACTAGCTAAAGAATATCTTGAAATATCATGCTATACAAATAAAAGTGGAAGCGAAATAAAAAATATTAAAAAAATTGACACGTTAAATAATAAATTACGTAAAAAATATCCGACTCTTTCAAATGTTGAAGTGTCCAAATTGATCTATAGATGTATTGGTGAAAGTGAAAGTGTAATTGCTCGACTTCCGGAAGACAAGATACTTGAAGCGTTAACATTTACAGATTGTATTCAAACAACAAATTATATAAAGTTAAAACCTAATGGTCAGCAAGTATATTTATCAAAATGTGACGTTGCCAATGAGCTTATAACTTTAGACAATTTAACTGTCGATGGTGAGTATTTCGCTAGGATAAATAATACCATCAGTTCAATATACGAAGACAAGAATACAATAGTAACAGATTCAAAAAACGGTTATTTAAGACTTACTACTACTGCTTATGCAGTAGGTGGAGAAAAAGCTGATAGATCTTATTATATCGTTTCTGCTGAGGCACTTTGGTTAAAGGAACCTTTTTTTAAAACTCAAGATGTTTTGGCAATAGCAAGTACAGCAACATATGATAATAGTTATGATGATTGTGGATATTTTTATGAATTAAGTAAGGAATATAGGGTTTCTGATGGAGCTTTGATTTCTAGACACTACGTAAATAATGAAATTTATAAATTTTCAGGTTCTAATAATCCTGATGATATTTCCTTTGAATATTCAACAGGAGTAGGAGGTGTTGCATTAAGATTTAATATGTTTGAATCAACATATTCAGGTAGCGAAGCGCATGATTTTGATTATTATATAACTGCATATTTAAGATTTCAATGTTCGTTGTATAATACAGATGGAGGAATACAGGCAGCTTATGGTCATAAATGTGTTGGACCAGATTTATCGGTTAATTTTACATCTGGTTCTGTAGATTTCTCGGTATTTGGTATACTGGATGAGTATTATGGAGAAACTTTGTCTATTTACGATTATGTATAAAAGATAGGTGGCTTGTAACATGAAATCGGTTAAAATAATGCTTTTGGGAATATACTTCCTTGTTCTTGCCGGAATATGCGTCATTTTTATGGGAGGAAATTCCGTTTCCGGAGCGGTTGGAGCTGCGGTATGTTTCCTTATAAGTCTCTATTTAATAGTAAAGGGACTGATTAAAAAGGACTGAAATAAATTTCAATTATAGGGAGTCTGTGTTTTGTGCAGACTCCTTTCTTTTTCTCATTCTGATGCTTTGCTGCAATTCTTGACAAAAGCAGGCTCTATTGTATAATATATTAGTTATACGTTTGAAACGATACAAAATCGGTATAAACAAGCTTTAGGGAGGAATCCGTAAATGGCAAAGGAACTTGCAACAAAATACAATCCCTCCGAGGTTGAAGATAGACTTTACCGTTCATGGCTTGACGGCGGTTATTTTCATGCACCTTTGGACAAGGATAAAAAACCTTATACAATAGTTATGCCCCCACCGAATATCACAGGTCAGCTTCATATGGGACATGCTCTTGACAACACCCTTCAGGATATTCTTATCCGCTATCACAGAATGGCAGGCTTTGATACACTTTGGCTTCCCGGTACAGACCATGCTTCAATTGCAACAGAGGCAAAGATTGTTGAGGCAATGCGCAAAGAGGGCATTACAAAGGACGATATCGGCAGAGACGGCTTTTTAAAGCGTGCATGGGAGTGGAAAGCCCAGTACGGCGGAAGAATTATTGAGCAGCTTAAAAAGATGGGCTCCTCCTGCGACTGGGACAGAGAGCGCTTCACAATGGATGAAGGATGCAGCAAGGCTGTCAATGAAGTTTTCGTTCACCTTTATGAAAAGGGACTTATATACAGAGGCGAAAGAATCATCAACTGGTGTCCTCATTGCCTTACTTCGATTTCCGATGCTGAGGTTGAGTATGAGGAGAAAGCAGGTCATTTCTGGCATCTTCGCTATCCCTTCAAGGATGGCAGCGGATACCTTGAGCTTGCAACCACAAGGCCTGAAACACTTTTAGGCGATACTGCCGTAGCGGTCAACCCCAACGATGAAAGATATCGTGATCTTGTGGGCAAGACTCTTATTCTTCCCATTGTTCACAGAGAAATTCCCGTTGTTGCCGACGAATACGTTGAGATGGATTTCGGAACAGGCGTTGTTAAAATCACACCTGCCCATGACCCCAACGACTTCGAGGTCGGTCTTCGCCATAACCTTGAGGTTATCAATGTTCTTACTCCCGACGCTAAAATTGTTGACGATTATCCCGAGTTTGCAGGTATGGATACAATGACTGCACGTAAGGCAATCGTCAAGGCGCTTGAGGCAGAGGGCGCTCTTGTAAGAATTGAGGATTACTCCCATAATGTCGGAACCTGCTACCGCTGCTCAACAGTTGTTGAACCGAGAGTTTCAAAGCAGTGGTTTGTAAAGATGAAGCCTCTTGCAGGTCCCGCAATTGACGCTGTTAAGAACGGCGAAACAAAGTTCATTCCTCAGAGATTTGAAAAGGTATATTTCCACTGGCTTGAGAATATCCGTGACTGGTGTATTTCCCGTCAGCTCTGGTGGGGTCACCGTATTCCCGCATGGTACTGCGATGACTGCGGCGAAATCACTGTTGCAAGAACTGCTCCCGAAAAGTGCGCTCATTGCGGCAGCGAGCATATTCATCAGGATCCCGATACTCTGGATACATGGTTCTCTTCGGCTCTCTGGCCTTTCTCAACTTTAGGCTGGCCAGACAATACCGAGGAACTTAAGCATTACTATCCCACAAATACCCTTGTAACAGGTTATGATATTATTCCTTTCTGGGTTATGAGAATGATGTTCTCAGGAATCGAGCAGACAGGCAAGGCTCCCTTTGATACTGTTCTCATCCACGGACTTGTACGTGACTCACAGGGCAGAAAGATGTCAAAATCTCTCGGAAACGGTATTGATCCCCTTGAGATTATAGATAAATACGGCGCAGATGCTCTCAGATTCACTCTTGCCACAGGCAACAGCCCCGGAAACGATATGCGTTTCTCTGATGAGAGAGTTGAGGCAAGCCGTAACTTTGCAAATAAAATCTGGAACGCTGCAAGATTTATTCTCATGAACCTTTCCGGCGACGAGAAGGCTCCCTATATTCCCGAAAACCTCGCAATTGAGGATAAGTGGATTATCAGCCTTTACAATAAGCTTGTACGTGACGTTACAGAATCTCTCGATAAGTTTGAGCTTGGACTTGCAGTTCAGAAGCTCTACGACTTCATTTGGGATATCTTCTGCGACTGGTATATCGAGCTTGCTAAAATCCGTCTTAACGGCGAAGATAAAGAGGCAAAGGAAACAGTCAAAGCAGTTCTTATCTATGTAATGAGCGGCACACTTAAGCTTCTTCATCCCTTTATGCCCTTCATCACAGAGGAAATCTGGCAGACTCTTCCCCACGACGGTGAGACAATAATGCTTTCACCCTGGGATAAGTACGATGAAAGCAGAAACTTCCCCGCAGAAGAGAGCGAAATGGAAAAGATCATGGCTGCTATTAAGGCTATCCGTAACCGCAGAGCAGAGATGAATGTTCCTCCCTCAAGAAAGGCTCAGCTGTTTATCGAAACCGCTTCTGAGGATACTTTCAGAACGGGCGCTGTATTTATGCAGAAGCTCGCTTCCGCTTCGGAAGTTACAGTAGGTAAAGATTTCTCCCTTGAAACAGCTGTTTCAATCATCACCGAGGATGCAAGAATCTATATCCCCATGGCAGAGCTGATTGACTTTGAAGCAGAGAGAGCAAGACTCAATAAAGAGCTTGCAGCCGCTGAAAAGCAGTTTAGCCAGATCGACGCAAAGCTTTCAAACGAGAACTTTGTAAATAAAGCTCCTGCAAACGTTGTTCAGGGACAGCGTGACGCTGCGGAGAAATTAAGGGATAAGATTGCAATGCTCAAAGACAGTATTGCAAGCCTCGGCTAATTAATAAAACAACAGACAGGCAGTGACAGTTATGGAAACACCATATACAAGGTCACTCAGCTATATTCATTCACTTCTTAAATTCGGCACCCGCCCCGGTTTGGAGCGGGTGTCTGCTTTGCTGGATGAGCTGGGCAGACCTCAGGATAAACTTAAATTCGTCCACGTTGCAGGCACAAACGGAAAAGGCTCTTTCTGCACAATGATGTCGGAGATACTTAAAAGCGCAGGATATAAAACGGGACTTTTCACTTCACCCTATGTGTTCGATTTCCGTGAGAGAATACAGATAAACGGTGAGATGATAAGCGAAGAGGAGCTTTGCGAAATTACCGCTGAGGTGAAAGCAGCGGCGGAAAAACAAGCCATGAGGGATTTGCAGCCTACGGAGTTCGAGTTCATAACAGCGGCAGCTCTCAAATTCTTTGCTGACAAAAACTGCGATGTAGTGGTTCTCGAAGTAGGACTCGGCGGCAGACTCGATTCAACCAATATCATAAAAACGCCCCTTTTGAGCGCTATTATGTCAATTTCCCTTGACCATATGGCGGTGCTGGGTGATACCGTAGAGGAAATTGCAGCGGAAAAAAGCGGCATAATAAAAGAAAACGGCGTGACGGTATGTTTTAGCCGTCAGGATGAAAAGGCGGAAAAGATAATACGCAAAACCGCCGAAGAAAAGGGCAATGTGTATATAAAGAGCAGCCCCGAGGATATAAAAGTACTCAGCTGTGACCTGAGCGGCACAAAGGCTGTTTATAAGGACATGGAGATTTTCATTCCCCTTATCGGCGAACATCAGGTATATAACGCACAGACTGCGGTAGATGCAGGCCTTGCCCTTAATGACAGAGATTTAAGTATTTCCCCGGAAAATATAATTGACGGTATATCAAAAGCGAGAATCCCTGCGAGAACGGAGCTTTTCGGAAAAAATCCCCTTACAATCCTTGACGGAGCCCATAACCGTGAGGGAGTGGAAGCTCTTCTTTCAAATCTAAATAAATTCCTTAAAGGCAAAAAGCTCACCGTCATAATGGGCATGATGGAGGATAAGGAATATGAGTTTGCAGCTCAGGAGATTTCAAAGCTTGCAAAAAACTTTACTGCAACTCTTCCGTCAAATCCGAGAGCTGTTTCTCCGAAAGTCCTTGCAGAAATAGCAGAAAAAAACTGCTCTGATGTGTTTATCTGTGAGAACCCGGCAGAGGCTTACAGAAAGATTTATGAAAAAGCACAGAAAGATGATATTATCCTTGTCTGCGGTTCTCTCTATCTTGCAGGGGACGTAAGAGGAGAGATAGTTTCTCTTAACGGCGAAAGCAGATAAAGTAAAATATTCATTTCATCCATAATACAACAAATTTTTTAAACCTGAACCTTTATCCTATTGGATAGAGGTTTTTCTTTTTTATTTAATTCAGATTAACAGCACAAATTACAGGGAGGTAAAAATATGAGCGTAACAATAAGTACCGGCAGCGATACAGCTACCGCTTATCTTACGGGGGAAATCGACCATCACACCGCCGCTATTATAAGAGCTGATATAGATTCTGCCATAGAAAAGCAGCATCCGGGGACGCTGGTAATTGATTTTTCAGGCGTGACATTTACGGACAGCTCAGGCATAGGCCTTGTTTTAGGCAGATATAAGTTTATGAGCGCCATGGGAGGAAAGGTGTGCGTCACGGGTCTTGACAGCCGAATGTATAAGGTCATGTGCCTTGCAGGGCTGGATAAGCTTGTGGCTCTTGAAAAAAAGGAGGAGAAAAGATGAAGCCAATAAATACAATGAAGCTGATTTTAGAAAGCCGTTCAGTAAACGAGAGCTTTGCCAGAGCGGCAGTTTCCGCATTTGCGGCACAGCTTGATCCGACCGTTGAGGAAATAAGCGACATAAAAACGGCGGTAAGCGAAGCGGTTACAAACTGTATAGTCCACGCTTACCGAGATATACCCGGAAAAATTTACATAACCTGTGAAATTTACGAAAACGGACTTTTCCGCACAAAAATAAGAGACTGCGGCTGCGGAATATCCGACGTGAAAAAGGCTATGGAGCCGCTGTTTACAACTGCCGGCGAAGAGAGAGCAGGTCTTGGCTTTGCCGTAATGGAAAGCTTTACGGATAAACTGCGTGTGCGTTCCGCTTTCGGCAAGGGTACCACCGTAACTCTCGAAAAACATATTTCGGGAAGATGATTTATGGAAAACCGTGAAAAGCTTATTGAAGAAAACCTTGGTCTTGTCCATGCCTGTGCCAATAAATTCCGTGGCAGAGGTACGGAGTATGACGATTTGTTTCAGGCCGGATGCGTCGGTCTTATAAAGGCAGCCGACGGCTTTGATCCGTCACGTGGGTTTGCCTTTTCAACCTATGCCGTGCCGGTCATATTAGGTGAGATAAAGCGTATTTTCCGTGACGGCGGAGCGGTAAAGGTGAGCCGCTCCATTAAAGAAAAGGGAAGAGTGCTTCTCCATGAAAAGGAAAAAATGGCGTCTGAAACCGGCACTGAACCTACAATCAGCGCTCTGGCTGAAAGACTTGGCTGGGAGGTTGAAGAAACGGCGCAGGTGATAAATGCGGCGCTTCCTCCTGTTTCACTTACTCAGGACGATGAAAGCGGAGGCGGTCAGATTGACGTTCCCGTAGATAATGAAAACGAGATGTTTGAAAGGCTGGATTTGTCGAGAGTAATAGAATCTCTCAGCGAAAGGGACAGGGAGATAATCGAATGGCGATATTTTCGGTGTGCCACCCAAAGCGTAACGGCAAAGCAGCTGGGGATGTCACAGGTGCAGGTGTCACGCCGTGAAAAGAAAATCTTAACTCTTCTCAGGACTAAGCTGGCAGTATAATTTGTTAACAATCACAATAAACTATGGAAAAAAAACCGCTTTTGTGTTATTATAAATTCATCTATTTTTAAGGGTGATTATTTATGAATAGCTCAGGCGGTTTTTTTAATAAAAGAATAATAAAATCAGCATGTGCCGTTTTCTGTGCAGCGGGACTGCTTCTTTCTGCGGCGGGGTGCGGTGTGAGAAGCAATGTAAGTGTAATAAAAAGCGATGCTCCTTTAAAGGTAACTGAGGCTGTGAGCTCCGGTGAAAGCTATCGCCTCATAAAGGATAATACCAATCTTACAAAGGTTGCCTCATCAGGTCTTATTGAGCTTTATCTCGATAACGTTACCAAAGCCTGCGTAGTTAGGGAAACCTCAAAGGATAAATACTGGTATGCTCTGCCGACTTCCGAAACAGGCGCAGCCAATAACAGCAGTGTGGTTTCGGTGAAAGTCCTTTCGGGAGGAAAGCTTTATTCTCTTAATTCACAGGATAATTCCGTAGCTTTCGGAACAGTTACTACAAAGTCAGATGAAAACGGCCTTTATGTAACTTATACTATGGGAATCGACGCTAAGACGGCAGCTCTTACAAGTAAAACCGTAGCAGAGGGAAATGTATGGCTTCAGCTTACAGTTAACTATACTTTGAAGGACGGAAGCCTTTTTGCAAATATTGATATGTCAAAAGTTCTCTATGCTCCCGGCATGACAATTCTTGATATATCGCTTCTCGACTTCTTCGGAGCATCAGCCACTTCTGCGGCAGAGGATTATATGCTTGTTCCTGACGGCAGCGGAGCCGTAATAAAAACAGGTGTAGCCGATGAAACTTATAAGACACTTAACTTCGGAGTTTATCAGCAGGCGGATAAAGATACATATTCCGCAATTGTTCCGGCTTTCGGTGTAAAACAGGGTGAAAGCGCATATGCTGCCATTATCAGTGGCGGAGCTGAGCTTGCCACAATTACCGCAGAACGTGCAGGCAGTGACGGAGCAGTTTACAACCGTGCAGGAGTAACTTTCAATATAACCCCCTATTCTGTATCTGATACAAGAACTTATGTAGGCAATGAATCATATAAAAGCAAAATCGAAATTTGCTATCGTTTCCTTTTGGGCAACAATGCAAGCTATGAGGGCATGGCAGTTGCCACACGTGAACAGCTTATAAGAGATTCGGTGCTTTCAACTAAAACCGTTTCGGCAGGAGAGGATTTGCCCCTTGTTCTCAGTCTTATAGGAAAAGGCGTTACAAGTGATAATCCTGCATCGCTTTTCTCTACAACAAAAACTCTTACCACATATACAGAAGCCCTTGATATTTTAACTCAGCTTAAATCCAAGGGAATTGATAATATCTCCCTTCGCTATAAAGGAATTCTTGACGGAGGACTTAATCAGGCGGATATTTTCGGAGCAACTAAAATGCTTACTCTCGGCACACAAAGCTCTTTTGACGATTTATATAGTTATGCAAACAGTCAGAATTTCAGTATCTTTATTGAAACCAATGTGCTTTCCAGTGCAAGATATAACCGCTTCTCCTCAGGCAATTCAGCTTATTCAATAAGCGGAGACAGACTTACCCTCAATTTCGATAACGAGCTTGCCGGAATTTACGGCGGAGAATATTTCACAAGAAATCTTTTGGCAGCCGATAGAATAGACAAGGCTGCGGAAAAGGTTATCGATTTGTTCTCTGAAAGCTCAGTGGGTATTTCACTCGGCGATATGGGCAAGGTGCTTTACGGTGACTTCTCCGGCGGATATACTTCTGTTACAGAAGCCGCAAAAGCAATTTCAGAGCAGACAAAGAATATTGCATCAGGACGCAGTCTTATGGTCAGCGGCGGAAACTTCTATATGATTAAAAATGCCAACTATATTTCAGATTTGCCTCTTTCGGCAAATGCTCCGGAAACATCGGCGTATGTTTCCGTGCCTTTTGTGCCCATGATTCTCCACGGAATTTTCGACTATTCCGGTACACCTATCAATTATGCAGAAAATGACAAAACGGCATTTTTGAGAGGCATTGAATACGGAGCCTGTCCTTCCTTTGAGTTTGTCTATAAGGATGAAGAAGGAGAAACAGATGACGCTGTTGTTTACAGCCGCTGGATGAATACTGCTGCAAAGTATTATGAGGAAGCCAATGATGCTTTAAGCGATCTTCGTGACAAGCGTATAAACAGCCACTACATGGTAGCCGACGGAGTATATTGTACCGAATACAGCACAGGCTCTATTATCTATGTAAACTACACCTCTGCCGATTACACAGTTAACGGCGTTAATGTTCCTTCAATGGATTTCGTAAGAATCAACTGATACTTTATTTTATTTATAAGCCGGATGAACACCCGTCATTCGGCTTATATTCTTTAAACGGTGCATATATATTAACGGGTGATGAAGTTGAATAATTTAAAAAGATGGTTTATAGGAATAATTTCCGGTGTATTGATATTTTCGGCGGCAGTTTCGGGCACGTATCGGCTTAATGAAAAAGCTGTTATGTCTATTAATTCTTCGCCGATTAATGAGACTGTTTTTATAATTGATGCAGGTCACGGCGGCATGGATGGCGGTGCCGTTGCCAAAGACGGAACTGTCGAAAAGGATATAAACCTTTCCACAGCCATGAAATTAAGAAGTATGATGAACGCTTTGGGCTTTAAAACGGAAACTACCCGCACAGAGGATATTATGACCTGCAATGAGGGACTTTCGACTCTCAGGGAGAAAAAGGTTTCAGATATAAGAAATCGGCTTAAGCTCCTTGAAAGCACTGAAAAAGGCGTACTTATAAGCATTCATCAGAATTCTTATCCCAGCAATACAAGTAAAGGCAGTCAGGTTTTTTATTCCGGCGGAAATGAACAAAGCAGCGTTTTGGCAGGATTTATACAAAACAGCCTTGTTTCAATGATTCAGACAGATAACCACAGAAAAATCAAAAAGGCGGGGACCAGTATATATCTGCTCTATCATGCCACAAAACCGGCGGTGATGGTTGAATGCGGATTTATGACAAATCCCAGCGAATGCGAAAAACTCAAGGACGAAAGCTATCAGAACGAGCTTTCATTCGGGATAATCTGCGGAGTTTTTGAATACCTTAAAAATTTGGAGGAAGTTTAATGGCAGTAAAATCAAAGGCAATTTATGTTTGCAGTCAGTGTGGATATGAAAGCGCAAAATGGTACGGAAAATGTCCCGGCTGCGGCGAGTGGAATACAATGAACGAAGAGGTAAGAACTCCTGTAACAGGTTCAAAACAGGCAGGCGCCGCTGTGAGGATGCCCACAGCCGTGCCTATTAACAGCATTTCCGAATCAATGGAGCACCGCTATAAAACGGGACTTTCGGAGCTTGACAGAGTTTTAGGCGGCGGTATAGTAAAGGGTTCCCTCGTGCTTTTAAGCGGTGATCCGGGAATAGGTAAATCAACTATCCTTCTGCAAATCTGCCAGTATATCGGTAAGGAGCTTAAAATTCTCTATGTTTCCGGTGAGGAATCAGCTCATCAGATAAAGCTCCGTGCAGTGCGATTAGGAGTCACTACGGAGAATCTCTACATAATGTGCGAAACCGATGTTCAGAGCATTGCGGAGTTTATCCGCACCGAAAAGCCTGATATCGCCATAATCGACTCTATTCAGACAATGTCCATTTCCGACCTCTCCTCTTCTCCGGGAAGCGTCACTCAGGTAAGGGAGTGCACAAACTGCCTTACCCGCACAGCCAAGATAATGGATATACCCATAATCGTTGTAGGCCACGTCAATAAGGACGGAAATATAGCAGGACCCAAGGTTCTCGAACATATTGTGGATGCCGTTCTCTATTTTGAGGGCGATAGAAATATGTCCTATCGTATTTTGAGAGCGGTAAAGAACCGTTACGGCTCCACTAACGAAATCGGAGTTTTCGAGATGCTGGATAAAGGCCTCAGAGAGGTTGAAAACCCGTCTATGATGCTTCTTTCCGGCAGACCGAAGAATACCTCCGGAACCTGCGTTGCCTGTGCAATTGAGGGCACAAGACCAATTCTCGCAGAGGTTCAGGGACTTGTAGCTCCCAGCGGATTCGGAAATCCCAGAAGAATGGCGACGGGCTTTGATTATAACAGGATGTCCATGATAATCGCCGTTCTGGAAAAAAGAGCCGGTTACTTCTTCGGCAATATGGACGTATATATAAACGTTGTAGGCGGTCTGCGTCTGGACGAGCCTGCCACGGATTTATCTGTTGCCATGGCGCTGGTTTCGAGCCTTAAGGATAAAGCTGTCCGTGAGGATGTTCTGGCGTTTGGAGAAATTGGACTTGCAGGAGAAATCAGAGCCGTTTCAAACTGCGAACAGAGAATACTAGAAGCGGCACGTTTAGGCTTTACAAGATGCGTTGTTCCAAAGCACAATTTAAGGGGACTTTCACAGTCCGTTAAGGATAAAATAGAAATTATTGGCGTCAGAGAGGTGAGGGGAGCCTTTGAAGCTGTCAGCGAGTAATAGTTTTCTAACTTTTCCCGCTCTTCCTCAGGGAAAAGTCGCCTGCGGGATCATTGCAGGAAACTGTCCCGAAAAAATAACTGATGCTCTGAAAAAGTACGGTATTGAATTAATAAAAACGTCGGCGGATGAAAATCTCGATGAGCCTGTAAAATATCACCCCGATATGCTTTTTTATCCGTGCCCAAAGGGAGAAATCATTATAGCTCCTTCACAGTATGAGCAGAAGCTTATCCTTGAAAAAATGGGATTCAAAGCCGAATTCTCAGAACCACTTAAAAGGAAATATCCCCATGATATAGCCCTTAACTTTTTGGCTTTAGAGGGATATATTTTTGGCAGAACCGATTTTGCCGATCCGCTTGTTTTAAAAAATGCCGCAGAGCAAAAGGCGGAGATTGTAAAGGTAAATCAGGGCTATGCACGGTGCAGCGTTCTTGTTGTAGGTGAAAAAGCGGCGATTACCGAGGATGAAAGCCTTTTTAAAGCTCTTAGTGAAAAGGGAATTGACGTGCTTAAATTAGAGCGTGGATATGTAACCTTTGAGGGATACGACTGCGGATTTATCGGCGGAGCAGGCGGTAAAATATCAAAAGATACTGTTGCCTTTTTCGGAGACTGCTCGCTTCATCCTCAGTGGAATGAGATAGAAGCGTTTCTGAGTAAACACCACTGCAAAAGTGTTTTTCTTACCCGTGAACCTTTAGCCGATTACGGGGGATTTATTCCGCTTTTGTGCAGCAATATATAATTCCTTAAAATTTGGGCAAATATATCAAATAATTATGAATTAACTTTACAAAATAATGAAAATATGATAAACTCCTCTTCGCAAAAGCGTGGCCTGGCAAAAGCTTTGTCACGCTGTTTTATTTGTCAGGCAAATAAAACAAGAACTGTATTTTTCAGGAGGAGAATTAAATGAAAGTGAAAACCGATTACACCTTAAAGGTGTTTCCGATTATTCTCTTTGCCGTCGGCATCATAATGATGTTTGCCCAGTGGATAACAGGAGTTAACCTTACAATGGTTGTGGGACTGGTTTACTGCTGCTTAATGTCCCTTGCAATAGCCATAGGGATAATTTTCATGAAAAAGCTCTATATGTGGATTGTAGGCGGATACGCTGCGGCTTTCTTCGGAATTATTACATATCTGATTTTCAGGGGAGCAGATGCAGGCTTCGGAGCTTTTTCAACTGGACTTGCTGGCTTTTCAACAGCCGATCATCCTCTTTTCACAGGTGAGGGAAACTTTTTTACACGTCTTTTAGGAAATTTCCTTATAGCTCTTCCTGTTATTACGGCAATAGTGCTCCTTGTGGTTTTTGCCGCCAAAATAACAAAGAAGTTCACTTTTCAAAGAATTATAACCGGAATTATGAGCGTTGTGCTTATGGGTACAACAGTGCTCTTTGTCCTTACAACAAACCTTCGTACAGAGCCGAAAACACAGCGTATGTGGGAAGGTCAGGATGAATACCTTAAAAACATGGATAAAAACGCCACCAGAGAAAGTAAGCCCAATGTCCTGTTTATCTTAATGGATGATTTAGGCTACGGTGATGTTTCCGCAAACGGTTCAATTTATGAAACACCCAATATTGACAGCATTGCGGAAAACGGCGTTAATTTTGAAAACTTTTATTCGAGCTACTCAGTATGTTCTCCTGCACGTTTTGCCGCTCTTACGGGACGCTATCCTTACAGAGGATATGCAGATAATGTTATGTATCCCACAATTTCAACTTTCAGCCCCTTTGCTCAGACGAGAATTTTCAATTCCATTGAAATGGGCAATAACTGCGACGGTATGCTTGGAGATGAAATTACAATAGCCGAGGCTTTCCAGAGCGCCGGATATAAAACAGGAGCTTTCGGAAAATGGCATCTGGGAGATTACGGCGAATATCTTCCTACAAATCAGGGCTTTGATTATTTCTATGGCAGTCACCATGTTAATGATATGGTTCCTTTCTATCATGCCACTGAGGAAAACGGGGAATATGAAATCGTAAAGGGAACCGATCAGTTAAAGGATCAGAAAGATGCTACAAAGTGGATTCATCAGGAGATAACAAGCTGGATTACGAATGTCGCACAAAGCTCGGACGATCAGCCTTTCTTTGCCTATTATGCTACGCCGTGGCCTCATGCTCCGGTATTTGTAGGCGATGAATTTAAAGGTGAAACCGGAATGGGCACATATGCCGACTGTGTGACGGAGTTTGACTATTATTTGGGACAGCTTTTCGATACAATGGAAGATCTCGGAATCCTTGATGATACAATAATAATCTTTACCAGCGATAACGGTCCTGCTCTTGAGGGTTCGACTGCTGAGCTCAGAGGCGGAAAATATCTTGCCTATGAGGGAGGACAGAAAGTGCCTTTCTTTATCCGCTGGGATAACAGTGACGGACTTGTTCCCAAAGGCGAAAAGAGGAGTCAGACTTCAACTCTTGTTGACCTTTTCCCGACCCTTGCGGAAATGTGTTCCCTTACGGGTAACTCCGGAACCACCGATAACTATATGCCCTTTGACAGAGAAATCGACGGAGTTTCAATGGTTCCCGTTCTCGAAAATGACACTCCCGTACATACAAAGGAACATCCAATTCTCCATATGAAGCGTGAAAAAATAAAGGCGCTTCAGTACACTGTTCCGACTGCTGATATTTTATCTCAGGAGGAGTACGGTGATTATAAATATCCGGTACTTACCGATAACGATTATGTAACCTTTAAATATTTCAGAAAAATGCAGAACGATAACCCGGCGTTTTTCGATAAGAACAGGAAAAACTGGCTCCATATTCTTACCGATGATACAGGGGAGAACTACAATCGTTCCAAGGTTTTCCCAACCGTTGCCGATGAGATGAACGGCGAAATAGATAACTGGACAAAGAAGTTTAAGGAAAACCGCAGGGGAATCAATGAGGAATATTATAACCGCTGATTTTGTTAGGAGATTTTTTATATGCCGCCTATTTCAGTTTTAATTAAACCGGCTTCGAGCATGTGCAATATGCGCTGCAAATACTGCTTTTATGCCGATGTAACGGATTTCAGAGAAATTCGAAATTTCGGTGTAATGAGCCGTGAAACAGCGGAAAACCTCATAGAAAAAGCCTTTGCCTTTGCTGATAAAGGCGAACCTGTTTCCTTTGCCTTTCAGGGCGGAGAACCTCTTCTTGCAGGAATTGAGTATTTTAAGAATTTCACCGATTTTGTCAAAGAAAAAAACACAAAGGGTAACCCTGTGTATTACGGCATACAGACTAACGGAACCCTTGTTACAGAAGAGTGGGCAGAGTTTTTCAAAGCCAATAAATTTCTTGTGGGACTGAGTCTTGACGGCGACGAAGCGGGAAACAAATTCAGAGTTTCGGCGGAAAAAAACTCCACCTTTTACAGGGTGCTGCAAACGGCTCAAATGTTTAAAGATCACGGTGTCGATTTTAACATCTTAACAGTTTTAACAGGCTACTGCGCCGAAAACGGCGAGAGAATTTACCGCTTTTTCAGGAATAAAGGCTTTCGGTATATACAGTTTATACCCTGTCTTCGTCCTTTCGGTGACAAAAGCGAAAGCGAGCTTTATATGACCGAAAAGCAGTATGGTGATTTTCTCATCAGGGTTTTTAATCTCTATGTTAAAGATTATGTCCGCAATAACTACATAAGCATCAGACAGTTTGACAACTGGGTGCAGATGTATCTGGGCAACCGTCCCGAACAGTGCGGAATGATGGGTCACTGTACATTCCAGTTTGTAGCCGAGGGCAACGGAAATATATATCCCTGTGACTTTTACTGTACAGATGAATGGCTTTTGGGCAACATAAATGAAATGAACTTTACAGAGTTTGTAGAGGGAGAAAAAATGCGTTCCTTTATTTCCGAGAGTATAGAAGTTCCCGAAAAGTGCAAAAAATGCAGATTTTATCCCCTTTGCCGTGGAGGCGGATGCAAGCGCTTACGGCTGGACAGAGATTACTGCGAAAGCTATAAACGTTTCTTCTCAGCGTGTCTGCCGCTGTTCAGAGTGTTTATAAACGAGCCGAGAAGATAATTAATTGTATCAAAGCTTAATTTATTAATAAAAAAGGGATGTTTCACTTACACAGTGAAACATCCCTTTTTATACTTAATTTTATTCCTCAATTTCACCGTAGCAGAACCCGTCATGGTATTCTTTAAGCTTTACTTTTGCAATTTTTCCAATAAGGCAATCATCAGCTTTGACTCTTACGGGAGTGTAGTTTTCCGTGTAGCCTTCTGAAAATCCGTCGTGGGTTCTCGACTCGAAGAGAACCTCTTCTGAAGTTCCCAGAGCTTCACGGATTTTTTCTTCCCTTATTTTTTCGCACACTTCAATGGCTCTTGCGGCTCTTCTTTCCTTTTCGCTTTTCTCAATCTGATTTTCCATTTTGTCCGCCTTTGTGCCGGGACGTCTTGAATAGGGGAAAACGTGAACCTTTTCAAAGCCCGCCTTTTCGCAGAATCGGAGGGATTCCTCAAAATCTTCATTTGTTTCCCCGGGAAAACCTACCATAAGGTCAGTGGTTAAAGAAGCGTTCTTGAATTTTTCACGAAGCTTTACGCAAAGGTCATAGTATTCCTGTGCGGTGTAGTGACGGTTCATGGCTTTGAGGGTCTTGTCGCATCCGCTCTGAAGGGAAATGTGGAACTGAGGACAGAATTTTTTAAGGGAAGCGAGAGCATCAATAACTTCATCGGTTATGTGATCGGGCTCAAGGGAGCCTAAACGTACCCGCTCTATGCCCTCGGTTTCGCATACTGCCTCTACCGCCATGGGGAAAGTGATGTTTTCAAGATCTCTTCCGTATGAAGAAAGGTTTATTCCTACAAGTACAATTTCCTTATACCCTGATTCTGCCAGATGCTTTGCCTCTTCCTTTATTTCGTCAAGGGGCTTTGAGCGGACAAATCCTCTCGATGTGGGAATTATACAGTATGAACAGCGGCGGTTGCATCCGTCCTGAATTTTAAGAAAAGCTCTTGTACGCTCTTCAAAAGAGGTTATTGTATCGCCGGAAAATTTTTCTCCGATCTCATGAGTGCAGACGTTAAAAATACGCTTTCCCTGACGGATATACTCTTCAATGAGTCTTAAAAGCTCTGTGTTGTTTCGGTTTCCCATAACGATATCTGCCTGTGTAAGCTCTTTTGCCTTTTCAGGATAAGCCTGAGGCATACAGCCTGTCAAAACCGTTATGCAGTCAGGGTACATCCTTTTAAAACGTCTTACAGCCTGACGGCTTTTTTTGTCTCCTGTGCCTGTGACGGTGCAGGAATTTATTATATATATGTCGGCTTTTTCGGTGTGTGGGACTGTTTCAAATCCGTTTTTTCTCAGGAATTCTCCCATTGCCTGGGATTCGTACTGATTCACCTTGCAGCCGAGGGTATAAAAAGCAGCTTTCATCTGTTTTCTCCGTTCTTGTGTTTATGGTGAAATTATATTCCAAAGGGGTTAAAAAATCAATAACCAGCCTCTGTATGTGGTATTTTGAAATTTTTCGGCATAGATTTTAGTAAATCGGAGGTGCTTGAAATGAAAAAGATAAGAAGAATTACCGCAATGCTTGCAGCAGGAACGGTTATGCTCAGCTGTATCAGTTTTACCGGCTCTGTTTCAGCCGCAGAAGAAAATAAAGCAGAGGCCAAAACGACGCAGACCGAAACAGCTCAGACAATGCCCGTTGAGGTAAAGGCAAAGGCGGCTGTTTTAATGGATGTCACAACGGGAAAAGTGCTGATGGCTAAAAACGAAAACGAAAGGCTTCCCCCTGCATCGGTCACTAAGATAATGACACTTTTACTTGTGTGCGAGGCGATAAATTCTGGAGAGCTGTCCCTTACAGAGAAGCTCACCGCCTCGAAGGATGCAGTATCAAAGGGAGGCTCACAGATATGGCTCAAAGAGGGTGAGTCCATGACTGTTGACGAGCTTTTGAAAGCAGCGGCCATTGCCAGTGCAAACGATGCCTGTGCAGTCCTTGCAGAGCGGATTGCAGGCAGTGAAGAGGGCTTTGTCACTATGATGAACGAAAGGGCAAAGGCTCTGGGAATGAAGAACACCAATTTTGAAAACTGTACGGGACTTGACGATACAACAACTAATCATTATACCAGCGCCTATGATATAGCCATTATGGGGCGGGAACTTTTAAAGCATGACGTTATACAGAATTATACGACAGTATGGATGGATTCTCTTCGTGATGGCAAAACAGAGCTTGTAAACACAAATAAGCTTGTGCGGTTTTATAAGGGAACCACAGGACTTAAAACAGGTACAACTCAAAAAGCGGGACATTGTCTTGCAGCTTCTGCTCAAAGGGATTCACTGCATCTTATAGCTGTTGTTTTGGGCTGTGAAAGCAGCGATGACCGCTTTAACGGAGCAAAAGCCATGCTCAACTGGGGATTTTCCAACTGGGTGAGCTATAAGCCTGAAATCAGTAAAGATCTCATAACGGACGTAAACGTTCTGCACGGAATAAAATCTTCCATCACCCCTGAAATTCCTGAAACTTCGGGTACAATAATCAAAAAGGGAGCTGTGGGCGATGTAAAGCAGGAGATAAATATTCCCGTCGATGTTGAAGCGCCTGTGGAAAAGGGTCAGGTAATAGGAACGGTTACATTTACTTTAGGCGATGAGAAAATAGGGGAATACAATCTCACGGCAGGAGAGGCAATAAAGAAAATCGGATTTCTCGATGCCCTTACCATGCTTTTAAGAGGAGCGGCATGACGTTGTACAAAATAAGAACATACTGAAAATTATTTTTAAATATAGTGATATTGTATTGAAAAAAATCAGTTTTTAAGGTAAGATATATACAACCGAATGGGCAAAAGACGTTTAAAACTGATATTTTGCACAAACGGGGTTTGAAAATGGAGGAATACAATCATGAGCGTAAAACTTATCGACAGATATGTGGGCGAGCTTGTAACACCTGCCGACATTGAAGCAATTACACCTGAGGTAAAAAAGGCAGCACAGGTTCTCGAGAGCAAAACAGGAGAGGGAAACGATTTCCTCGGCTGGCTTACTCTTCCCACTGATTATGATAAAGAGGAGTTCGCAAGAATCAAAAAGGCGGCAGCTAAAATTAAGTCCGACTCAGAGGTTCTTATTGTTATAGGCATCGGCGGTTCTTATCTCGGAGCAAGAGCAGCTATTGAGTTTATCAAATCACCCAACTATAACGTAATGAAGAAAGATACTCCGGATATCTATTTTTCCGGCAACAGCATCAGCTCAACTGCTCTTAAAGAGCTTGTTGATATCTGTGAGGGACGTGATTTTTCAATCAACGTTATTTCAAAATCCGGTACAACAACAGAGCCTGCGGTAGCATTCAGAGTTTTCCGTGAGATTCTCGAAAAGAAGTACGGCAAAGAGGGCGCAGCAGGAAGAATTTATGTCACAACCGATAAAGAAAAGGGTACACTTAAATCACTTTCCGATCGTGAGGGATATGAAACCTTTGTTGTTCCCGATGATGTCGGAGGACGTTATTCAGTTCTTACAGCAGTAGGACTTCTTCCTATCGCAGTAAGCGGCGCTGATATCGATGCACTTATGAGCGGCGCAAAGGCAGCTCAGGATGCTCTTACAAGCGATGATCTTAACGAAAACGACTGCTATAAGTACGCAGCAATCAGAAACATCCTTTACCGCAAGGGCAAGAGCGCTGAAATGCTTGTAAGCTATGAGCCTTCATTCACAATGATGAACGAGTGGTTCAAGCAGCTCTTCGGCGAGAGCGAAGGTAAAGACGGAAAGGGACTTTTCCCGGTTTCAGCAGTTTTCTCAACAGACCTTCATTCTCTCGGTCAGTATATTCAGGAGGGTGAGAGACTTCTCTTCGAGACAGTTGTAAGCTTTGAGAAGCCCAAGTATGAAATCACTCTCGGCACAGATCCCGAAAATGTTGACGGACTTAATTTCCTTGCCGGCAAGACAATGGATTACGTCAATAAGAAGGCATTCCAGGGCACAATCCTTGCTCACAACGACGGTGGAGTTCCGAACCTTGTTCTTTCAGTTCCCGAAATGAACGAGTATGAGCTCGGATATCTCATTTACTTCTTTGAAAAGGCATGCGCTGTTTCCGGCTATGTTCTCGGAGTAAATCCCTTTAACCAGCCCGGCGTTGAAAGCTACAAGAAGAATATGTTTGCTCTTCTCGGCAAGCCCGGCTATGAGAGCGAGAAAGAAGCTCTTGAAAAGAGACTCGGCGAAAACTAAAACGGATGAAACCGCTTTATGCGGATATTAAATATACAGGAGGAGATAGTAATGATTTCTCTTATTATCGGATGCAAAGGTTCAGGAAAAACAAAGCATTTAATCGCAGAGGTTAACGCAGCTGTTGAAAAGTCAAACGGACACGTTGTGTGCGTTGAGAAGGAAACAAAGCTCACTTATGACGTTAACTCCCGTGCAAGGCTTGTTGCAGCTGATTACTTTGATGTTCACGGTTATGACGCATTTTACGGTTTCCTCAGCGGAATCTGTGCAGGCGACCATGACATTACAGATATTCTTGTAGACGCTACACTCAGAATCGGCTCAAGAGATTATGAAGAGCTTGCCGACTTCCTCAAGAAGGTTGACAATCTTTCACAGCTTACGGACGCAAAGTTCACATTTACAATTTCCGCAGACGAGTCAGTTCTTCCCGAAAGAATTTACGAGTACTGCCAGAAAATCTGAAAACCGCTGAAATGAACAGTATGTTTTGACCGGAGGGTTTCTCTCCGGTCAAAATGTTGTGCTGTTTAAAAAAATATGTCACTATGTGTTGACAAAGCGGTGCGGAAAATGTATAATAATTTCCGCACAATATCAGGGGTGTAGCTATGCTTATTAATCTTGAGAACATATTCCGAAATGAGGGTGAGGTTCTTCCCCTTAATTTTGAGTACGATTTTTCCGATGTAGAGGTATCCGGTGTTCATCCGGTAACTGCTCCGGTTAAAGTGACAGGTGAAATCCGCAACAGAACCGGTGTTGTTACACTTAATGCAAAAGCCGATTATACCTACTGTGCTCCCTGTGACAGATGTGCAGTGGATGTTAAGAGGGATTATTCAGTTACTCTTTCCTCCCTTGTCGTTTACGAGCTTAACGACTCCGATAACGACGAATTTATTCTTGCCGAAAATATGCAGCTCGATTTTGAAGAGCTCATGCGCAGCGAAGTTATTTTGTCATTCCCGTCAAAGCTGCTGTGCAAAGAGGACTGCAAGGGACTTTGTGCAGTCTGCGGCAAAAATCTTAATGAAGGCTCCTGTAGCTGCGAAAAGCCGACGGATCCCCGTTTGGAAGTGCTTAAGCAGCTTTTGGATAAATAATTTAGTTTTCAGTTTATTTTCACTAATCTAAGGAGGTGCTGACATGGCGGTACCAAAGAGAAGAGTTTCAAAGGCAAGACGCGATAAGAGACGTTCCAACGTTTGGAAGTTGGAGGCTCCCACCCTTGTAAAGTGTCCCAATTGCGGTGAGTACAAAAGACCTCACAGAGTTTGTGGCAACTGCGGTTCCTACAACGGCAAGACAGTTATAAGCAAGGAAGCATAAGTCCTTTACACACAGGCAAAGGTAGGGAAGTAGTCTTCTCTGCCTTTTTTGCTTATTATGTACAAAAACAGGGGAGGTGCATTTTACGTGCCGGTAATAATCAGCGATGTTGCAAAAGGATCTCCTGCGGATAAAAAAAGAATAAAACCGGGGGATACACTTGTTTCCATAAACGGACATGACATAGCCGATGTTCTCGATTACAGCTTTTATGCCGATGACAGTGAGCTTAAAGTAGTTACTAAGCGTGAAAGCGGAGCATTTCAGATAGTCAGGGTAGAAAAAGAGCAGGGCGAGGATTTAGGGCTTATTTTTGAAACCTATCTTATGGATAAAAAGAGAAGCTGTAAAAATAAATGTATGTTCTGTTTTATCGATCAGCTTCCGAAAGGTCTCAGGGAAAGCCTTTATTTCAAGGATGACGATGCGAGACTTTCATTCCTTTTCGGCAACTATATTACCCTTACGAACCTTACGGAACGTGAGGTGCAGCGCATTATGGAAATGCACATAAGCCCCGTTAATATATCCGTTCATACGATGAATCCGGAACTGAGAGTGAAGATGATGGCGAATCCCAATGCAGGTGAGGCTTTGAAAATAGTAAAGAGGCTTGCCGATGCGGGAATTTCGATCAATACACAGCTTGTGCTCTGTCCCGGAGTCAATGACGGTGAAGAGCTTAAATACAGCTTAAAGGAGCTTGCGGCTCTTTATCCAAGTGTTCAGAGTATTGCGGCGGTTCCGGTGGGTATTACAAAATTCCGTGAGGGACTTTGTCATATTGAGCCTTATACAAAGGAACAGGCAGCCGAAACCGTTGATATTATAGAGCAGTTTGGAAACGAGTTTAAAAAGGAGCACGGCACACGTCTGGCTTTTGCGGCAGATGAATTTTATCTTAAAGCAGGCAGACCCATTCCCGACGAAGAATATTACGAGGAGTTTGCACAGCTTGAAAACGGTGTGGGACTCTGGGCGAATCTTCGTGACTCCTTTGCAAGGGCTCTTTCCGAAACTCAAGGACACCCCGATGCTAAGGAGAGAAAAATTTCCATGGCTACAGGAACTTCCGCTTATCATCTTATAAATTCCTTAGCTCAGAAGGCTCAGGAGAAGTTTAAAAATCTGCATATAGAAGTTACACCCATAAAAAATAAATTTTTCGGAGAGACTATAAACGTTGCCGGACTTCTTACGGGAACGGATCTTATAGATCAGCTTAACGGTAAGGATTTAGGCGAAGAGCTGCTTATACCCTCAGTTATGCTCAGAAATGAGGGAGACATTTTCCTTGATGATTTGTCTCCGAAAGATTTGGAAGAAAGGCTGAAAGTAAAGGTTACACCTGTGGATAACGACGGATATGCACTGCTTTCGGCAATGATAGGAGAGTGAAAAAATGGCAAGACCCATTGTGGCGGTTGTAGGAAGACCCAATGTGGGAAAATCGACCCTTTTCAATAAGCTTGTAGGTTCAAGGCTTTCAATTGTGGACGATACTCCCGGAGTTACCCGTGACCGTATTTACGGCGACTGCGAGTGGCTGGGCCACCATTTTCTGCTTGTTGATACAGGCGGTATTGAACCTCAGTCGGATGATATAATCCTTTCACAGATGAGACGTCAGGCACAGCTTGCAATAGACAGCGCCGATGTCATAATCCTTGTAACCGATGTAAAAAGCGGTGTTGTGGCTACCGACAGCGATGTAGCTGCAATGCTTCAGAAAAGCGGAAAGCCTATTGTTTTGTGCGTCAATAAATGCGACGGCATAGGTGATCTGCCTATGGATTTCTATGAGTTTTACAATCTCGGTTTAGGTGATCCCATAGCTGTTTCAGCGGTTCACGGCCACGGAACAGGCGATCTTCTTGATGAAGTGCTTAAATACCTGCCCGATGAAAAGAGCGAAGAGGAAGAGGATGATACCACTTCCGTTGCAATTATCGGAAAGCCCAATGTAGGCAAATCCTCCCTTGTAAATGCCATTTCCGGTGAAGAGAGAGCGATAGTTTCAAACATTGCCGGTACAACAAGAGATGCTACCGATACCTATGTTGAAAATTCTCACGGAAAGTTTGTATTTATTGATACAGCGGGACTTAGAAGAAAGAGCAAAGTCGATGATGCTATCGAAAAGTACAGTGTTATAAGAGCACGTATGGCAGTTGAAAGAGCGCAGGTATGCGTCATAATGATTGATGCTGTTGAGGGCTTTACAGAGCAGGATTCAAAGGTTGCCGGTATTGCCCATGATTTAGGCAAGGCGTGCATTATAGCTGTTAATAAGTGGGATGCCGTTGAAAAGGACGGCAACACCATGGATAAATACCGCAAAAAGCTTATGAACGATTTTTCATTTATGAGCTATGCACCGATTATCTTTATTTCTGCAAAGACAGGTCAGAGAATAGAGCGTCTTTATGAGCTTATAAAGTATGTTGATTCCCAGAACGCAATGAGAATTTCAACAGGTAAGCTCAACGATATTCTTGCGGCAGCTACTGCAAGAGTTCAGCCTCCCACGGATAAAGGCAAGCGACTCAAGATTTACTACATGACTCAGGCATCCACAAGACCGCCAACGTTTGTTTCTTTTGTAAACCGCAAGGAGCTTTTCCATTTCAGCTATCAGCGTTATCTGGAAAACCAGATCAGAGAGGTTTTCGGACTTGAGGGAACACCGGTGCGTTTTGTCATAAGAGAAAGAGAAGACAAAAGCAAAAACTAGCAGCGTGACGCTGCACCCAATCCGCACACCAAGTGACGGTAAGGAACAGCTATAAGTGCCTGCGGGCAAGCTGAGCTTGCAGGCAAAGTCGCACACCGAGTGACGGCAAAAAACAACTATAAGTGCCTGCGGCAGCGTGACGCTGCACCCAAGTCGCACACCAAGTGACGGCACGGAACAGCTATAAGTGCCTGCGGGTAAGCTGAGTTTGCGTCCAAGTCGTAGAAGGCTGAGCCTGCACCCATGACGCACACCGAGTAGCGATAAGGAACAGCTATAAATGCCTGTGACGGACAAGTCTGTTTTTAATCCGCACACAAACCGACAATGAAAAATAAATGAAACCGCCTGCGTTTAGGGTTAATTGTTAACTCTATTCGCAGGCTTTTTATGTGAAAAAGATAGAAACATGACAATATAAATGTTAAAAATGCATATTTTATATTTTGTTTTATCCATAATGCTTGACATGAGCTTATCTAAATGTTACTATGAGGCAAAATAATGAGGAGGTGCAGCAATGCTTAATAAATTCGGACGTAAATTTAATATGTTCCCTATGGAGCTTGCAGTTGTCGTGTATTGGCAGAAAAGCAGGCTTACATTGTTGTACCCTTATCGGTGTAAATAGACCCAATTTATATTGATAAAGATATACACAGTGCAAGCTATAATTTATAGCCTGCACTGTTTTTTTATTTTGAGGAGGTTTTAAAATGAATGCGCAAGAGTATGTAAAAAAGCATTATGAAAACTATGATGAAGATGGCAGACTCCTTTCAAAGCACGGGATGGTAGAATACATCACAACTATGAAATACGTAGAAAAATATTTAAAGCCGGGTATGAGGGTTCTGGAAATCGGTGCTGCAACAGGCAAATACAGCCATGCTTTGGCAAGAAAAGGTTATAGTGTAGATGCTGTAGAACTTGTAGAACACAATATTGAAATATTTAGGAGAAATACGAAAAAGGGTGAGAATGTCACAATTACGCAGGGCAACGCTGTGGATTTGTCAGAGTTTAAAAACGATACTTATGATATAACCTTGCTTCTCGGCCCCATGTATCATCTGTTTAATCAGGAGGATAAACTGAAAGCTTTATCGGAGGCAATCCGAGTCACAAAGAAAGGCGGAATTATATTTGTTGCTTACTGTATGGGAGATGCCAGTGTATTATCTTATGGATTTATTCAAGGAGAAATTTACAACATAATCGAAAAGTGTATGCTGGATACGGAAACTTTTGATACCTTTTCAAATCCGTGGGATGTATTTGAACTATATCGTAAAGAAGATATCGATAAATTGAGAAATCAATTTTCTGTTACGCAGCTACATTTCATTGCTTCAGACGGATATACAAATCACATGCGTGAAACTGTTGATAACATGGATGACAGAATGTATGAACTGTATCTCAAAT
>UQGM01000004.1 GCA_900540535.1 uncultured Oscillospiraceae bacterium | reverse complement strand
AGGAGATTGTAAAGCTTCTTGCAGACGGAAGAAAGCGCAAGGAGAAAAATTTAAAGGAAAATCTCAGCAGAAAAGCAGGTTCAGATGAGTCCGGTGAAGCTAAAGAGAATTCCGGGGACAAATCAAAGAAAGTAAAGTCAGATGATACGAAAAAATAGATTTAAAACGGAGGGCAATGAGATATGAAATGTAATAAATGCGGCGGAGAAAATGCGGCTGATGCAAGATTCTGCGTTTTCTGCGGAAATCAGTTTGAAGCGGAAAATCAGAATGTGAATTCGGGAAACGAATATCAGCAGTATCAGCATTATGCAACCGATAATGAAAACCAGGGTGAAAACTTTTATACACAGGCAGACCAGCCTAACGGTCAGCCCTACAATCAGCAGTATAATCAGCCCTATAATAACTATAACGGTTATAACAATAATTATAATAATTTTGGCATGATGCCTCCTTCGGATTACGAAAGAGAAAACAGCACCGCCAAAACCCTTGGTGTGTTATCAATAATTATAGGAATAATTTCCATTTTATTTGTCGCTTTTACTGTGTTTATAGGAGTCAATTATGGCGCCATTGCAGCCTTTGTTCTTGCAATAGGCGCAGTTGTCAAGGCAAAGCCGGGATGTTTTAAAGGATTAAAAACAGCAGCAGTGATAATATCCGTCATAGCTTTGGGATTATCGGTTCTCTTTTCATTTATGGGAAATATCCTGTTTAAAATGGGAGATTATCCTGAACTTCAGGAATTTTACGGCGATTATTACAATGATTTTTACGATGATTTCTATAACGATTTCGGAGACGGATCACAGGATGATTTTCTCGGAGGCTTTGATGAAAACGCCGGAAACGGAGAATTAGTCTGAAATAGCTTTAAATTCTGATCTTTTACCCTGTCCGTGTTTATAATGCCTTGACAATAAAGGGAGGATAGGGTAACATTAATTTTTAGATTATTGATTGCTAAGGGGAATGAAATTATGCTTTCAAACAAAGAAAAAACCATGGAAAAAATAGTTTCTCTCTGCAAGGGCAGAGGTTTTGTCTATGCCGGAAGTGAAATTTACGGCGGACTTTCAAATACATGGGATTACGGTCCTTTGGGCGTTGAGTTTAAGAACAACGTCAAAAAGGCATGGTGGAAAAAGTTTGTTCAGGAAAATCCCTACAACGTAGGTCTTGACAGCGCAATACTTATGAATCCTCAGACATGGGTTGCATCAGGTCATGTAGGCGGCTTCTCCGATCCTCTCATGGACTGCAAAGAGTGCAAAACCCGTCACAGAGCCGATAAGCTTATTGAAGATACAGGTGTAAATCCTGCCGGCTGGACTTTCGAGCAGATGTCCGATTACATTAAGGAAAACAATATTGTATGTCCTTCCTGCGGTAAGTGCAATTTCACTGATATCCGTAAGTTCAACCTTATGTTTAAAACATTCCAGGGCGTAACAGAGGATGCTAAAAACGAGCTCTATCTTCGTCCCGAAACCGCACAGGGAATTTTTGTAAACTTCCCCAACATTCAGAGAACTACAAGAAGAAAGATTCCTTTCGGTGTCTGCCAGATCGGTAAATCTTTCAGAAATGAGATTACTCCCGGTAACTTTACATTCCGTACAAGAGAGTTTGAGCAGATGGAGCTTGAATTCTTCTGCAAGCCCGGTACTGAGATGGAATGGTTCCGTTACTGGAAAGATGCATGTAAGAACTGGCTTCTTTCTCTTGGTATAAGAGAAGAAGATATGAAGCTCCGTGACCATGAGCAGGAAGAGCTTTCACACTATTCAAATGCTACTACTGATATAGAGTTTCTCTTCCCCTTCGGATGGGGTGAGCTTTGGGGTGTTGCAAGCCGTACAGATTTCGACCTTACACAGCATCAGAATACATCCGGTAAGAGCCTTGAGTACTTTGATCAGACTACAAACGAAAAATATATCCCCTATGTTGTTGAGCCTTCACTCGGTGCAGACCGTGTAGCTCTTGCATTCCTCTGCGAAGCATACGACGAAGAGGTTGTAGATGCTGAAAAGGGCGATACAAGAGTTGTGCTCAGACTTCATCCTGCACTTGCTCCCATGAAAGCAGCAGTGCTTCCTCTTTCAAAGAAGCTTAATGAGGGTGCAGGCAAGGTTTACGAGATGCTTTCAAAGAAGTTTATGGTAGAGTATGACGATGCCGGATCAATCGGTAAGCGTTACCGCCGTCAGGACGAAATAGGAACTCCTTTCTGCATTACCTATGACTTTGACAGCGAGAATGACGGATGTGTAACTGTCCGTGACCGTGACACAATGGAGCAGGTAAGACTTCCCATTGACAGCCTTGTTTCTTACATCGAAGAAAAGCTTGAGTTCTGATTTATTCTCTATCAGAATAAAAACGGGACAAAATATTAATAAGTTATTATAAATATGAATAAAAAAGCTCTAATAATTACAAAATGTAATTATTGGGGCTTTTTTTGTTACCAAAACTTAATTTTATTGTAATTGGTTTGTGGTTTTATATAGGCGGTAAATGGAATATAATAGACACAACAAAGAACAGAAGAAAAAGGAGCGACAGACATGAGAGAATTTATAGCTGAAAATAAACAGGCAGTAATTTCATTTGCAGTACTTTCAGTATTGGTACTGGTAACAGTAAGCATAGCATTATTTGCAAACGAGGTCACTCCATCAGCAATAATGACCCTTTAATAGGGATTACCCTTTCATAATACACTTTCATTTTTTCCTCCATTAATTTTTTACAACAAAGAACCGGCAATGCTTATGGCACTGCCGGTTTTTTTGAAAATTTTTAAAAAGATAGCAGGACTTTAGGACTAAAACTTAAAAATAGTAATCATGATTTAAAAGAGGTGTTGTATAAATGAGAAACAGATTTTTAAAATTAGCAGTTCTCATAGGCGGAATAGGCCTGTTAATAATTTTAGGTGTTATTTTATCTAAAACGGCTTATCCGAATTTGTTTTTCAGCATTGGTACTTTTGCGGGACTTATTCTTGTTTTTGTAAGTGTAGGACTTTTAATTATGGGCTGGTCAAAAGACCTGTATGATGATATCAAGAAGAAGTGATTCATTCTTCCGATTATTGCTTTTACATATTTTAAATATTATAATTAAAATAAATTATTGTTTATTTCTGAGAGTATAAAGCGTTAAAATTTTGATGAATGCCATTTCTGTGGAAGAATAATACGAACTTCCCCGAATATCTGCAATATGATTTCGGACTGACGAAATAATGTTATATAACAAAACTGATGACGAAAGGAAAATCTGTTATGGCTGATAAGTTAGAACTTAAATTTGAATATGAGCTCAGAGATAAAGTGCTCCGTGGCAAAAAAGAATGCAATTATAACGCAACTCGCTTTAACCAGATGCTTGCAAAATATGGCGGGGTAGAAACTGCAAAACGATTGATTGCAATGGGAATATCTACGGGAAATCCGTCGGATGGTTTTACAACGCTTTGCCTGTGTGAGCGATTAGACTTGACTATGGAAGAATCTGTATGTAAGCCTGAATATAGGGATTTATTTACAGCAGAAGAAATAGATTACTGCAGCAAACTTTTGGGAGAGAAGAAATGAAAGAAAAAATAACGGAAGTAGTAGCAGCTCTTATTTGGGATAAGGATAAATTTATGATCTGTCAGCGTCCCCCTCACAAAGCAAGCGGAATGCTGTGGGAGTTTGTCGGCGGTAAAGTGGAACCGGGTGAAACCAAGGAACAGGCGCTCATAAGAGAATGTAAGGAAGAACTTAATATTACCCTTGAAGTGGGAAATTCATTTATGGACGTGACTCACGAATATCCAGATATAACGGTTCATCTGACACTGTTTGACGCTGTTATACGAGAAGGTTTTCCGCAAAAGCTTGAACACAACGACATCCGCTGGATTACCGTAGATGAAATTGATAAATACGATTTTTGTCCGGCGGATGAGATGATTTTAGAGAAATTAAAAAGAGTTGTCCGCTGATGATCGGATTGTCGGTAATGAGTTTTATATATAGGTAAAAATACTCATGGCAGAATAAAATTATATGATAATTACTTAAAACAGAGGTGTCATTATGCTTGCTTATACATATATTGAGCAGGAAAAATTTGAACTCATCGACAAGCCGAAACCGGTTATTTCAGATGAGCGGGATGCAATTGTAAAAGTTACTATGGCAAGTATTTGTTCCAGTGACTTGCATATAAAGCACGGCAGTGTGCCCAGGGCTGTACCGGGAATTACAGTGGGGCATGAGATGGTCGGTATTGTCGAACAGGTGGGAAAAGCAGTAACCACTGTGAAGCCAGGCGACCGTGTAACTGTGAATGTGGAGACTTTTTGCGGAGATTGCTTTTTCTGTAAAAACGGCTGGGTAAACAACTGTACCGATAAAAACGGAGGCTGGGCGCTGGGATGCCGCATTGACGGCGGACAGGCTGAATATGTCCGTGTGCCCTATGCGGATCAGGGGCTTGATAAAATACCTGATTCTGTTACAGATTTACAGGCACTGCTTGTGGGGGATGTACTTGCGACAGGATACTGGGCAGCGAATATATCTGAAATCAAACATGAAAATACAGTATTGATTATCGGAGCGGGACCTACGGGACTTTGCACTCTCCAATGTGTGAGTCTGCATCAGCCGAAGCGGATAATCATCTGCGATGTGGATGAAAGCCGCCTCGCCTTTGTCCGTGAACATTATTCCGATGTGCTGACGGTTACCCCTGACAAGGTTAAAGAATTTGTGCTCTCTCACAGTGACCACGGCGGCGCAGATGTTGTGCTGGAAGTGGCAGGAAGTAATGACACATTCTGTATGGCGTGGGAATGTGCAAGACCCAATGCCATTGTAACGATAGTTGCCCTTTATGACAGTCCGCAGACCTTGCCGCTGCCTGAAATGTACGGAAAAAATCTGACCTTCAAAACCGGCGGTGTGGACGGATGCAACTGTAAGGAAACTTTGGACCTTATTGCCAAGGGAAAGATAGATACAGTTCCTCTCATTACACATACTGTACCACTCAGGGATATTGCCAGAGGCTATGAACTCTTTGAAGCAAAGCGTGATGGTGTAATTAAGGTAGCGGTTACAATTGATTAATAAAATGATGTAGTTATAAAAACAGGTAAACGGATTTTAAAATGGCAGGATTATTTGTTTATTAAAGGAAGATATAGAGATTTTTGTTGTCACCTTATGTACAATGGAAAATCTTAATTTCAGACCAATTGAACAGGCAAAATTTCCTGCGCTAAAAGACTTTTCAATGAGATGTAAATGAGCAAAGTTAAACTATTATGTTTGCAGTTATCATGTGCTTTGGGATATTATAGAGTCAGCAAAATAGAAAACACCAAATTCAGTAAAAGGCGATTTTACAAAATCAGCACCAAATTAATTTGAAAGGAATGGTTATAATGTATTTTAACTCATCCACTGGTGAAGTCGTTCCGGTGTTTTTTATAGTTGCGTTTGCAGCAGTAATAATTTTATGTGTTGCTATTGTACTTGCACGGTGGATAAAAAATAGTTTTTCCCCAAAAGTTAGCGTCAAAGCTCAGATCGTGGAAAAGAATATAGATGAGACCCATTTTCGCAGGCACCGAGATACGTTTGGATACAGAATCACTACCGCTTATTCTTACCGTGTTACATTCTTGACGGAAAGAAATGAACTGATAGATTTATATGTCAAAAAACTTGAGTATAATAAACTTAAAAAAGGAAGAAAAGGGAAACTCGCATATCAGGGTACAAGATATTTAGGGTTTGAAAGTTTGAGACGAAGCAAAAATGAGGATACAGCAAATGGGTAAAGCTAACAATAAAAGAAAAAGGCTTTCTGTTGCAAACTTTTTGTTTGGTATTATATTCTTTTGCGGTGCAATATATTTGTTGGTTAATGGTTTTTCAAATTATATTGAAAGAGCCAAGCAAGGAGACTGGCTAGAAACAGGGGCTGTTGTAATTTCCGTCAACGAATCTACTGAAAACAGCGGTGTCGGATTAAGGCATACAACATATCGAACAGTTTACGATGTTGAATATCAGTATGATGTAGACGGAAACAAGTACATAGGTACTATATATCATTCTTCTGACAAAAAAGAAGTGGGAGAGATTTTTAAGATAAAATACAATCCTGCCGATCCTAATAAATCAACCCATCAATTGGAAGAGGACGGCGGATATATACTAACGGGAATATTAGGACTTGTTTTAATCGGAGCAATCGGATTACTGCTGATGTTTTCATTTTTTTGTGATATTAAAAAGAAACATAAGGATACTGCCAGACACTCCAATAAAAAATAATAAATGTGGAAAGGTTTTCATATCCAAATTCAATTTAATTCAGTATATTTTGTTTTATGTTTTTTCTTTCTACAGTCATATTATATTCTGTTTTAAGAATGTCAACGATTTCCTTTTGGCTGAGCATGTGATCTTCATCGGTGTATTTTACTTAAAGCATAGAGGCGCAGGTGGCTGCAAAAGTTTAGTTTTTTAAATCAACATCATGAATCATGGTAAAAAGAGCTCTGATGTGATAAAATAAAGGTATGGCGAAAACAGCGTCAGCCGTAGTACGTCATATCGTGTTTCTTTTCGTTCAGGAGAAATGCGCAGTCCTTGTACGCCTACCAAAATGCAGAGACGAACAAGGTTGCGTTTTGCGAACTGAAGAGAGCTGTAAAAGTTGTATTACGTGCCGTTTTTACTACGCTAAATAGACAAACATCTATGTAGAGAGGCGTAGATTTATGTCGAAAACGGAAATTTAATTTGTAAAAATCATACAAAAACATAGAGATATAAAGACTTATAATGAGGTATAATGCATGATAAATGTAATTTTTGTCTGCCACGGCAATATCTGCCGCAGTCCGATGGCTGAATTTGTATTAAAGGATATGGTTGAAAAAATGGGGCTTAAGGATAAGTTTAATATTGAATCTGCCGCCACAAGCCGTGAGGCACTTGGAGAACCGGTTCACAGAGGGACGAGGAAAATTCTCGCTGAGCACGGAATTTCCTGTGACGGGAAATATGCCGTGCAGCTTAAAGCGTCCGATTATGATAAATATGATTTTATAATCGCAATGGATAGCTATAATATTGAAAACATAAAATATATTATTCCTGAGGATCCGGAGAGCAAAATTTCGAAGCTTCTTTACTTCACCGATGAGCCGGGAGATATAAGTGACCCGTGGTATACGGGGGATTTCAAAAGAACATGGCAAGATATTACAAAAGGATGCAAAGGTTTTCTTGACTTTTTATCTCAGGCGGATTATATTTAATGCTGACCCTGCCTTTCGGGGCGGGGTTATTTTTATGTAAAAAATCTTTTCATTACGGAGAGCTTTATGAGTATCAGAAACAATTTTTCTCACACAGTAAACGCCTGTTATCTGGCGTCGATTTCTCAGGCGGCAATAGTAAATTTTTTGCCCCTGCTGTTTCTCACCCTTCAAAAGGACTATGGAATTTCTTTTGAGCAAATTTCCCTTTTAGTTACGGTAAACTTCGGAATACAGCTTTTAACCGATTTAATATCTGCAAAATTTGTTGATAAAATCGGTTACCGTACAGCGGTGATGACAGCCCATGTTTTATGTTCACTGGGCCTTTTAGGTCTTGCTTTTATTCCGGATATTTTGCCGACTCCGTATATAGGGTTCTGCCTTTGTGTAGGAGTGTATGCCGTAGGCGGAGGACTTCTGGAAGTTATTACAAGCCCCATAGTAGAGGCTTGTCCCAGTGATAAAAAGGATGCAGCTATGAGCATGCTTCACTCATTCTATTGCTGGGGATGTGTTTTGGTAATTGTGGCAAGTACGATTTTCTTCTCTGTTTTCGGTATTGAAAATTGGAAAATCCTTGCCTGTCTGTGGGCGGTGCTTCCCCTTGCCAACTGTATTTACTTTGCCTTTGTTCCTATTAACAGAACCGTTGAGCAGGAAAAGGCTATGTCCATTACCGATCTTTTCAAAAACAAAGTCTTTTGGGTTCTGTGCCTACTTATGGTGTGCTCAGGAGCTTCGGAGCTTGGCATGAGTCAGTGGGCATCCGCTTTTGCCGAGGCGGGTCTCGGAGTTTCAAAAACCGTAGGTGATCTTGCCGGTCCCTGTGTTTTTGCAATACTCATGGGTCTTGCAAGACTCTTTTACGGAAAATTCAGCGAAAAAATACGTCTGGGTACCTTTATGTTTTTAAGCTCTGTTCTGTGTATTTTCAGTTATCTGCTTGCATCCCTTTCGTCAAATCCCATACTGGGTCTTATGGGATGCGGACTTTGCGGATTATCCGTTGGAATAATGTGGCCGGGAAGTATCAGCATGGGTGCAAAGGCTCTGCCTACCGGTGGAACCGCACTTTTTGCACTTCTTGCCCTTGCAGGTGATGTTGGCTGCTCCATAGGTCCTTCTGCAATCGGAATTGTTTCCGAAATCCGTGGAGAGGATCTCAAAGCGGGAATTCTTGCGGGAATCATATTCCCCATAGTGCTTATTGTGGGAATTATAATCTGCCTGAAGATGTGGAAAAAGAAAACCGGCGAAAGAATTTAAAGGGGATAGAATAATGGCTTTTATACCTTTTGATATGGAAACATACAGCCGACGTGAACACTATGAGCATTACAAAAACAATGTACCCTGTACATATTCCATGACTGCCAATGTGGATATAACGGGACTAAAAGAAAAAGCGGCTGAGAGAAACGTAAAATTTTATCCTGCTCTTATATATGTAATAGCAAAAGCTGTGAACGCAAGAGAGGAGTTCAGAACCTGCCACGATAAAAATGGCGTTCTGGGCTATTATGATGTACTTCATCCCACATACACCGTATTTGATAAGAAGAGCGAGACTTTTTCATCCCTTTGGACTCAGTATGATGAAGATTTCCACACTTTCTGCAAAAATGCGGAAAATGATATAACCGCTTTTACTGGTAGAGGTTTTCTTCCCCAGAATGATGCACCGGAAAATCTTCTGAATATATCTGCTATTCCGTGGAGATCTTTCACTGGCTTTAATCTTAATCTTCCCCTGGGACATGAATTTTATCTGCCTATTTTTACGGCGGGAAAATATTTCACGGAAAACGGCAAAACTTTTATTCCCTTGTCCGTTCAGGTGCACCATGCAGTATGTGATGGATTTCATGTTTGCAGATTTCTTGACGATATAGAGAATATAGTGAAAACGCTTTAATAAAAAATAAAGGCTGAAAGGGATTAATTCCTTTCAGCCTTTTTATTTTAAATGAAGTTACTGAATTTTCAGTTTGAAATTTGTCACCACATAAAACGGAATCTTTTCAGAGAGCTTAAGACGTTTATAATAATATTTTTCAAATTCATCAAGGGAGAGCCCCCATTCGCTCAGCTGTCTGAAACCAAACTTTCTCGAAAGGGCAAAAAACTCATCGGCGGCTTTTCTTTTGCCTTTGATATCACGGGAAAGCTCCAGCATTTTTGCATACAGTACCGGGATTTTTGCCTTTTTCACTCTGTCGAGATATTCCTCATTTTCAGCACGGTATTCGGCACGTGCAAAAATGTTGAGATATTCTCTTATATTCTCAGTGGAAAGATAATCATGAGCGTGCTGAATGGGGAAATCGTAAATTCCCAGTTCTTTCTGAGCTTTAATAAGCTCACGGGAACAGCGGTTCATATATGTGGCTATCAAAGGAGCTGCTTTGCCGTAGTATGCGGCGAGATAGCGGTTTATGAATTCTTCTGCATTCATTTCGGAGCCGTCCCAAAGCAGACGGGAAAGGAGATAGGTTCTCAAATCAGCCATTTCGTCGTTTTCCTCACGGGAACCCTGATGGAAAATTCCCTGTACGTTGTTGTCCTCATAGAAACGCTGATTTTCTCTTTGAACGGTAAAATTCGGGAAAGGCAGAATAAGATGTTTAAAGTTTACAACATAGTCCCATATGATTATGTGATCGCATATTTCCTTCCAGCCTTCAAGAAAGCTTTTGAAATCTGCTGAGCCCTTTGTACCTCCTTCATAATATGAGGAAGCCTGACTTCCCGGCATGGCGCAAAGTTTTATGGCGACGTTTTTCTCTGCTTTGAGAGTTTTGGGCGGACGGATTGTGTTGTGGTATGCGAGGGTAGAAATTATTTTGTCGGGGAATTCCCTTGCAAGTTTGTTGATAAAGGGCAGAAGCGTGCCCATGCCGGAGCCTTCTCTTTTGTTTGCTTCACGGCATTTGGGACATGTACAGCCTTCCTGTACAGCCCAGCTGTCCATTACGCTGAAATCCCAGTACTTGCACTGTGGATTTTCTTCTATCTTTTTGGCAAGGCGTTCTCTTACGATTTCATATACTTCGGGGTTTGAAAGGCATAAAAGCGCCTCATGACCTGGTCTTATTTTGCCTACCTTATCGCCTTTTTTGGCATAGTATTCCGGATGATCAGCATAGAACTCTTCCGGAGGAACAAAGCTCCAGTAGGTGTGGCACCAGTTGCCCCAGCCGATAAATTCAATGCGTTCTCCGTCCTTGTTATCACCTATGCCGTTGAGGCGAAGTTTTTCGTGCCATGGGAAATAAAGAGCCTCATGAGTATATACGCTTCTCCACTGCATTTTAGGCTCAAAGATTTTGTTGGGAGGGGAAAGACGTGCGGCGTTTAGCTTGGGGATATAGTTTGCGTTGTGTGCAAGCCACATGCAGCCGAGATATTCTTCGAGGAATCCGTAAATTCCGTAGACCGTTCTTATTTCATCCAGAGCGTAAAGATAGATTGAACTACCCTCGGACATAATGCTGAAACCGTTTTCTGACGGCACAGCTTTAATACCTCTGTTTGTTTCTCCAATTACTATTTCATGGGTGTGAACTTCCTTTTCATCAGTGAAAAGAGGAAATTCAGCTCCTGACATTTCTTCCAGAATTTTTTTCATATCCATGGCGGTATCACGGATTTTTTCATCTGCGCCGTCTGGAATTATGATTACATAATCGGTTTTTGAGTTTTCAAAAAGTACAATTTCATTTTCTTTATGGGAATACATTTCCTTGGCAAATTTTTTGTCAAAGTCGAGATCCGGGCATAACCTTAGAATTTCTCCGAACATAGTTTTCTCCTTTATAATAAAAGATATTGTTTACATAAAATGTTATCAGAATAATTCCTGCACCGCAATTCGAAAAAGGGGCAAAGATTCAGCTTATCCAATGTGTAATGCGGATAGAAAAAATATCATTTTCAGCAGTTACGCTTTTTATGGCAGTGATTACATAAAAGGAGCAAATTTTTCAGCAGTACCGTTAGAAGTTGTTCCTTTACTTAATCTGATGCTGTGTGATATAATTACAAAAAGTAATATTTGTACGGAAAGGTGAAAAAAATGAAAAAAGTTATTTCTATATTGTCGGCATTGGTTTTAATTTTTGCTTTGGGCGGATGCGGTTCATCTGAAAATGAAGCTGATTTTTTAGGTAAATATACCTTAAAAAGTGTTGTGAACTTAGGTACAGTAGAAGAAAACAGCACAGACAAGATAAAAGTTTCATATACAATTACAATTAACGGCAGCGCAGAGGATATAGCTAATGTGAAAAAGCAGAAGGTTCTTGTAACTGAAGAAACTGAGAAACTTCTTATTGAGCAGGGTGAAGAAACTGTAGAAAACAGCGGCTCTGAAATCAATATAAAGGGTTCCATGATATTTGACACTTCAGGAAAAAGCATAGATGAAATCAACAGTATGGAGTTTATACAAGGTGTAGAAATTGCAGATAAAGACGGCAATACAGGCACAGTTAATCTGTAAATTCCTAATTTGACAAAAAAATAAGCCTATGCTAACATGAGCACAGGAGGTGCTTTTATGAAAAAAGTTTTGGCACTTATTTGCGGCGTTGCTCTTATTTTTGCACTTGCCGGATGCGGTGACAGTGCAAATGGTGGAGCAGGTAATTCTTCATCTGTCAATACCGATGAAAATTCACAGCAGACCGAAAAGCATGAAAACAAGGGTTATGATTCTATTGAAATAACCGCTGATGTAGGTGCGGTTACAATTACAACAGGCGACGAGTTTTCGCTTAGAACAAAGAATATTAATGAAGCATGGCTTAAAACCGAAGAGGATGGCAAAAAATCATATAAGGTAACATATTCTCCCGATGTTTCTACTTCCTCCCAGACAGGAGGCTCAACCCATGAGCTGATTCTCACTATTCCTGAGGATGACTGTCCCGAAGAAATAATCATCACAATGGGAGCGGGATATCTTAAAGCCAATGGCCTTAAATGCGAGAATATATGTATAAATCAAAGTGCCGGTGCAGTAAAGATTAACGGACTTACAGCTGATGCAGGTGATTTCAGATGCGGCGCAGGATATTTCAATGTTGAAAATCTCAAAATCGAGGATAAGCTCGATATAACCGGTGGAATGGGATATTGCGACGTAAGTGGTGCATTCGGCGAAGATATAACAATCAACGGTGGAGTTGGTGCAATGCGTCTTGATATGGCCGGTTCAAGGGATGATTACGCAATCACTGCCAATACACCTACACGTGTTTTGTACGTTGACCACTCTGTGTATAATTCTACCAGTGAAGATACTGATTCTTCCAAAGGCAAAATAACAGTCGATGGCGGAATAGGCAGAATAGATATCAATTTCGCAGGCTGATCTATTTTAAAAGATTATATTTTCATAATAAAAACGGTGTTCGGAGTAGTCTTCCGGACACCGTTTTTTATGATATTATTTCTTTGCTGCTTTTTTATTTTTGAGCTTTTCGTTCATAAAATAAATCTTGCTGCCGATATCACGGAAGAACTTCTCAACCTTTGAAGCAAAGATTTCAAACTTTGTAAAGGTAGGAACGCCGCCGTTTTCGCAGTAAGCAGTGATGTTTTGAATATATGGAACACTGCGGCAGGAGGTTATTTTAACCTTTATTCCCTTTGCCTCAATTGGGGCAAAAAGCGCAAGCTTTCTGAAACCGATTATTGTGCCTGAATAGATTTTCTTTTCGCCGCTGTCTGTGAGAGCGTATATTTCAAAGTTTTCCACACGCTGTGAAAAATCGCACTGCTCTTTTAAGGCAACCTTGTCTATTACAGAGGGCTTTTCAAAATTCAGTGTTATTGTGTAGGAATCCTTTTCCTCGGCGGGAGAGTATGCACTCTCGTCGTCAGCGGTTATGTTTTCACACTGGAAACCATCCTTTGCAGTATCAGCGGAAACAGAAGAAACCTTTACCGGATATTTAAAGGCATTTTCTATGGCCTCGCCAAGCTCTGCAAGACGTTTGACGTCATTTTCAGCCAAAAGTCCCTCTTTTGAGGGTGGAGCGTTAAGAAGCAGAAGGCTGTTGCCCCAAACTGAAGTGTAGTAAATATTGAGAAGATTATTAAGGCTTCTTACCTTGCTGTCCTCTCTCTTATGGTAGAACCAGCCGGGACGCACTGAAACGTCAACTTCGGCGGGATACCAGATAAATTCGTCGTATGGAGCGAGAGCCGCACGGCTGCCAATGTCATCTTTAATAGTATCGGAGCTCTGCATTTTTTCTCCGTCCTCATCCTGCTGGCTCTTTGCGGCAATGTTCTGTGTGCTGAACTGGAATTTAGGTACTACATTCCATTCGCTTTCACGGGCATATCCGCCCTCGTTGCCGACCCAGCGGACATCGGGTCCGCAGTTTGAAATACAGACGTTTGGCTGAAGCTCACGGACAGTATTATAAATTCTGTCAAAATCATATTCCTGCTTTGACTTTCCGTCCATATGTGCTCCGCAGGCTCCGTCAAGCCATACGCAGAAAATATCACCGTAACGGGTTAAAAGCTCTGTAAGCTGCTGGATGTAAAAATCATTGTATTTTTCAGTACCGTAATAATCGCTGTTTCTGTCCCAGGGGGAAAGATATACGCCAAATTTAAGGCCGTACTTTTTGCAGGAATCGCTGACTTCCTTTACAACGTCGCCCTTTCCGTTTTTGTAGGGACTGTTTTTAACGGAATATTCCGTTGTGTCCGTAGGCCAAAGGCAGAATCCGTCATGATGTTTACAGGTGAGTATTACACCTTTTGCTCCGGCTTTTTTTATAGCCTCAACCCATTGGTCTGTGTTTTGATTTGTGGGATTGAAGGTGCTTGCCGGAGTTTTTCCGTCGCCCCATTCCTTACCTGTAAAGGTGTTCATGCCGTAGTGGAAAAATACGTTGAACCCCATTTTCTGATATTCTTTCTGTCTTTCTGAGGGAACAATGCTTATATATTTTTCTATTCGCTTATCCATATGTACACCGCCTGTTAAATTATTTAACTAACTCATAATAGTATATAGACTTTTTTACACAAGGTCAATAAACACTTTGGAAAAGAGAAAGCATCCGTCACAGAAAAAAGACGGATGCTTTTGGCTATTATGCTGTATAAATTTCTTTACCGTTTTTAATGGTTTTCACTATTTTTATTTTATCAAGGTTTTCAGAAGCTGTTTCAAGGGGATTTTCTGAAAGAATTACAAAATCTGCTTTCTTGCCTTTTGCAATGGTTCCTCTGATATCCTCTTCAAAATACTGTCTTGCGGCGTTTACGGTAACTCCCTTGAGAGCTTCGTAAACTGTTATTTTTTCATCCTCACCAAGGGTACGCCCTTTTTCTGTCTGTCTTAAAACGGCGCACTTTACAGTTTTAAGCATATCGGGAGGAGTTACGGGTGTGTCCTGGTGGAAAGTAAAGGGGAGATTATATTTAATGGCTGTTCCTACGGGGCTGAGTTTTGAAGCTCTTTGAGGACCTAAATTTTTCATATGAATTTCTCCCCAGTGTGAAATATGATATATGAAAAATGAAGGTGTGAATCCAAGCTCCGAAGCTTTTTTCAGCTGATCCTCACGGATAATCTGAGCATGGATAATAACGGGTCTGATTTTTTTAAGAGCCTCTCTGCCGGAAACACCGTGCTTTTCCTCATAGATTTTGCAGGCTTTTTCTCCGCAGCTGAGAAGCTGATCCGCTGCTGCGTCGCCGTTGCAGTGAGCTAAAAGCTGTTTTTCCTCTTCCATGGCTTTCAGAAGAGCCTCTGTTACCTGATCGTCCTTCATAGTGCCGTATCCGCAAAAATTTTCGCCCTCATAGGGCTTTGTAAGCCATGCGGTTTTGCCTTGAGGTGAGCCGTCAAGGAAAATTTTATATCCGCCGACTTTAAATGGAGCTTTATCCTTTTGGGCTTTTTCACCTAAGGCGAAAACTTCTTTTCCCGCTCCGATATCGCTGTATGCGGTTATATTAAGATACATTTCTCCGCTTTTAAGGAATCCTTTATACAGAGGAATCATTTCCTTTGCGAAAAATCCCTCCTGAACATAGGTTATGCCGTATGAAGCATAAAGTCTTTGTCCCTTGCGGCAGGCTTTAATAAAATCTTCAGCGCAGGGCATGGGCGCTTTTTTCTGGAATGTGATAAAGGCACTTTCTTCCATAAATCCGGTTACACCGTTTTCATCCCTGGCAATTTTTCCGCCTTCGGGACAGAGAGTGTTTTCATCTATGCAAAGCTCTTTAAGGGCAAGGGAACTGAAAACTCCCATATGGCCTGAAACATGCTCTATTACGACGGGATTAAATGGAGCGGCAGCGTCCAAAACTGTTTTGTCCGGGTGACATCCTTCACAGAGAAGATTCTGGTCATAGCCCTTACCTGTAATCCATGCACCTTTGGGAATATCGTTTTCTTTTATGAAATCAGAAATTCTCTTTTTGATGTCATCAAAAGACTCAGCATCCCCTAAAGGAACCTGCAAAAAGGAAAATGCAGTGGAAATAAAATGACTGTGAGGGTCGATGAATGCAGGCATCAGGGTTTGGCCTTTAAGGTCACAGAGCGAAACATCATTTCCCCCTTTGTTTTTAAGCTCTTCGAAGTTTCCGACTTCCGCTATAACGTCGTTTTCGATGAGGACTGCTTCGGGCGTCGAATTATCCTCCATTGTTATAATGCTGCCGCCGTAATAGAGAGTTTTCATTTTTATTCTCCTTTTACACCGCCTGAGCGCTGCTGTCTTCAAGATAGACTGCAAGTTTATGATAAAGCTTTTTTGCCACTTCATAGCCGTGCTCATATGCGGCCTTTAATTTATCCTTGTTTTTCTCAGCGGTTTTGATATTAAGGGGGAATTCGGGTCTTATTACAAATATATCGCCGCTTTTTTCGAGGTCGTGTATATACCGGAGTGTCTCATTATACACAATGTGTCTTTGAGCGACTGATTTTACCATTTCGGGATATTTCTTATAAGCTCTCTCAATGAGAGGCAGAGCACGTGTCTGAGCTTTGATGAATCCGTCAGGCTGGGTAAGCACAACTACATTTTTTGTGCAGCCCATTTCAATGGATTTTTTAATTGGGATTGAGTCAGCTATTCCGCCGTCAAGATATGGAATGCCGTCAAAATATACTGCCTTTGATACAAGAGGCAGTGAGCTTGAAGCCTGAACATACTCGACATCATCGATTATATCATTTACTCTTTTGTATTCTGCCTGTCCGGTAATGCAGTTAGTGACAGTTGCGTAAAATGCCGTGCCGCATTTTTTAAAAGCTTCATTATCTATGGGATAAAGCTTTTCTGGTATTTCGTGGTAAATCATTTTAGGGCCGAAAAGGTTTCCGGTTCTGATGAGATTTCTCATGCTGATAAAATCTTTGTTGTCAAGGTAGTCTACCGTAACGCTGTAAGCTCTGCCGTGCTGACCTGATAAATAGCTGCAAGCGTGGCATGAACCGGCAGAAACACCTATGCAGTTATCAAAATGTATACCTTTTTCGAGAAACAAATCACATACTCCGGCGGTAAAAACTCCTCTGAGACCGCCGCCTTCAAGAACAAGTCCTGTTTTTTCCATTCTGTAGCCTCTTTTATCTGGATTTTGTTGATTATATTTTTTTCACAGAAAATATTTTACCACAAAAAAGCAAAAATACAAATTTGCTTTACTTTCCATAAAGCAAAAAAGTGCAAAAGATTTTAATTTTTTTAAAGCGATTAGCAGAGAAATAATGTATAATTATTGCATCAATAAATATTGTACAAATTTAAAATGAGGTGTTAAAAATGAAAGAGAAGAAGAAAGTTATAGTTGCAGTTGTGGCACTTATAGCTGCTGTCTGCGTATTTGCAGGAGTTTACTATGCATTTGGACGTCCTGAGACAAGTGCGGGCAGCAAAACTGTGACAATTGAAGTTGCAGCTCCCGATTATTCCAATACACATAAAATTAAAACAGATGCTGAGTTTTTAGGTGACGCTCTTAAAGAAGAGGGTATCATTGAGGGCGAAGAAAGTCAGTACGGTCTCTTCATAACCAGTGTTGACTCAATAAAGGCTGATGATTCAAAGCAGCAGTGGTGGTGCATAACAAAGGGCGGGGCCGACGTTATGACCGGCGTAGATGTAACTCCCATAGCTGACGGCGATACCTTTGAGCTTACACTTAAGGAAGGATATTGATGAAAATTCGAGATATAGCTGTTTCGGCTTTTCTTACTGCCATACTGTATTTACAGCAGGTGGCTTTGTCGCCGCTTCCAAATATTCATCTGTGTGCACTGCTTTTGATTTTATACACCCTTTATTTTCCTAAACTTGTGTTTCCCGTAACTGCCGCTTTTATACTTCTTGAGGGTGTAACATACGGCTTCGGAATGTGGTGGATAAGTTATCTGTATACCTGGCCTCTGCTTATAGCCATTGTACTTATTTTCAGAAAAAATCAGTCAAAATGGTTTTGGGCATCAATAGGCGGAGGATTCGGCCTTATTTACGGAGCCCTCTGCGCTATTCCGTATTTGTTTGCAGGAGGTATTCCGGCAGCTGTCGCCTATTGGGTTTCAGGTATTCCCTTTGACATTCTTCACTGTTTAGGTAATTTTGCCGCAATCGTACTTTTATGGAAGCCTATGGAACGGGTATTCAAAAAGCTGGGCGGTTCTATGAAAACAGGAGTTTAAAGCAAAAAGATAATATTAATTTCCCTTGTTTTCTTCTTGAATTTACATTGAGGTTATATTATCATAATTTTGTTTTAAATCAGGTAAGAAGGTGCTTTTTTATGAATCAGAAAGAGCGTATGCTGGCAGGACTTCCCTACAAAGCCTGGCTTGACGGGCTTTCAGAAGAAAGACTGGAAAATAAAAAGAGGATATATGAATACAATCATCTCCCGCCGGAAAGATGGGATGAAATGACGAAGCTTATAAAAAATATCCTCGGCAAAACGGGAGAAAACCTCGGCATAGAGCCTCCCTTTCACTGTGATTACGGCAAGAACATAGAGGTAGGCGAAAACTTTTTCGCAAACTATAATCTTATAATCCTCGATGTGGGCAAGGTAAAGATAGGGGATAACGTAATGTTCGGACCCAATGTGTCAATTTATACTGCGGGACATCCTGTTCACCATGAGCCGAGAAATTCCGGCTATGAATACGGTATAGGTATAACTATCGGAAATAACGTGTGGATAGGCGGCAATACGGCGGTGATGCCCGGAGTTACAATCGGGGATAACTGTGTAATCGGCGGCGGAAGTGTTGTAACGAAGGATATTCCCGCTGACAGCATTGCTGTTGGAAATCCCTGCCGTGTGATACGAAAAATAACCGATGAGGATAAAAAGTATTATTACAAGGACAGGGAATTTGATGTTGATGATTATCTCGGTTCTGTCTTTGACGTTTCACAGCTGTAAGTGAAATCTTGTACATAACAAGATAAAAACGTTTTGAAAGGTGGGCTTACATGATATTATCTGATAAAACAATACTTAAAATGATGGATGAAGGCACCCTTAAAATTTCTCCCATTGAGGAAGGTCAGGTGCAGCCTGCAAGCGTTGATATACGTCTTGGAAACACTTTCAGCATAGTTAAGGATTCTCCGTCGGGAATAATCACACTGGAAAATGAGATAAAATACAAGACTATTACAACGGATACATATATTTTACTTCCCAATCAGTTTGTGCTGGCAACGACTATGGAATATTTTGATCTGCCCAATGATTTGACCGCCTTTGTTGAGGGCAGAAGTTCTCTGGGAAGAATGGGATTGTTTATACAGAATGCAGGCTGGGTAGACCCAGGTTTTAAGGGAGAAATTACCCTCGAATTGTATAACGCAAACCGCTGTGCCATTGAGCTTAAAGCCGGACGCAGAGTAGGACAGCTTGTTTTTGCTAAAATGGACAGCGAAGCGCTGAATCCATATAATGGCAAATATCAGGGACAGACAGGCGCCACAGGCTCAAGAGTCTTTATGGACAAAGAAGTAAAATAGATTTTATGTTTTGCAAAAAAATAGATAACACCCCCTCATGCCGGAGTTTAAGAGCGTGAGGGGGTGCTTGCTATATAAAATTACTGCTTTATGATTTTTTCAAGGTTATCATAACCAGCTCAGGTGTGTTGTTTATTCTTACAGGAATAACCGAATTCCCGAGGCCTCTGCTTACAACCATATCGGTGTTGTCTTTACTGTATACGCCTTCGGTGTAATGAGGTAAAAATCCCTGATTGGGGGCGATTAATCCTCCTACAAAGGGAATACGTACCTGTCCGCCGTGGGCGTGTCCCGTAAGTACTAAATCAGCCTGCATATTTACATATTCCTTAAAAAGTTCCGGCCTGTGAGAGAGGACTATATTGTAGTATTCGTTGTTCAGAAGGGGTTTGAGGCTTTCGGTGACAATGGCGCCCTGAATGCCGTCCAAAGATGTACGTTCAATAAAATCAGGGTCTTTAACGCCTGCTATGTTTATTTTAGCATCGCCTTTTGTAAGCCACTGGCACTTGTTATCAAGCATGTGTACTCCCGAATCTGTAAGCCGTTTTTCTAAATCTTCAAAATTATTGAGCCATGCTTCATGGTTTCCTGTTACATAATAAACCGGAGCAATTTTTATTGCAGAGTCAATAAATTCCATTGCAGTATCAAAATCTGTGTGTGATGAATCCACCAGATCTCCCGTTACTACAATAATGTCAGGGCTTTCATTTTGAATAATTTTTATAAGCCTGTTTCCCAGTTTACGGTTATGTAAATCTGATACCTGTGCAATTTTAAAATTATTAAATTCTTCAGGAATTTTGTTGTTTTCGATAGTAATATCGGTAGTTTTTATTGCAAGGTTAGTCCAGATAATCCATGTGAAGAATAACGTTAAAATAAGTATAACAGCAATTATTATTTTGCGTTTTCTGTTTACTGATTTCATATTCAGCCTCCTAAAAGAAGATTCAGGCACAACCCAGCCGCTCCGCACAAAACCATTACAAGTATCGGATTCCATTTAAGTTTCCTCAGAATCACAAAAGCTACAAGAAAAAGTCCGCATCCTATAATATCAAAGCTTTCGAGGTTTATTTTGCTTCCTCCAAAAAGTACCATGCTGAGTATTGAAAGTCCGGCTCCGGCGATGAGGGCTACTACGGCAGGGCGAAGACTTGCAAGAACACTTTGAAGCAGTGACATCTCTTTATACCGGTAGTAAATAAACGCAAGGATTGAAACGATGATACATGAGGGAAGAATACAGCCGAAAGTAGCTATTATGGCTCCGGGAATACCCGCAATTCTAATTCCTACAAAGGTTGCGCTGTTTACTGCAATGGGACCCGGTGTCATTTCGGCAATGGTAATAAGGTCAGTAAATTCTCCCATGGTAAGCCAATGGTAGGTGTCCACAACCTGATTTTGTATCAGAGGCATTGCAGCGTAGCCTCCGCCGATGCTGAAAAGTCCCACCTGCAAAAATGAAAGGAAAAGACGCAGAAAAATCATTTTTTCTTCTCCTTTCTCAGCTTTATGAGAGCATTTATAACTCCCACAGCAGCTGCGGCTAAGATAATATATATAACGTTTATTTCAAAGAAAAAGGTTGCGGCAAAAGCGGCAATCATAACTGCAATGTGAAGAAATGAACGCTCCTTTATAACCTTTGAACCCAGTGAGCACACAACGTCCATAATTACCGCCGCAACACCTGCCTGCATTCCCTTCAGAACTAACGCAACATATTTATTTGAAGCAAAAGCGGCATAGAAAAATGAAATTACTGACAGTATTATCATTGGCGGCAAAATTGTGCCGAGGGTTGCAACTATCATCCCGGCAAATCCTGCAACACGCCAGCCCACAAGTATTGCGGCATTTACAGCGATTGCACCGGGAGAGGATTGGGCAAGGGCAGTAAGATCAAGCATTTCCTGTTCGTCAATCCAGTGAAGCTCATCCACAAACTTTCTTTTCATGAAGGTTATTATTACGAAGCCTCCGCCGAAAGTAAAGCTGCTTATGTAAAGGGTGCTGAGAAACAGCTTCAGCAGAGTTTTGCTTTTCTTTTCGTTATTGAGCTGTGGCTTTGTTTCCTTTTCCAATAAGTTCACTCCTTAAAGGTGAATTTGTTAAAGAATATTATAGTGGGATATGAGAATTTTTTCCAGTGCTATTAAAATACAGATACAAATTTTAAAAAAATAAAATCCCCAATGTGGGGATTTGTGCAAAGTTGGTTTTAAATTTTAACGGGAAACCCCTTGATAGGGTTTCCCACGAAAAAACAGTCCATCGGACTATTTTTTCTCTCTTCCTGATCTTTTTTAAGCTAAAGGTATTTCGTCATCTGCGGATGACGAGGAAGGGCTTTGCCCCTCCACCCCACAACCTTTTGAAAAAGGTTGACGAAAACTTTAGTGTGTATCTTGGGAAGATTTCGTTAGATTTTTTATTTTTTCCTTCTGAAAATATAGGAGATAAAAAACAGTATCGCTGAGATGAGTACAATTGTAGCTCCTGCGGAGGTGTTGAGATAAAATGAGGAAATAACTCCTCCGAGACCTGCCACAAGGGAAATTCCAACCGATGAAAAAAGATACTGCCTTGAATTTGTGGAAAAGTTTCTGGCGCAGGCAGCAGGAAGAATGAGCATGGAGTTAATGAGCAGTACGCCTACCCATTTAATAGATAGCATAACCACTACCGCTACAAGTACCACAAATATATTTTCAATAAGCGCTACTCTTACTCCACGGCTTGCCGCAAGCTCACGGTTTATGCTTACAAGAGTGAGTTTGTTGTATATGAATGCCCAGATTATTGTGACGCATACAAGCGTTGCTGCAAGAATAAGGATTTCCGAGGAAGTGACGCTTAAAATATCGCCTATAAGATATGAGGAATATTTTGAAAATCCGCCGCCAACGGAAAGGATGACAAGACCCAAAGCTATGGCAGCCGATGAAAAAACGCTGATAACCGTGTCAGCGGAAGTGGTTCCGGCGGAGCGGACTTTTGTAATGATAAGAGCCAAAAGTATTCCAAAAGCTACCATGCTTATAAGCTCGTTGTCAATTCCCAAGATGACGCCTAAAGCGATACCCGTAAGAGCCGAGTGGCCGAGAGCATCGGAAAAGAACGCCATATTGTGGTTTACCGCCATTGTGCCCAGCATTCCTAAGAGGGGAGTTATTAGCAGAACCGCAAGAAGAGCGTTTTTCATAAAGTCGTACTGAATCCAGGTAAAGGGAAGCAGCGTTTCCATAATATTATATATAAATTCCATTTTAAACCTCACACAGCATTAAAGCATAAAGTTGTTGTCCTTGTTTTTTGTCGTTCCTTTTGATATTTACGCTGTTCCGCCAAATGCCCTGCGGAATTCCTCTGAACCGAAAATTTCTTCCACAGTGCCCGAAATAAGCCCGCCACGATGTAAAAGCAGCACTTTATCTGCATACTGACGCACAAGGTCAAGGTCGTGGGATACCATGACAATAGCCATATGGTAAGTTTTTCTCAAATCTGCAACCTGTTTATAGAACTGTTCGGAGCCGACGGTATCGACACCGGAAACAGGTTCGTCGAGGATAAGCAGCTCCGGCACAGGATAAAGAGCCTGACAGAGCATTACACGCTGAAGCTCACCGCCGGAAAGCATACCAAGTGAGCGGTTTGAAAGGTCTTTGCAGCCTGATTTTTCTAAATCCGCCATAACCTGAGCCTTTTCCTTTTTTCTTCCTCCAAGCCATACGGGGAAAGAGGTACGTCCTGCAAGGAGAAAATCCATAACGCTCATGGGAGAGCTGCGGTCAAATTCCAGATACTGAGGTACGTATCCGATTTTGATTTTTTCTATTACATCGCCGTTATGGGAGGCGTATTTTACGGAACCGCTGTGGCGTATTTCACCTAAAATGCTTTTTAAAAGAGTGGTTTTACCGGCTCCGTTTACACCGATAAGCGCCGTAAGCTGACCGCAGTGCATGTCAAAGCTTATGTTGTCGAGAAGCAGATCTCTGCCTTTTTTTACTGTAAGATTTTTTATTTCCACGCTGCAAAGTCCGCAGCCGTTTTCAGCTTTCATGAAAGCACCGCCTTTTTGATTGTCTCGCAGTTTTCGAGCATTATTTTTTCGTAGGAATCCTTTGCTCCGTCGCCGCTTGTAACGGGATTTAGTGTATAGACAGGCACACCTGTTTCGTTTGAGAGAACATCTGCGCTGGAGCCCTGATAATCCGGCTCAGTAAAAATTGCCTTGATATCCTTTGATTTTATAAGCTCCGTAAGCCGTACAAGCTCTTTTGTGCCAGGTTCGGCTCCGTCGTCGCTGTCAACGCTGGCGGCAAAGTTCAGGGAATAGTCGGCAGCAAAATAGTCATATGCCTCATGGAAAGAGATAAACTCAGCTCCTTTGCAGGGAGCAAGTTCGGATTTTATTTTACTGTCGAGGCTATCAAGCTTTTGAAGATAAATTTTAAGGTTATCGGAAATTTTTTCCTCATACTGCGGAAAGACTTTTATAAGTCCCTGTGCTATATTTTCTGTCTGCTTTGCGGCATTTTTCGGGGACATCCATATGTGAGCGTTTGAGCTGTGGTCATGGTCGTGGCCGTGTTCCTCTTCTGTTTCGTGATCATGGTCATCCTCTTCATCTGCACCGATTATCTCAATGCCTATGGAGGAATCTATAACGGGAGCGTCGGACATCTCCACTGCTTTTTCAAGGAATTCCTCCATTCCCGCACCGTTTATTACAACGGCTTTTGCCGCAGCAAGGGCTTTCATATCCTTTGGCATGAGGGTATAATCATGTAAACAGCCGTTATGGTTTTCGGTCATGTTGACTATCTCGATGTCATCAATTCCGTCAAGGAGATTTAAGGTGGAAATGTACACCGGATAAAAGGTTGTAAGCACAATGTTTTTGTCTTTATTTTCCTGACTGTCTGTACAGCCTGCAAATACTAAGGAAAAAAGAAGTAACAAAGACATAAAAACGGAAACAATTTTCTTCATTTTATATTTCGGATCTGCTTTATTTTAAGCAATGCCTTTCTTAAATTTAAACTTATTTACTGTAAGAGCTCTGAAAATAAAAAAGCTTATTGCAAATCAGTTGCAATAAGTATATAATGAAACAACAGATATGTCAACAATCCAAAAGGCAAAGAGGTGGAAAATGTGGAAAAAACACGCCGTCAAACGCCGAGAAAAAAGGCGATTTCTGAAATTATAGAAAATTCCTGTGAGCCCATGACAGCAGAGGAGATTTTTGAAAGGGTCAGTCCGCTTTTTGAGAATCTTGCAATAACAACTGTTTACCGAACTTTGGATGCAATGGAGCAGAGCGGAGAAATAAACCGAAGTATATATGATGACGGCGTTGCAAGATATGTTTGCAGCAAAACCCACCGTCATTTTCTGACCTGTCTCAAGTGCCGAAAATCCGTTGCAATAGAGGGATGTCCCTTTGAGTCGGCAGAGGAAGAAATCTGCCAAAAGACAGGGTTTAAAATTGCAAAGCATAAGGTGGAGCTGTTTGGATACTGCCCGGAATGTCAGCAAACTGAGTTTGCATCCAAATCGCACATCGAATGACGGTAACGAACAACTATAACTGCCTGCGGCGGATTGAATCCGCAAACAATTCGCACATGGACTTACAGTAAGAAATAAATATAATTGCCTGCGCCAAAGTTTCTGTAAGGCGAAAAGAAGAAACCAAAGAATCTCACAAAACCAATTTCCAGACAGCCGCACACGTCGGCAAGGGGAAGAATATGGAAAGCGGTACAGCGTTTACACTTTGTTGGTGATAGCTTAAAGCCCTCCCACTGCCGACGTGAATTGACGAACGCTTGCTGAACCTAACCGACGGCAAGGGAAAAGACGTGGATAGCAGCATAGCGTTTACACTTTGACGGTGATAGAATAAAACTTTCAAGCTGCCGTCGGAGGGCGTTTAGTACTAAGCTTACCTTGCGCTGATTAGTGCTTACTGTTCTGACAAATAAAATGCGCTTTTGCCTACTTTTGTCGCTATGGACAAAAGTAGGTGCTCTGTCGCAGCATGAGCGACGAAACTTTATTATTTATCGGAGTAAAGATTAAGAAGCAGAAACTTACCTTTTGCTATGGGTAAAAACAGTTGTTCTGCTACTCACTAAAATTAATAATAGTAAAAGGCCGTCTGCTTTTAAGGTTTAACCTTTTGCAGACGGCTTTTTACTATGTGGACTATTAAACTTTGTGAGTAGGCTTAAAACTTAGTCTTCTGAATCAGAGCTGTTTTCTTTTTGTTTGAGCTTTAATTCCGTGACGAAATCAAATTTATCTTTTGGTGATACAATAATATTTTTCTTTTTGCCGTTTTTAAAATAAGTTATAACCAGTCTGTCCCTTGAAAGGGCAGCTGAATCTCCTGTAACGGAGCCGGGCTGGCAGGAAACTATCATATTATAAGGAATAACTTTTTTTGAAAAGAGACCGCTTCTCACTGTAAGAGCATCATCGCCCATAATGTAATATGTCATAAGGTAGGTGGGAAGCAGGAACAGGAAAAACATAAGTCCGAACATAATCGCCGCAAGGAGCATAGTGGGATTTCCGTAAGTGCCGGCAAAAATTACATAGCCGGTAAAGACAGCGAAAATAACAACGCAAAGGTGGAACCACCAGTCAATTTTTGATTTATACTTCATGTTTAAAGTGCTCCTTAAATAGATTTAAAAAAACCGGAGAAGCGCTGAGCCTCTCCGGTAAAGTTAAAGGTATAATTATGCCTTGTCAGCGCAGCCAAGAACAGAGTTGATCTTATGCTCAACAACAGCCTTGATAGCGTCACGGGCAGGAGTAAGATACTGTCTGGGATCGAAGTGGCTGGGATTCTCTGCAAAGTGCTTACGGATAGAAGCTGTCATTGCAAGACGGATATCGGAGTCAACGTTGATCTTGCAAACTGCCATGGAAGCAGCCTTGCGAAGCATATCCTCGGGGATACCGATAGCATCGGGCATCTCACCGCCGAAATCGTTGATCATCTTAACGTACTCAGGCATAACTGAGCTTGCGCCGTGGAGAACGATGGGGAATCCGGGAAGCTTCTTTGAAACTTCTTCGAGGATATCGAAGCGAAGCTGGGGCTTCTGGCCGGGTTTAAATTTATATGCACCGTGGCTTGTACCGATTGCGATTGCAAGGGAGTCAACGCCTGTGCGTGTTACGAAATCATAAACCTGCTCAGGATCAGTGTAGTGAGCATCTTCAGCGCTTACGTTAACTTCATCTTCAACGCCTGCAAGCTGTCCGAGCTCGCCCTCAACAACAACGCCGTGTGCATGAGCGTACTCAACAACCTTCTTTGTAAGAGCAACGTTCTCCTCATAGGGATGAGCGGAACCGTCGATCATAACTGAAGTGAAGCCGCCGTCGATGCAGCTCTTGCAGGTCTCAAAATCGGGGCCGTGGTCAAGGTGAAGAGCGATGGGAAGACCGGTCTCTTCAACAGCAGCCTCAACAAGCTTTACAAGATAGCCGTGATGAGCATATTTTCTTGCGCCTGAAGAAACCTGAAGAATAACGGGAGCATTGAGCTCTTTGCAAGCAGCTGTAATTCCCTGAACGATTTCCATGTTGTTTACGTTGAAAGCGCCGATAGCGTATCCGCCTTCGTAAGCCTTCTTAAACATTTCTGTAGTAGTTACAAGTGGCATGTTAAACACTCCTTTTAATTTCTCGCTTTATTATACCCCATTAATAGCTTATTGTCAAAGCTTTAACATCTTAAACAAAGGTGATTTAGAAAAATAAAAATTTCTTCTTTTTACCAATGTCGTGGGTATCTGTTATGGTAATGCTGTCCGACTTGCAGCCTTCAAGCTCAAGTATGGTTATCTCATTGTCATCCTGAAGGAGAACGCCGGGAAGATAAAGTGATTTCTGAGGTCCGATATCCCAGTATCTGCCAAGATTGAAGCCGTTAATGAATACATATCCCTTTTTGAATCCGTCGAGATGGACAAAGCAGTCAGCTCTCGAAGAGGTTCTAAAAGTTCCCTTTTTGAAAAGAGGATATCCGGTTCCGCCGGTATATCTGAAATTGCTGATGTTTGTAAGGGGGATAGAGAAAATCTCCCAGCCAAACATGACCTGATTGCCAAGGCGAATCTGAGAAACACCCTTGCGGTCGTATATGTTTACGCCGTAGTTTATACGTCCCATTGACTCTACAAGTATATCAATCTGAGCTTCGCCGTCGATTTTTCCAATATTTATGCACTGCTGCTCATCATTGCGATAAATAAGTCCCTTGTAGTCTCCGTCCACGAATATATATGCTCTGTCTCCGAGGCCGTCAAGGTAAAGCTTCTGATTATAGTATCCCTTAACTTTTTTACGGTATAAAATAAGTCCGTGGAACTGGTCGAGCTCTTCCATGGTTTTCGGGAATGCACTTTCATATTTAGTTGAAAGTGCTTCAAGGTTCTGCATAAGTGATGCAGACTGAGTAAGCTTTACTTCACCGATATTCTGAAGCTCAGGCTCTGGTGGAAGCTTTGCAGGAGCAAGACCTCTGTGCTGAAGAAGTACTTTTCGTACAGCGTGATATTTTGGAGTATATCCGCCCCATTCAGTAAGCAGTGCATCGTCATCGTAGCTTGTTACTGTGGGCTGATATGTTTTATCAAAGTTTGCTCCGGAGTTGAAACCGAAGTTTGTGCCGCCGTGGAACATATAGAAACTGAAATTTCCGTCCTCTGAAAGCATTGCTTTAAGTTCGGGAACAACTGTTCTGTAAGAGCGGGAGTGATGTTTTTCGCCCCAGTGATCAAACCATCCGTTCCAGAATTCGCCGCACATGAGGGGAGCATCAGGCTGGATTTTTTCAAGTATACGAAATGCTTCTTTTGAACGTGAGCCAAAGTTTGCAACCTTGAAAATATGAGGCAGTGTTCCGCCTGAGAGCATCCAGCTGTCGGTTCCGTCGGAAGTGAACATCATAACCTCACAGCCGCATTCTTTCATGAGGTTTTCGATAAATGCAAGATATTCCTTGTCGTTGCCGTAGCTGCCGTATTCGTTTTCAACCTGCATGGCGATGATATTTCCGCCCTGGGTGACCTGATGACTGTAAAGTCTTGAGAAAAGCTCTTTATAGAAATCTCTTACATGATCTGTATAGCGGGGATCCATGCAGCGGATGCGCATATTTTTATCTTTGAGCAGCCATGAGGGAAGTCCTCCGAAATCCCATTCTGCGCAGATATAAGGACCGGGACGCACAATAGCGTTAAGTCCGAGATCCTGAGCGATATTTAAAAAGCGCTCAATGTCGAGCATTCCGGAAAAATCAAACTCGCCTTTTTTCGGCTCGTGAAGATTCCAGCACACATATGTTTCAACCGTATTAAATCCGGCAAGTTTCAGTTTAAGGAGTCTATCCTCCCAGTATTCAGGCAGTGTGCGGAAGTAGTGAATCGCACCTGCATAGATGTTAAATTTTTCTCCCTTGAGAAAAAAGTCTTTCCCCTTATGGGTAATCAAAGTTAAACCCTCCTCTGTTAAGTTTTCGGCTTCATTATACATAAAAAATGTTTATTAGTAAAGGAGAAACATTTGAATTTAATGTATTTTTATGATACTTAATGTATAATTTTTGCGTATTTTGTTTTACAAGAAAGTTATAATTATGGGCTTTTTATGGGTATATAACTTTTTGACTTTAAGTTTTTTCGATATAAATAATTAGACGCATAAAAAATAGATTTAATGTTAAAAACAGGTATAGTTTTTGATAACTGTACGCAAATTAAATTGATTCATCATTGATAAAAGAGAGGATTTAAGTTACAATCCAAATATAGGATAATACGGACTTTGTGGTATTTTAGGTATGTGGATTTTTCACTTGTTGCAAAAATTAAAAAAATTTTTTAAAACCATGCAATAAAACGCAGATGCCATGCATTATATTGTCAGAAAGGACAAAAGCTTATGTTTTTATTTTTATCTTTATCCATGCCGGCTGAGATAAAGAGCATAACCGCCGAGGCGCCGAAGCTCAGCGATGAGCTCATAGCCAAAACGGGAGAGGGCGACAGCGAGGCATTCAGACTTCTCTATTCTCTCACCGATAAAGCGGTTTACGGCTTTATCCTGTCTATACTGAAAAATCACCATGACGCAGAGGACGTTATGCAGGATACCTACATTAAAATAAGGGAATGTGCACATCTTTATAAGCCAATGGGTAAGCCGATGGCTTGGGTATTCACAATAGCACGCAACTGTGCATTGATGAAAATCCGCCAAAAGAAAAAGATAGTGGAGCTTACACCACGTGAGGATGTGGACGAAGAGGGATTTGATCAGGTATCCGACCTGGAAGACCGCCTTGTGCTTGAGGGAGCATTTACTATATTGAGCGATACTGAAAGACAGATTGTAATGCTTCATGCAGTTTCGGGAATAAAGCACCGTGAGATAGCAATTATACTTGAATTACCGCTTTCCACGGTATTATCGAAATATGCAAGGGCGCTTTCAAAGCTGAAAAAGCATCTTGAAAATACAGAAAGGAGAAGCTAGGATGACTAATAAAGAAGTAGAAGCAAGACTTAAAAGAGCAGTATCCGAAACTACTCCCGATGTACTTGAAAAGGTGATGTCCGCTGACGTCGTAAAAGACGAAAGGATGGCGAACATAATGCCAATGAATAGTAATAAGAAAAAATTAGCAGGAAAGATAATTGCCGCCTGTGCGGCCATCGCCATAGTTTTCAGCGGCGCCGCATTTTTCGCAGGCAATGCAAGGACTGAATCCAAAATTACAATAGATGTAAATCCCAGTGTTGAGATTATAACCGGAAAGACCGACAGAGTAAAAGATGTAAAGCCTCTTAATGATGACGGAGAAACTATTATAGACGGAATGGACTTCAAAGATACTGATATAGATGTTGTAGTCAATGCACTTATAGGCTCCATGGCTCAGAAGGGATATCTCACTGAGGTCAAAAATGAAAACGTACTTGTAAGCGTTCAGAATGATGATGCAGAAAAAGCAGAAAAGATTCGTCAGCAGGTTGTGGGCAATGTGAGAAAAGCTCTCAGCGATAACAATGTTTCAGCAACTGTTTTCAATCAGGTTGTAACCGATGATAAATCCGCTAAAGATCTCGTTAAGCAATATGGTATTTCTTACGGTAAGGCAGTTTTCATCAGTCAGCTTTTGACCATTGCCCCCGACCTTGATGCAAAGGCACTTTCTGAAATGACAATTTCTGAAATAGCAGCTCTTGTAGAAAGCAAAAATATCGATATAAGCAAGATTATCCGCTACGAATATGATGACAGCATCCATGAGAATATCGAAGATGCAATCGAGGACTGGAACGAGCAGGACAATGCCCTTGTTTCACAGGAGGATTACATCGGCAGAGAAGCAGCACTTTACTCAGCACTTAAACATGCAGGTGTTGCATCAGATAAAGCAACTGGAATCAGTGTAAAACTTGACGTTGACGAAGACGGTGTAGAATATGATGTTGAATTCCACGCAAACGGCAAAGAGTATGAGTATGAAATCAACGCATTGACCGGTCAGATAAAGCATTTTGAGTCAGAAATAGATAATGATTATGATGACAGAGATGACCAGGACGATAAAGATGACGATGACGACGATACAGTCACTACAAAGCCCACATCATCTTCCACTCAGCCTTCAACAGGTGCAGCTGTTATCGGTGTTGAAAAGGCAAAGGCAGCAGCTTTCAAACACGCAGGAGTTTCGGCTTCAGGAGTAAAGGTTCTCTCCTCTGAGCTTGAGCGTGACGATGGAGTTACAAAGTATGACATTGATTTTGTTTCCGGTAAGTGGGAATACGATTATGATATAAACGCCAATACCGGAGCGGTTATCTCAATGAGCAAGGAACTCTATGATGATAAGCAGGACGACAAAAACGATGATCACGATGACAAAGATGACGATAAATATGATGACTGACATCTGACTAATCACTGCAAAGATGCCCGCAGAATTAATCTGCGGGCATCTTTGCATATAAGTAGAATAGTACACACGAGTTTAACAAAAACCACAAAATTTATTGAAAAAAGTGAACAAATATAGTAATATATTGTTCTATACACATTTAAGTTAAATTTATACGGGGAGTGGAAGAGAATGGACAAGAAAAAAAGAAAAGCAGAAAAAGTCAATGTAATGGCGCTTCTGCCCATTGCCGTATTCTTGGTGCTGTTTGCCGTAATCGGAATTGTTTCAGGTGACTTTTACAGTATGCCTGCGATAGTAGGCTTTGTAATAGCTTTGATTGTGGCTTTGCTTCAAAACAGAAAGCTTAACTTTGAAGAAAAAATGGCGGTTTTTGCAAGAGGTGCCGGAGATACCAATGTAGTTACTATGATACTCATTTTCATCTTTGCAGGCGCTTTCAGCGGAATAGTAAAAGCTGCCGGCGGTGTTGAAAGTACAGTTAATTTCGGACTTTCCGTTTTGCCCTCAGGTCTTGCAGTACTTGGTGTATTTGTAATAGGCTGCTTCATTTCAACCTCTATGGGAACATCTGTGGGAACAATTACCGCTCTTACACCTATTGCAGTTGGTATTTCTGCAAAGACAGGTATGCCAATTACACTGTGTGTAGGCGCCGTAGTATGCGGAGCCATGTTCGGCGATAACCTTTCCATGATTTCAGATACAACTATTGCAGCCTGCCGTACTCAGGGCTGTGAGATGAAGGATAAATTCAAGCAGAATTTTCTCATTGTTCTTCCTGCTGCAATAATAACCGTAGTGCTTCTTGTGCTCAAAGCAAGCGGCGGCAATTATTCGGTTCAGGGTGATTTGTCCTATAACTTTTTCCAGATTCTTCCATATTTGATAGTTTTGGTAGGCGCTTTAATAGGATTAAACGTATTTGTAGTTCTCGGCAGCGGTATAGTGGCTTCCGCAATTGTGGGAATCCTCATTGTGCAGAAATTTACATTCCTTGAAATGTTCAAAATTCTCGGCGACGGCATAATGTCCATGTACGACATTTCCATTATTTCCCTTATTGTGGCAGGCGTCGTATCCCTTGTAAAGGAGAACGGAGGAATACAGTTTATCCTCAACGCTATCCGATCAAGAGTTCGCACTACAAGGGGAGCGGAGCTTGGAATTGCCGGACTTGCCTCCCTTGTGGACATCTGTACTGCAAATAATACCATTGCCATAGTTATAGCAGCTCCCATAGCCAAGGAAATCGGAGACGAATACGGAGTGAAAAATAAAACAGTTGCATCACTTCTTGATATATTCACCTCGGTTTTCCAGGGGATTATCCCTTACGGAGCTCAGCTCCTTACAGCTGCAAGCCTTGCCGCTATTACTCCCGTTGAGATAATACCAAATCTTTATTATCCCATACTCATGGGTGTTTCGGCACTTGTGTTTATTATCTTTAAAATACTTCCCGGACAGAGAAAAGAACTCAGAAAAGCCGAGGCTGCGGAAAAAGAAACTGTAAACGGCGATAAATAAGTAAGGGTTTTGTGCCGCTGCAAATTAAATAAAATACCGTAAAAACAAAAAGCCGTCTGTACTTAAAAAGTACAGACGGTATTTCGTTGTTAAATCTTAAGCAACTGTTGTTTCGGAGACGAACTCGTCATCACAGCAGGAGCATGAAACATAGTTCTCATATTCGTCATGAGGAATAGCCTTTTTCTTAGCCATGAACTTATTTACAGCGTAGTAAACGGCTGCGGCTACACCTGCGATTGCAGCGACAACTGCCAGAACCTTTAAAAGCTTTTTAATGAAATCCATAAGAAACACCTCCGTTAATTTCAGTTTTCTTTTGCGTTCAAACTGATTATAAACAACCGGGAATAAAATGTCAATGAATAATCTGTAAATTGTCTAAATTAAAAAATCTGAGAGCTTTTACATTTATAAGTTTTACCTAAAAACCGACAAATAAAATTTACAGTTTTTAAACGCCAAAAGAATAAATTGTGAAAAATGTATTGGAATTTCTCCCCAAAAACAGAAAAAAAGCAGCTATAAAGCTGCTTTTTTCTGTTATATAAATGCAGTTATAAAAGAGGATAACTCAAATTGGTTTTTGACAAAGGCTTTAAGCAGCTCTGCCGGAATCAGAACCTGTGCTTACTGCTCTGCGTCTTTTAATTGTCAAGGGCTTTGCAGTGCTTGAAGCTGAAACAGAGTCGTTAGCTTTTTCAGCAGCTTTAACCTTACGTGAAGAGATAATAGCCTTTGCGATAGAATGAGCGAGCTTATCTTCAAACTTGATAACTTTCTCTTCATGCATATATCCGAAAACCAGCAGTCCTCCTGCGACCAGTGCAAATATTATTGTTAAAACAGATCCTGTTGCCATAATGCAGACCTCCTAAATGAACATTCGGTGAACATTTGTTCCTCGCTTACAATTGGTATTATACCACATCAAAATCAAATGTCAATACAAATGTTCGACATTTTTCGCCTCAGAGTCCCATTATCGGGACTTTGGATGAAAAAGTTTTCAAAAACTTTTTCTGGAATAAGAATATCACAATATATAGAGAAAGTCAAGAGCGAATCAACAATATATATGGTTTGCCTATGTTAAAGAGTATATTTCAGAAAAGTATTAAAAGATAAAATCAATATATTTTAACTCTAAAATATAGACAGATGTGAAAGTGATGATCCTTTGGATGCAAAAAAATAAGGCGTTCAATCGAACGCCTCTTTTATTATTCTTCGCTTTCCCAGTTGTGCCAAACTGCCTGAACGTCGTCGTTATCCTCGAACATCTCAAGCATCTTGCTCATGTTCTTTATATCGTCCTCGTTTGTAAGGGTTGTGTATGTACTGGGAACATATTCAACCTCTGCTGAAACGAAGGTGTATCCGGCTGCTTCAAGAGCATCTCTTACTGCGCCTAAATCAGATACCTCAGTTCTGATATCGAAAACATCATCGTCTGTAAGGAAATCGGAAGCACCTGCTTCAAGAGCATCTTCCATAAGTTTTTCCTCGTCTACGTCCTCTTTCTCAATAAGGATAACGCCCTGCTTTGTGAACATAAAGGAAACGCAGCCAGTCTGACCCATGTTTCCGCCGTACTTGTCGAAATAGTGACGAACGTCAGCAGCTGTACGGTTGCGGTTATCAGTAAGAGCCTCGACGATAACAGCTATACCTGAGGGACCGTATCCCTCGTATACGATTTCCTCATAGTTGTCAGCATTTCCGTCGCCGGAAGCCTTTTTGATGATTCTCTCGATGTTGTCGTTGGGAACGTTGTTAGCCTTTGCCTTTGCGATAACATCCTTAAGCTTTGAGTTAGATGACGGATCGGGACCGCCTTCACGAACTGCAACGGCGATTTCCCTGCCTATTTTAGTGAAAACCTTGGCACGCTGACCGTCGGTTTTTTCTTTTTTACGTTTAATTGTACTCCATTTTGAATGTCCCGACATATAAAATCCTCCTGAAAAAATATACTTCTTTATTTTATCACATTATATAAACCTTTGCAAATATACAAAAACTGTACTTTTGCATCAGGGATTATTTTCATCGGCGGACTTGAAGCCTTCACCGAGAATTTCGCCTGCTTCGCTGATAATAGTGAATGTGTTGGGGTCAACGGAATTGATGATTTTGTTGATTCTTGAAACTTCGCTGCTTCTTACAGCACAAATGACCATGTTTTTATCTTTGCCTGTATATCCGCCTTTAACGGGAAGAATTGAAACGCCTCTTGGAGTCTGACCGGTGATAGCCTTTGCGATATCTTCGGCGTGCTCTGTAAATACCATAAGCATTTTGCCGTTGCCCGTACCGTAGAGGATATAGTCAATGGCTCTGGAGCTTACGAAAACGGTGATTATAGCGTAAAGGACGCTTTCAATGCTCTTAAAGACGATACCTGAAATGGCGATAACCATTAAATCGGCAGCCAGTATAACACGGCCCATTGACATATGGGGCCATTTCAGACGGAAAAGTCTGCCCATAATGTCGGTGCCGCCGGAGGTAAATCCTCTCATAAGTATGAGGGCAAGGCCTGCGCCGTTGAGAACGCCGCCGAAAAGGCAGGCGAGGAGCTCATCTCCCTGATAAGCGGGAAGAAAGGTTCCTGTTATATCGAGCATTGCCGAAAGCAGAACCGTAACGCCGGCAGAGCCTACTATAAATTTGAATCCCAGAAATTTCCACGCAAGGAGGAAAAGAGGGATATTGATTAAAAGGTTTGCAGTACCGATAGGTATAACGTCGGCAACATAGTTAATAACTATTGCAAGACCTGTTGCGCCGCCGGGAGCTATCTGGTTGGGAGCAGTAAACATATTTACGCCCACGGAATAGAGAAAGCATCCTGCGGTACAGAAAATAAGATGAGTTATTATCTCTCTTACTCTGCTGCGTCCGGGAGAAGTGAATTTGGTTGCTTTTTTCACGCTGAATCACCGCCGTAAAATATTTTTTCATAGAAAAGACTTCTTAAGGGATAACTGCGCTGATGAACAAATTTTTTAAAAATAGACCGGAAGGTCTGCATACCAAATATTATATGCCGTTACCTGTCGTTTATCAAACGGAAAATTTCACGAATACGCTGAGTTTCACCTTTCAGGTACAGGTAACCGAAAAGGGCTTCAAGTCCCGTAGCATAGTGATAATCGGCCGGGTTTGAGTTTTTAGGTAAATGATTTGTCCTTGTATTTCGTGCTCTTTTAAAAACCGCTTCTTCCTCTTCTGAAAGCATGGGAAGAATGTCCTTTATGGCTTTTGCCTGAGCGGATGCCTTTACCTGTTCCACTGCAAGTTTGTGAAGAGCGTTTACGGGTCTGTTAGCATCTGTAACGAGAGATTCACGTACAAGAAGATCATAAACAGTGTCGCCTACAAAGGCAAGGGAAAGAGAGCTTAGCTGAAGGGGATCGCAAGATTTTCCTGAAAGTGTTTCCATTTTTTCACCCCGTCAGTTTACAAACTCAAATTCAATATCATAAAGGCTTACGGTGTCGCCCTCCTGTATACCCTTTTCGAGAAGAGCATCAATAATGCCTGATGACCTTAAAACTCTCTGGAAATACTGAAGGGACTCATAGTCGTCAAGGTCAACTCTCGAAAGAACGGGAACAAGCTTCGGAGCGTCTACAAAGTAGATGCCGTCCTGTACTGTTATAGTAAAGGTTTCGCCGGCTTTGCTCTCAAGAGCTTCAAGTGGGATTTCGCTGCTTTCGTAGCGGACAATGGGAGGCAAGTCCTTGAGCTTTCTGCAAACTGCGTCAAGAAGCTCTGTTGTGCCCTCTAAAATCGGAGCACATATAGGATAAAACTCATATCCCTTGTCGGTTACATATTTAATGAATCTTTCCTTTACGTCGTCCTCTGCAAGGTCGATTTTATTGCCTGCAACTATCTGGGGACGCTCTGAAAGCTCTTTGTTAAAGTCGGCAAGCTCACGGTTGATTATTTCAAAGTCCTCAATTGGATCTCTGCCCTCACTGCCTGAAACGTCCACAACGTGTACCAGCATACGGCAGCGTTCAACGTGGCGTAAAAATTCGTGACCGAGACCGATGCCCTCACTGGCTCCTTCAATAAGTCCGGGAATATCAGCCATTACAAAGGAGGTATCACGGTGAGTTACAACGCCTAAAACAGGTGTGATTGTGGTAAAGTGATAGTCAGCTATAATGGGCTTTGCTGCGCTGACAACGGAAACAAGGGTGGATTTGCCGACGTTGGGGAAACCGATAAGTCCCACATCAGCAAGGAGTTTGAGTTCCAGAATAACTTCCCATTCCTCGCCTGGAGTTCCGTTTTTGGCAAATCGGGGAGTCTGTCTTGTGGGTGTGGCAAAATGAGGATTGCCCCAGCCGCCTCTTCCGCCTTTAGCGGCGATAAAAGGCTCGTCCCCGGACATATCAGCCATAATGGTATTTGTCTCAGCTTCACGGATAACAGTTCCCTTGGGAACTCTGATTATAAGATCCTCGCCCTTTTTGCCGTTTCTTCTTCCGGCAGAGCCGTTCTGACCTGATGAAGCTGTGTATTTTCTTTTGTAACGGAAATCAGCAAGAGTAGAGAGGTTTGAGTCGGCTACAAATATGATGTTTCCGCCTCTTCCTCCGTCACCGCCGTCAGGACCTCCCGAGGCGATGTATTTTTCACGGTGGAAAGAAACTGCTCCGTTTCCTCCGTCACCGGCTTTGATTTTAATTTTAACTTTATCTACAAACATATTTTTCCCTCCTTAAAGGGTTTTGTCTTTAGTCATCTGAATATATGGCAGCTCTTCGAATCCGAATCTTTCATAAAGATGTTTTACCCGAAGATTTGCGTGGCATACCTCAAGGCGTATTCTCGGAGTATTTTCATATTCCTTTAAAAGCCACTTCATAAACTCTGAGCCCAGTCCTGAACCTCTGAACTGAGGGAGAATATAGAGCTCATCGAGAACCACAGTTGTGCCTCCGGCTTCACAGCTCCAGAAATAGGGGAGAAGAGCGTATCCGGCAGTTTCGCCGTCTTTCTCTATTATGCATCCTCTTACGCCTTTATCACCGCTTAAAACGGCTGAGAAGGTTTTGGAAAAATTTTCGTCTGAAACAGGGGCAATGGCGCTGTCACCGCTGTAAAAATCCTTACTCATATCAATGTAAGTATCCCGGTCTTTTTCGGAAAAATTTCTTACGTTTAACATCAGTCATGCTCCTTTCATAGCAATTGCCGCAACGCAGTTAACGAAGCGGCAATTTAAAATTTCCTTATAAAACTTACTGGGCGGCATCCTGCTCAGGTGCAGCTGCTGTGGTAGATGTATCACCGGCAGGAGCATCTGTGGGCGCAGTCTCCGATGTAGTGGCAGGTTCATCCCAGACCTGGATGAAGATTTGCTCATCAACACGGTACTCTTTATCGAAATCTGAGGGAGTAATAGAAAATACTGTGCCTGCCTCATGAGTGCCGTCATTTACCTTTAAAACTTTTTTGATATTTGTAAAGCCTTCTTTTTCAAGAGCTTTAACTGCATCTTCATACTTTGAATTTACAACATTGGGGATTTTGGCAACTTTAAGTCCCTTGCTTACTACAAGAGTAACTTTAATTTTTCCGTTTACAGGAAGAGTTTCAGTTGAATCAGCATCGGGGCTCTGAGAAATAACCATACCCTCAGTAACGCTGTCGCTGTATTCCTCTTTGACTGTAAAGTCATAAGTTGCATTCCAGCTGGCAGTTGCACGGATAGTGGAGTAATACTGTCCGACGAAATTGGGTATTTTAACCTGCTGTTCGGTTACACTTCCGGAAGGGAGTATATCCTCGCTGCCGTCTTTATGGAAAATATCTTCACGGAAAGCAATAAGAACCACTAATACAATAATTACAATACATGCTGCTGCACTGAGAAGTCCTGCCTTAAACGCTATTTTTTTATTTTCCTTGCTCATACCCTGCTTCTGTTTTTTAACAGGTTCTTCTTCTTCCTTTGTATAAGGAAGACCGGCGGTGTAGCCCCCTGACATACTCGATGCTGCGGAAAGCTCGCCTCTGAGCTGGTCAACAGTATGAGTTCTGTCCTCGGGAAGAATCTGCATGGCGTTGATGATTGCGTTTATTACATAAGCGGGAATCTGCTCTGCAAATTTGCCGGGAATCATCATCTTATCGTTAGTAACTCTTGAGGTTGCCTCAATGGGAGTGCTGCCTATAAGAGCTCTGTAAAGAACAGCAGCGAAAGCATATATGTCGGTCCAGGGACCCTGTCTGCCTTCAAAGCCATACTGTTCAATGGCTGCATAGCCGGGGAAAAGCTGAGCTGTTATATCGCCTCTGGCAGTTCTTGCCTGACCTATGCTGAAGCCTGTTATACGAACTTTATTATCATTGCCGATTAAAAGCGTTGAGGGAGAAATACCTCTGTGAATTATTCCTGCTGTATGGAGTGTTCCGAGAGTGGAAAGCACAGGCATGAACATTGCACGAGCCTGTTCCCAGGAAATATATCCGTTTTTGCTCTGAAGCAGATAATCCCTAAGAGTTATGCCCTCAATATGTTCAGACACAGCGTAAGCTGTACCGTAGTCCTCGACTATGTCGAAAGCGGAAATAAGTGCTGTGAGACCTCTCATTCTCACAAGCTTGCGCCAAAGCTCGAGGAAGCTCTGATAGCAGTCGCTGAAAACTGCCTCTGAACCCTCCTGAGGTTTAAGCTCAAGGGTATCGGCGTCTCTCTGAGAGATGGCGTCAGGCAGGAATTCTCTTATGCACACCGGCGTATTCTGGTTAGAATCCCATCCCATGTATGTTGCACCGTCGCCGTTAAATTCCAGCAGTCGGCCTACGATATAACGACCACCGACAACTGTGCGAAGGGGCAGATAGGGCAGCAGCTGAGGAGAATCGGCACGAAATCCACAGTAAGGGCACTGCTTTTCGCCGCCTGTTTCCCTCATGCAATTCATACAAAGATTTTCAGTATTCATAACAGTTAATCCTCTCCTGTTTTTTCCGCATTTGCGGTACAGAGATTTTTCTCTGCGTAATAATACAGCTTCTTACTTTTACATTACACGATATAATATCAAATTTTACTGCCTTTTGTCAAGGAATAAGCCTTTTTTACAGGGTTTTCGGGATTTTTAAAATCAAAATTCATGTGTTTACAGCGCATGAGATACAAAATAATATTCAGAATAGTGTAAAAAATATTTTTGTGCTTATTTTTTTCTTGCGATTGTGTATATTATCTTATACAATAAATATATTTGTAAGTGAAGTGCAGGTTTACACAAAAATCCGGCTGAGGAAAAAGAGCGAATATTCTATTAATTAGTAACAGGTGAAATATTTTCATAGGTGAAATATTTTCATTTTACTTTAAGACTTTAAAGCGGCAATACTATTAAGGCGGTGGTGAATATAACAAAGGAAAGCACGAAAAAATATTCTCTGCCTACAGCGGTCACGATGATTGTAGGCATATGCATAGGTTCAGGTATATTTTTTAAAACGGACAATATTCTGTATGCTTCCGGAGGAAGTGTAATAAAGGGAGTTTTAGTTTTCGCCCTTGGAGCTATAAGCATTGTTTTCGGCGGACTTACCTTTGGCGAGCTTGCAAAAAGAACGGGCTCGGCGGGAGGTCTTATAGGATATGCCGAGGAGTTTATTTCACCCAGAGCAGCCTGTGCTGCCGGATGGTTTCAGACATTTGTCTATTACCCGGCGTTGTTGGTTGTAGTGTCGAGGGTTATAGGTATTTATACATGTATGCTTTTCGGTATAGAAAATAAGCTTAGTACCGAAATGGCAATAGGACTTGTTTTCTGCTGTTTTTCATATGTCTATAACTGCATTGCGCCTAAGTTTGGAGCCTTGTTCCAAAACCTTTCCACTTTGGTAAAGCTTATACCTCTGGTGCTCTTTGCAGTGGCAGGAATTTTGTTCGGAGATTCTAAAGCTTTGTCAGCTTCGCCTGAAACCGTGGTAAGCTCAGTGGGCTGGATAAGTGCAGTAGCACCCATTGCTTTTTCCTATGACGGATGGATTATCTCAACGTCAATTTCCCATGAGATAAAAAATGAATCAAAAAATCTCCCCCGAGCCCTTGTAATAGGTCCCCTTATTGTTTTGGGCGTTTATGTATCCTATTTTATAGGTGTATCGTTTTTCCTTGGTCCCGATGCAATAATCTCCATGGGAGATTCTCATGTTTATGCAATTGCTGAATCTCTGTTCGGAGCAGCAGGGGGAAAGATAATTCTGATTTTCATAATCATATCCGTTATGGGAACGGTCAACGGTATAATTTTAGGGTTTATCCGTATGCCCTATTCTCTGGCTGTCAGGGATAATATGATACCCTTTTCAGAGTCGGTTTCAAAGCTCAGCAAAAAGAGTAATATTCCCCTGACATCAGCGGCAATCGCTTTTGTCTTTACTCTTATTTGGTGTTTTGTCCACTATTTTGTATCGTCAAGGAATCTTATGGAAAATTCAGATATTTCCGAAGTATCCGTCGCCATGAGCTACGCTATGTATATTCCTCTTTATTATAAAGTGTATCGCCTTTATAAAAAGGGAGAAATCAAAAGCGCATTTTTCGGTATTGTATGTCCGATCCTTGCAAGTGTCGGTTCATGTATAGTGCTTTTCGGTGCGCTGAGAAACCCGGATTTGATTCCGGTAACTCTGATATTTACTGTGCCGGTACTGCTTTCACTGATTTATTTTTCTCCTGCACAGAAGAAAAAATCATAATCACATATAAAAACCGAACCCGCTGAGTAAAATCTTAGCGGGTTTTAACTTTCTATTTATTTTATTTTTCGGATTCACTCTTTTGCTCCATGAGCTTTTTCTGCTTAATACGCTCTTCACGGGCAACAAAATATGATTCGTTTACATAGTCCTCAATTTTTTTGCCGTCCTGTATTCTGATAACTCTGCCTGCTGATTCTGCAATGGAATTATCGTGAGTGATAAGAATAACGGTTCTGCCCTCATCGCACAGCTCGTTGAGAATTTTCATAACCTCTGTGCCGCTGTGTGAGTCAAGGTTACCTGTGGGTTCATCGGCAAGTATAACGGGAGGCTTTGCCGCAACTGCACGGGCTATTGCCACACGCTGCTGCTGACCGCCTGACATCTCAGCGGGACGGTGATTTATTCTGTGACCCATTCCGACTCTTTCGAGGGCTTCAACTGCGAGCTTTTTACGTTCATCAGCGCCCATTCCTCTGTAAACCAAAGGCAGTTCCACATTTTCTCTTGCCGTAAGGCTGGGAATAAGATTAAAGCCCTGGAAGATAAAGCCTATTTCCTTGTTTCTAATTTCCGACTGCTCATCATCGGTAAGACCTTCAGTATTATTTCCGTTTAAATAGTATTCTCCGCTTGTGGGAACATCAAGAAGACCCAGCATATTCATCAGGGTTGATTTTCCCGAACCTGACTGTCCGACAATGGCGACAAATTCTCCCTCATCAATTGTCAGGGAAATTCCGTCTAAAGCGTGAACCTCATTTTCACCTGGATTATAAATTTTGTAAACATCTCTTACGTCAACAAGATGGGGCATGTAAACACCGCCTGATTTATATTTTTATTTATCAATGATAACTTAAATTTTAAGTCTGCAAAAAAAGCAAGTCAAGACGCAATTTGTAAATTATATATGAATGAAACGGAATAAAATTAAGTCTCAGGGGAAAAACAAAGTTGAAAAAGAAACAAAGGGTGAAAAATATGGCTGTAACAGGCAAAGAATATGAAAAAATGGCACAGAAGGCGGCACCGCCGAGCCATATGGTTAAAAATTTTTTTATGGCATATCTGACAGGCGGACTTATCTGCACATTCGGTGAGCTTCTCTTTACTCTTTATTCCTATTGGGGAGCTTCCGAAAAGGACGCACGCACGGCAGTTTCCGTGACGCTGATATTTATAACCGCATTCCTTACGGGAATCGGAGTTTTTGATAAAATCGCACGTCATGCCGGAGCGGGAACCATAGTTCCCATAACAGGTTTTGCCAATTCCGTGGCATCGCCTGCCTTGGAGTTTAAAAGCGAGGGCAAAATTATGGGCACAGGTGTTCAGATGTTTTCAATAGCTGGTCCCGTTATAGTGTACGGAACTGCGGCAGCCGTTGTTTACGGGCTAATAGTCTGGATTTTTCGTCTTTATTAATTTTAGCTGAAAGGTGGCAAAATAATGGCGGAAAGAATCGGAAAATATACCCTGTCCTTTACCTCCAAGCCGTCAATTGCCGGCAGTGCGGCAGTGGTGGGCAAAAAAGAGGGCGAAGGACCCTTAGGTAATGAATTTGATAAAATCTATACCGATACAACTATGGGCGAATGCTCATGGGAAAAGGCGGAAAGTTCAATACAGCGTGAGGCTATTATAAGGGCATTGGCAAAAGCCGATACAGCCACATCGCAGGTGGATGCTGTAATAGCCGGTGATCTCCTTAACCAGTGCATAGGAACTACTTTCGGACTTCGTGAAATGAATATTCCCTTTGCGGGAGTTTACGGAGCCTGTTCTACAATGGCGCTTTCACTGCTTATGGGCAGTATAATGGTGGATTCAGGCGCTGCAAATACCTGCGTATGCGCAACGTCCTCCCATTTCTGCTCCGCCGAAAGGCAGTTCCGATATCCTCTGGAATACGGCGGACAAAGACCGCCGGCAGCTCAGTGGACCGTTACTGGATCCGGAGCGGCAGTGCTTAAAAAATCCGGAGGAAAAGTCAGGGTAGAAAAAGGGATAATCGGAAGAATACAGGATTTGGGCATACGTGATGCCAATAATATGGGAGCCGCAATGGCTCCTGCGGCAGCGAGCACAATAACTGACTTTCTTAAAGACACCGGGACATCTCCCGAGGATTACGACATGATTTTAACGGGCGACCTTGGTTCTGTGGGTTCAAAGCTGCTGTGTGAGCTTATAGTAAAGGAGTCGGGGATAGATATTTCCTCTGTGCACAGAGACTGCGGAGTGATGATTTTCGATCCCGAAAAACAGGATGTCAATGCAGGCGGTTCAGGCTGCGGATGCAGCGGAGCTGTGGTCTGCTCGTATATAATGCGCCGTCTTATTGAGGGAGAACTGAAAAAAGTGCTGTTTGTGGGAACAGGTGCACTTATGTCGCCCACATCCTCAAAGCAGGGAGAATCGGTGCCGGGCATTGCCCACGGAGTGCTGTTGAGCACAGAATAAAATAAGAAAGAAAAAGGAGAAAAGAAAATGGTAAGACTTTTAAGAGATTTAAATATTTTATCAATGGCAGGAAGAACCCTTAAAATTATTGAAATAGCACGTTATGTGATTGTAGCGGCAGCAATTATTTTTGCCCTTACGGAAGGAATAAGGGCGACAATGGGAGCGGCTAAAGGAATAACAGCAGCAGACTAAGTCTGGCAGCGTGACGCTGCACCCAAACCGCACAGCAAGCTGAGCTTGCATCCATTCCGCACAGCAGGCCGAGCCTGCACCCAAGTCGCAGCAAGCTGAGCTTGCAGGCAATTCGCACATGGTCTTACAGAAATAAGAAAGTATAACTGCCTGCGAAAAAGTTATATGTAAACTAAAAACAAAAAGCAGAAACCAAAGAGCCACACAAAACTTTCCTACCTGACAGTCGCACACGTCGGCAAAGGAAAGATATGGACAGCAGCACAGCGTTTACTGTTTGCAGGTGATAACTTAAAACCCTTCACACTGCCGACGTGAATTGGTGAACGCTTGCTGTGCCTAACCGACGGCAAGGGAAAAGACATAGCAAACAGTAAAGCGTTTACACTTTGACGGTGATAGAATAAAACTTTTAAGCTGCCGTCGGTGGGCGTGTGGGTGAAAACTTACTTTGCGTTGATTAGTGCTTACTGTTTTGGCAAGCAAAATGCATTTTCGCATACTTTTGCTGCTATGGGCAAAAGTATGTGCCCTGCTGCGGCATGAGCAGCAAAACTTTATTATTTATCAAAGTGCGGGTAAGAAGCCGCAAGTTAATCCCGCCGCAGCATGAGCGGCACAGGTTAAACCTGCACATAATCCGCACACTAAGATGCGGCGCACTAAAGTATGAGTGCCTGCGTTTGAAAATCCTTATTTATTAAAGTATGGGTAAGAGGCACAACTTTTTTAATTTTTTAATATTATTTTCTGTTGTATTATCACTATCGGAACATCCACTTTACGGGAGGAATATAAATTGCTTGAGAAAATTACCGACGAAAATTATTTTCTTCACATTGAACAGAGTAAAAAACCGGCAGTGCTGTGTTTTTATGCCCCGTGGTGTGAGCAGTGTCAGCTTATTTTGCCGGAGCTCGAAAAAGCAGCGGCGGAAAAGTCGGAGTTTTACAAATTCGGTATAGTGAATACTGATTTTGAAAAGCGGCTTTCTCAGGAGTTTAAGGTGGAAAATGTGCCGAGTATTTTTCTCGTAATAGGAAAAGAGAAGAGAGAGGCAAGTTTTGAAGAAATTTTTGAGTAGCTTTTAAGCGGATGATAGAATATTCAATAAAATAAAAAGTCCGAAACGTTTATTGTTTCGGACTTTGACTTTTGCATAGGACACGGTATTCTTTTATATAATGTTTTCTCCGTACTTAAGAAGTATCATTTCAATTATAAATACGCTTGACCAGCCGAAATTTTCCGCTCCCAGTCCCTTGCCGGACTTGGAGTCGTAATATTCATAGATGCTCTCGCTGTTTTTATAGCACCAGCCGAGAATGTTTTCTATGTATTCCATGGCAAGTTCGCTGTAACCGTAATCATAAAGACCTCTAACGGCAAAATATGCTGTGTTCAGCCAGCAGGGACCACGCCAGTATTTTGCGGAATTGTAGCGTCTGTTATTGTAGCTTATTGTAGGCATTCCCTTGTAGAAATACTCGGGGTTTTCTGCAAGAAGTTTCATAGCCTTAGCCTTTTCGCTGTCAGCAATGCCGGAAAACAGCGGCATAAAAGAAACGGGAGAAAGGCGGTTTGTGAAACGCTTAAGCCTAAAATTATAGTCGCAGTAATATCCCTTTCCCTTACAGAAAAGAATTTCGTTTATATTCTTTGCCAGTTTTTCACGCTTTTCAATATAGCTTTGACGGTCGTTTTCAAGTTCCTGCTTTTCCGCCATATATGAAGCTGCAAGATAGTAATCTGCCATAAAGCAGTTAAGGTCAACAGCATAGCAATGGTTTATTCTGTGGGGAAAATCAAATCTCACAGTGTTGTCCCAGCCGCTTTCCATTTTGCTTACATCATAGAAAAACATAGTTCCGTCGCTGCGGTTATTTTCCCACCACTGAATGTTTTTAGCTACATGGGGATACCATTTTTTCAGAAAATCAATATCGGGAGAAATTTTATCGCTGCACATCATTGTCCAGCCGATAACCGGGGGCTTTGTAAATCTTGTCACGCTCTGACCGTTTGTGTAAATAACATCGGGAAGCTGACCGTCCTCGGACATATGAGAAAACAGTATTTCAGCCTGATCCTCAGCGAGCTTTTTGTCAAAATAAGATGCCGCTATCATATGGAAAGCTCCGTCCCAGTTCCAGACGCCTTTGTATGTAGAAGGTGAGGGCACTATGCCTCTCAAATCTCCAAAGACAAAGGAGGCATCATTCTCCGGCTTGGTTATAATATTGTTTTTCAGCGTACTGAAAGCTCTTTCGAGAAGGATTTCATCTCTCTGAGAAATTTTTTTCATGAAATTTTCGTTGAACATTTCTCTCACCCATCCAATTCTGTATTATTTACCGTATAAGCCGCCACGGTTCATTTTTCGGAAATCCTTAGGAGAAACTCCGCATATTTTTTTAAAGAAATTTGAAAAATAATGGCTGTCCGCAAAATTCAGCTCCATTGCAATTTCACCTACGGAAAGAGGAGTATTTATAAGATAAAGTTTTGCCGCCTCTATCTTTCTTTCCATGAAATATCTGTATGGAGTAACTCCGTAGCTTTCGCTGAAAATTCTTATAATATAGTTTTTGGAATAACCTATTTCATCAGCAATTTCATCAAGGGAAAGCTGCTGTTCTATTTTTAAATCCAGTGACATCCGTATTTTTTCGGCTACGCTCATAAGCCGGCTGCCGGAGGAGTTTTTGATTCTTGCCAGCATACGGTGTATTACAATTGCGCACTTTTCTGTAAGACGTGGATAGTTGTACTCGTATTTTTGACTTAAAGCCTCAAGTTCGTTAAAATAGCACAGTACGTCGCAGTCAGAAAAGCAGTATTCGTTTTCAGGGAGATATCCTTTGCACAGAGCCTCTAAGACAGGGCCGTCAAAAACTACCCACTTTTTTTGCCAAAGATCAGTTTCATCAGTATAATAGGTGTGATTGCTGCCTTTGGGAAGAAATATTACCGAGTTTTTGCTGGGATAATATGTTTTTCCGTTTATTTTAAGAACCCCGGTGCCTGAGGTAATAATTTCCAGTGCGTTAATGCCGGAGCAATCTCTTGAAATATGATAATTTTTGTCGCAATCTGTTTTTCCTACAACCATAATATTGGCGGGAAAAGTGTCGTTATAGTACTTCCAAAAATTAATTCCCTTATCCAAAGTGTTATATTCCTCACTTTTTCTGATATTTTTTCTATGTTATACAGTCGTTTAATATGATATTCTTATACTAACACACAATATCAACGATAACAAGAGGTAATGGTATGAAATTTTTATTAAAAACGGCATATAAATCTGCGGGGCAGACTTATTTTCTCTCCGGTGAAGGCGAAAGTGTTCAGGATTCGAGAGTTAAAATTCAGTTAGAGAATAATAATGGAATAATTACAGGAGATATTATTCCAAAAGAGGAAATAGAAATTACGGAATTTTCTGTAAGCTTTAAAAGGCCTATGGAAAAAGATGAAAGAATCTTTTCCAACGGATATCAGTCATGGACTCTCAGCAGGGAGTATGCACCGGATGATAAAATCAGGGATTTCCTTTCCGGAGCAGATTGGCTGATGAATTCTGTTTTCATGGAAAAAACGGGAGTGAATAGAGCCGGTGATGCCATATTTATAACAACTCCTCATAAGAGAGGAATTTTTACAAGCTCCTCTTACGGATACATAAGAAAGGGCGAGACTGTTGAAATATACGGTTCACTCAGCGAGCGTACAGGATTTACATTTTTGGAATTTGACGGAATCAACGGAACAATTACCGTTAAAAAGGATTTAGTGGGTGTAAAGTTCTCAGAAAAAAGAAGAGTTCTTGACCTTGCTGTAATAAAGGATACTTACAATGCCGCTTTTGATAAATATTTTGAGCTTATGGGCGTAACATGCCGTCAGAAAGAAAGACTCTGCGGATATACCACTTGGTATAATTATTATGGAAATATAACTGAAGATATAGTCAGACGTGATTTAAAGGCTCTTTCGGATTTCGGAGAGCGGGTTGATATTTTCCAAATTGACGACGGTTATCAGGCAGCAATCGGAGACTGGCTTATTACTGATAAGAAGAAATTCCCCTCAGGCATGAAAGCCGTTGCACAGGCGATACATTCCAATAATATGAAGGCAGGATTGTGGCTTGCTCCTTTTGCTGCTGTAAAATCGAGCCGTGTTTTCAATGAGCATCCGGACTGGATAATCCGTGATGAAAAGGGAAAGCCTTATGTTGCAGGAGCCAACTGGGGAAGGTTCTATGCTCTGGATATATATAATGAGGGAGCAAGAGAATATATCCGTCACTTTTTCGATGTTGTTCTCAATGACTGGGGCTATGACATGGTAAAGCTTGACTTCCTATATGCTGCATGTATGCTTCCTTTGCACAACAAAACAAGAGGAGAAATCATGTGCGACGCCATGGATTTAATCAGAGAGTGCTGCGGTGAAAAGCTTGTACTCGGCTGTGGAGTTCCGCTGATGCCTGCTTTCGGAAAGGTTGATTTCTGCCGTATCGGCGCAGATGCAGGTCTCGACTGGAGACGTCACCTTTACATAAACCGTGAAGCAGTTTCAACCTGCCATACAGTTAACAATTCAATTTTCAGACGTCATCTTGACGGCCGTGCATTCATGAATGACCCTGATGTATTTTTGCTTCGCAAAACCAATATGCATATGTCTTTTAAACAGAGAAAACTTCTTGCCAAAGTCAATGGTCTTTTCGGTTCTCTTCTTTTCACCTCTGATAATGTCGGAGAGTATGGAGCTGAGCAGGAAAAGGTATACCGTGAGACTATGAGTATGCCGGAAAGGGAGATTATCTCTGCTGAATATACAGGCAAAGAAGAAATAACTGTAAAATACATTGTTTCAGGTGAAAATAAAACCCTTGTCTTTAATCCTGAAGCGGGAGAAGAAAGGTGAAAAAAGTGGGCGTAGTGAATAAAGCTGTGGACGGCGTGAAAAACGTCTTCAGGTACTGGAAAAAGCCGCAGCCGGGAAGATATGTTCCATTCAGTGAGATTGTGGCTTTCAGCGGCGGCGGAATAGGTGTTAAAACCGTAAACTCAATGGTAGGTCAGATAAATATGTCTGCCACCTGTCTGCTTATCGGTTCTATTTATAAGCTAAGTCCGTCAAATATCTTTATACTCTTTGTGCTTTCCAATATAATAAGCGTTTTGAAAACCCCCATTGTAAGTATTCTTGTAGATAATACCAACACTAAAATGGGAAAATTCCGTCCCTATCTTCTCTGGGCGGGTATACCCTGTTTAATCGGTGTCGTGGGAATGACGTGGCTTATTCCCATAAACGGAAGCAATATTACCAAAATGGTGCTTATCGCCGTTTTCTATAATATTCTGTATATAGGTCAGCACATTTATAATAATGCCTATACAGGTATTTCACAGGTTATTTCACCCGACTCCGGTGAGCGTACTTTTATTATGAGTATTTCGGAGTTTGTTGCAAATCTCGGTCCCTCCCTTGTAACTCTTATACTTCCGATTTTTGCTCAGATTTTCTTTGGCTCAGCGGGACTTCTTGATATTAAGTCTTACCGTATTCTTCTCCCTGCCTTTGCGGCAGTGGGATTTGCCTTAGGTCTTGTTGTAATGTTCAAGACAAAGGAAAGAGTTATTAAGCCCGTCAGCGAGAAGGAAGAAAAGGTAAGCTTTAAAGAAGGATTTGCAGGTATTGCTCACAGCCGTGATTTTTGGATTGTAAGCATAGGAAAGCTTTTTGACGGATGCAGGGGAGCCATAGGTGTTTTGCTTAACTGGATATGCCTTTATCAGCTTAACAGCAGCGCGATGGCGGGAATACTTCCCACTATAACTTCCACTGCATTTATTCCCGGAATGCTTTTGGCTCCTCTGTTCATTAAAAAGCTCGGTTACAGAAAATTCGGCTTTGGCTCTTTTGCCCTCAATGCAATAGCTGCCCTTATAATGGTACTCACTTTCCAAAAGAGCATAGTATTCTTTGTGATTTCACTTTATATCTTCAATTTCGCAAGCGGTCCCCAGTACATACTTCAGACTTCACTTACTGCTGATGCCCTTGACCAGCAGCAGCTGAGAACAGGCAAGCGTGTTGAGGGATTTGCTCAGAATATTCAGCTTATGTTCTCTGTAATAGGCAGTATTTTTTCCACTGCAATTCTTACCTTTGTATATGAGCATTTCGGACTTGCCGCAGGTGCTGACGGACTTACAGATTACAGCGTTCTTACAGATGCCGCAATCAGAGATCCGATAATTACATACAGTATTATAATCGCACTTGTAGCATCCTTTATTTCGGCAGTTCCCTTCATCTTCTGCAACATGACAAAGGAGAAGCACGCAAAGATAATTGAAGAGCTTCAGAAAAAGGCTGAAGACGAAAAATAAAAATAAATATTAAAGTAAAGGTTTTAAACTCTCTTACTGGACTGATTCTATTTCCGTCTGTTGTATATTTATTGGTATACAGCAGGCGGAAATATCTGTATTGTTTAATTGAGTAAAAAGTGATATCATAAAATAAGTCTTATTAGGAATAATTAAAATTGCGGAGGGATTTTATGCTTATTAAAAACGCAGTTGTTTACGGTAAGGATTTTGAACCCGAAAGAGATAATATAAGAGTAATCGGTGAAAAAATAGATAGTGTAGGAGATATGTGTGCAGAAGCCGGCGAAGAGGAGCTGGATTTTGCTGGATGCATAGCAGTGCCGGGATTTATAGATATACACATCCACGGAAGAATGGGCTGCGATACCTGTGATGCAAAGGAAGAGAGCCTTGAAAAGATATCAGAAAGCCTTGCTTCACTGGGAATAACTTCATTTTGTCCTACTACAATGACTTTGGGAAATGAAGAGCTTAAAAAGATTTTCGCATGTACTGCCGGTTATATGGGCAATGAGAAAGGCGCATATATTCACGGTATAAATATGGAAGGCCCCTATATTTCTCCGGCTAAAAAGGGAGCACAGAACGGAAAGTATGTCAGAAATCCCGATTTCGATGAGTTCAAAGCACTTGCAGATATTTGTCCCGTAAGCCTTGTGGATGTAGCTCCTGAAACAGAGGGCGCAGCGGAATTTGCACATAAAGCAAAGGATATTGCCACAGTTTCCGAGGCTCATACAAGTGCCGGATATGATGACGCTAAAAAAGGCTTTGAGAAAGGCTTTACCCATGCAACTCATCTGTTTAATGCAATGACTGCTCTCGGCAGCAGAGAGCCCGGAGTAGTGGGAGCCGTATTTGACAGCGATACTGCAACTGCAGAGCTTATCTGCGACGGATTCCATATTTCACCTGTTACACTTAGAATTGCATTTAAAGTTCTTGGTGAAAACCGCTCCGTTGTGGTCAGTGATTCCATGATGGCAGCAGGCCTTGAGGACGGAGATTATGAGCTTGGAGGACAGGAGGTTTTCGTCCGTGACGGAAAGGCTCTGCTTGCAGACGGAACAATTGCCGCCAGCACATCAAATATACTTGATGAGTTCAGAAACGTTGTATCATTCGGCATTCCCTTTAAGCAGGCTGTAAAATCCTGTACAATAAATCCTGCAAGGGCAATCGGCGCCGATAAATACACCGGAACAATCGAAGAGGGCAAGTTTGCCGATATACTCATTCTCGACAAGGAGCTTAACGTAAAAGCCGTATTTGTCAAGGGTAAGAGAATGGTCTGATTATAATAATGTATATAAACGGATCGCTTTTTTGGATTTGAAATTATATTTATAAAAGAAAATGAAAAAGTTCCCTTTTAGGGGTTGACCGATTGTAATTAATGTATTATAATGGCTGTACCTCTTAGAGGGTTCTTTTTTTGTGCCCTTAAAATGAGAGGGAGGCTAATTATTATCCGGAAAACTGGAGGTGCCGTCATGAGAGTCAAAGTTACAATGGCCTGCACGGAGTGCAAACAGCGCAATTACAACACAATGAAGAACAAGAAGAACGACCCCGACAGGTTGGAGATGAACAAGTATTGCAGATTCTGCAAGAAGCACACTCTCCACAGGGAAACAAAGTAAGGGGAGGTAAAAAAAGTGGCTGACAAAATCAAGAAGGAAGCAAAAGCTTCCGCTGAGAAGTCCGGCAAAAAGTCGGGCAAAGAGAAAAAGCCGGGCTTTTTTGCCAAAGTGAAACGTTTCTTCAAAGACCTTAAAGGTGAAGGAAAGAAAATCGTATGGACAGACAGAAAAACTGTCATCAAGAGCACAGGCGTAGTTCTTGCTGCCGTTGTTATAATCGGCGCAGGAATCTGGGTTGTTGACTACGGTCTTTCCGAGCTTCTCAAGCTTATCAAAGACCTTAAGCCCGAAGAAGCAGCTGCAATGATCAGTTCAGCAGTTTATTCCCTGGGTTGGTTTTAAGGCAGTTTAATTCTGAAAACGGAGTGGTACAATGGCAAGCGATGCAAGATGGTTCGTTGTGCATACCTATTCCGGTTATGAGAATAAGGTTGCCACAAACATTGAAACGGTTGTAGAAAACCGTAAAATGTCAGATCAGATTCTTGAAGTAAAGGTTCCCACAGAAAAGGTAACCGAGATCAAGGATAACAAAACTCGAGAAGTTGAAAGAAAAGTGTTCCCCGGTTATGTATTGGTAAAGCTTGCAGTGTTTTACGATGAAGAGTCCGGCACATCAGAGATGAGTGACGAGGCTTGGTACGTAATACGCAACACCAGAGGTGTTACAGGCTTTGTCGGTCCGGGAAGCAAGCCCGTTCCGCTCACTCAGGCAGAGGTTGCTGCTCTGGGCGTTGAAAAACAGCAGATTGAGGTAAACTATGGTGTAAATGACCTTGTTACCATAATCGGCGGTCCTTTCGATGGATTTTCAGGAACGGTTCAGGAAATTGATACGGCTAAAAACTATGTACGTGTCAATATCTCAATGTTCGGCCGTGAAACACCTGTTGAATTTGAGCTCAATCAGGTAGAAGCAGTCGAAGAATAATTACGATAATTTGCGGTTTTCCGCTTATTATTCGCACGTTTTGTGCGAGGGACTCCGGTCCCTGTGGGAGGAGCAGAATGTTTTAACTGCTCCGCCATCTACCACGTTACTATGGAGGTGCAAAAAATGGCTCAAAAGGTTGTAGGTTTAATTAAGCTTCAGATCCCCGCCGGAAAAGCAACGCCGGCACCCCCGGTTGGTCCTGCACTGGGTCAGCACGGTGTTAACATTATGGCGTTCACAAAGGAATTCAATGAGCGCACAAAGAACGATGTGGGTCTTATAATCCCCGTTGTTATCACTGTTTATGCAGACCGTTCCTTCACATTCGTTACAAAGACCCCTCCCGCCGCTGTTCTTATTAAGAAAGAGTGCGGAATCGAGAGCGGTTCAGGCGTTCCGAATAAGACGAAGGTAGCTACGATCACCGGTGAGCAGGTCAGAAAAATCGCCGAGTTGAAAATGCCCGACCTTAATGCAGCAAGCATCGAAGCCGCTATGAGTATGGTAGCAGGCACAGCTCGCAGCATGGGCGTTACCGTCGTCGATTAATGCTCCCGGGTGGGAGGAAAAATCCGATTTAACCACTCTATGGGGAGGTACACACAATGAAACATGGAAAAAAGTATGTCGAAAGCAGCAAGCTTGTAGACAGAGCAAAGCTTTATGATCCCGCAGAAGCTCTTGACGTTGCAGTTAAGACAGCTTCCGCTAAGTTTGATGAAACAGTTGAAGTTCATGTACGTCTCGGCGTTGACTCCCGTCACGCAGACCAGCAGGTTCGCGGTGCGGTAGTTCTTCCCAACGGAACAGGTAAAAATGTTCGTGTTGCAGTTTTTGCAAAGGGTGAAAACGCTAAGGCAGCTGAGGCAGCAGGTGCTGACGTTGTCGGTGCTGAAGAGCTTGCAGCTAAGATTCAGGGCGAAGGCTGGATGGAATTTGACGTTGCAATCGCAACTCCCGACATGATGGGTGTTGTTGGACGTCTCGGTAAGGTTCTCGGACCCCGTGGACTTATGCCCAGCCCCAAGGCAGGTACAGTTACAATGGACGTTGCTAAGGCTGTAACAGAAGCTAAGGCAGGTAAGATTGAGTACCGTCTTGATAAAACAAATATCATCCACTGCCCCATCGGCAAGGTTTCCTTTGGATGCGATAAGCTTTCCGAGAACTTTGATACTCTTCTCGAAGCTATCGTTAAGGCAAAGCCCGCCGCAACAAAGGGTCAGTATATCCGCTCATGTGTTGTAGCATCAACAATGGGCCCCGGAGTTAGAATCAATCCCAGCAAGATTGGTGCTGCTCCTGCGGAAAACTGATTTTTCGCAATTTTTCTTGACACAGCATTTGCTGTGTGGTATCATAAATAAGCTGTTTAGCCGTAGACAGCGGGTGCTTATGCATAATTCGGTTTAACCGTTCCCGCCGAGGAGAAACTACAAGATTTTTGTTTTGTATAATTTCGCCTTTTCTGCGGTTGCGGAAAAGGCGTTTTCTTTTTCCCGGCAGTTTATGTATTTTTTGGAGGTGAATTAGTTTGCCAAGTGCAAAGGTTTTAGAGCAGAAGAAACAAATCGTTGCTGAGCTTAGCGAAAGACTCAAGGCTTCCTGCGCTGGTGTTGTTGTTGATTACAAGGGAATCAACGTTGCTGACGATACCGCTCTTCGTAAGGAACTCAGAGAGGCTGGCGTTAAGTACGAGGTAGTTAAGAATACTCTTCTTCGCCTTGCTGTTAAGGAGGCTGAAATCGAGGGTATTGATGAGTGCCTTACCGGAACAACTGCTATTGCAACAAGTGCTGATGACTATGTTGCAGCAGCTCGTATACTTTGCAAGTTCGCTGATAAACACCCCGATTTCGAGGTTAAGAGCGGATACCTTGACGGTGCTGCAATCAGCAATGATATGATTGTAAGCCTTTCAAAGCTTCCCTCACGCGAAGTACTTCTTGCAACTGTTTGCAGTGCATTCAATGCACCTATCGCCGCTTTCGCAAGAGCTATTCAGGCTATTGTTGACAAAGAGGGTGCTCCCGCAGAGGAAGCTCCTGCTGAGGCGTAATTAATTTAAATTAAAAACAAACTTTTTTGGAGGTAAATTAAAATGGCATCTGAGAAAATTGCTGCTCTTATTGAAACAATTAAAGAGCTTACAGTTCTTGAGCTCTCCGAGCTTGTAAAGGCTGTTGAGGACGAGTTTGGCGTATCCGCTGCTGCTGCTGTTGCAGTTGCTGCTCCCGCTGAGGCTGCTGCCGCTGTTGAGGAGAAGACAGAGTTCGACGTTATCCTTGCTGAGGTTGGCGCTGAGAAGATTAAGGTTATCAAGGCTGTTCGTGAGATCACAGGTCTTGGTCTTGCTGACGCTAAGGCACTTGTTGATGGTGCTCCCAAGGCTCTCAAGGAAGGCGTTTCTAAGGAAGACGCTGAGGCTGCTAAGGCTAAGCTTGAAGAAGTCGGCGCTAAGGTTGAGCTTAAATAAGTTTGCCATTACGGGACTTTCATACTTCCCCAATAGGGGAAAACATATGAACAAAACAGGAGCTGTCGTTTTGCGGCAGCTCTTTTTTGTTTTATGATATTATGTTGCTTCCTAAGTAAAAAAAGTGATTTTGTCAAAATTTATAAATGACAACATGATATGATAAAATATATATGTAGTAAGGGAACGGCGGTTGTTCCGCCACCTCAATGAAGGGAGGTTTTGATGTATGGAGTACACTTTATGTTTCACTCTATTGAGTCCTGAGCATAAAGAATTAACCGCTCTGTGTCCTACCACAAAGCGGTTATAAATGCACAATAACAATTTTGACTTTTTGCAGAACAACTAAAGTTGTTTTCTTATTTATTATACTATACTATGTTTATCTTCATTTATCAACATTTAACCGTAATTTGCCAAAAATCAGAATATAATCCCCGTAACAATCTGTCTCAAAGCAGGCAAAGATTTGTTGCGGGGATTTTTTTACCTCTAAAGCTTGCCATAAAATTACTGCTAAATATTTTTACTAAAATAATACTGTAAAGAGAATTTTATTCGAAAAAAGTGGAAAAATAAAGAAATTGCAGCATGTTTTACAAATGTTGTAATAAAAATATGTTAGAAATGCGAAGAAAAAAGAAGAAAAGTAAAGAAAATTGTCTATATTTTCCTCGCATATTGCACATAAATGTATGCTAAAAAACGTGTAAAATGTCGGTATTGACACGATGAGCAAAGGATATTACAATAAACACATGATAAAACGTTTTAGCACGTTGGAAGAAGAGTGAAATAGTTGCTGCGGATAGAAGAAAACGGACTTAATGCTGAAATATATACAGAGCTCCGTGCCCATGCAGGAATGCAGCCCTATAAACGTGAGGATGCCGAAATCGCACTTGGCGGCACACTGTTTTCCGTTGTGGTTTGGGATGACGATAAACCAGTTGGAATAGCCCGAGTAATCGGAGACGGAAGAGTTGCTTTTTTCATTAAAGATGTTTCCGTGCATCCTGATTTTCAGGGTAAAGGAATAGGAAAGCTGATAATGGAAAAAATTATGGCATATGTACAGCGTGCAGGAGCAGCCAATGCATATGTAGGATTAATGTCCACGCCGGGTAAAGAAGGCTTTTATGAGCAATTCGGATTTCATGTTCGTCCCTGCGGACATGAGGGCAGCGGGATGACCTGTTATATTAACAGTAAAAACACTCAGCCGTAATAGACGGTTAAAAATTTTTCAGAAATGAGGAACGTATTATGGCAAAAAAGGTACTTACCTTCGGAAGCTTGAATATGGATCTGACCATAGAATGTGAGCGATTACCTCAGGGCGGTGAGACAGTTCAGGGTTCGGATCTTTTGTGCAATGCAGGCGGAAAGGGCGGCAATCAGGCTGTTGCAGCTGCGAAGTCCGGTGCACATACAGAGATGATAGCCTGTGTAGGACAGGATGCTTTCGGTATGCAGATGGTTGAAGCCCTTGAAGAATACGGTGTAGGGTGCAGCGAAGTACGCATGAGCGAAAAGGCTCAGACGGGAATTGCACTTATTACCAGATATGACGGAGATAACCGTATAATCCTCAGTGCAGGAGCCAATCACGTTATGACGCCTGAAGATGTGGGAATTATTCTCCACAAGACAGGAAGCGCAGGGGATATATTTGTCACCCAGTTTGAATGTCGTAAGGATACCACTTTTGCAGCTCTTTGCGAGGCTCACAATATGGGAATGTACACCATATTCAATCCTGCACCGGCAAAAGAGATTCCCCCGGAAGTGTTCAAGTACATTGATCTTCTTATTCTCAACCAGTCGGAATGTGAGTTCCTGACGGGAATATTCCCCGGTGATGAGGCAGCTTGCCGCAGAGCTCTTGATGCAATTCAGACTCTCGGTACAAAATCTGTTATCATCACTTTGGGAGCAGCAGGCAGCATTTGCCGCACAGAGAAGAAAGAGGAATTCCGCACACTTGCCCGCAAGGTAAATGTTGTTGATACAACAGCGGCAGGCGATACCTTTATCGGAGCTTTGGCAGCAGAGCTTTGTGAGGGAAAAGACCTCGAGGAAAGCATAAAATATGCTACAAAGGCATCTGCTTTGACAATAATGAAGTATGGGGCGCAGCAGTCCATCCCATATAGAAACGAAATAGAAGAATTTTTCAAGGAGGACTAAATATGTTAAAGAAAAGACCTATTATTATCGACACAGATCCGGGTATTGATGATGCGCTTGCAATTGCTATTGCATTGTTTTCAGGCGAACTTGATGTCCGTTTGATAACAACAGTAGCAGGAAACGTATCAATCGAAAAAGTTACCCGCAATGCCCTTCGTTTGCTGAGCTTCTTTGGCAAGGATGTCCCTGTTGCCATGGGAGCACGCAAGCCTTTGATCGGACCCCTTGTAGACGCTTCCGATATTCACGGAGTAAGCGGCATGGAAGGATTTGATTTCCCGGAGCCCCGTGAGGATCTGCTTCTTCAGGAAAACGCAGTAAACGCAATGCGCCGTGTTATCATGGCAAGTGAGGAGCCAATAACACTTGTTCCTATCGGACCTCTTACCAATGTCGCTCTTCTGCTTTCCGTATATCCGGAGGTAAGCGAGCACATCCGTGAAATCGTAATGATGGGCGGTTCCGTAACAAGAGGAAATAAGGGCGTTATGTCCGAGTTCAATATCGCTACTGATCCGGAAGCTGCAAAGATTGTATTTGATTCAGGTATTCCCATTGTAGTTGCAACTCTTGATGTAGGACTCAAGGCACTTGTAATGCCTGAGGATACTCAGAAGCTTCCCGATCTCGGTCAGGTCGGTCAGATGGCACACTGCCTGTTCCGCAAGTACAGAGGCGGTTCCTTCAATACAGGACTTAAAATGTATGACAGCTGTGCAATAGCATATCTGCTTGCACCCACACTTTTTGAAACAGTTGATACTTTCGTTGACGTTGAGCTTGCAGGAAGCCTTACAAAGGGCTGCACAGTAGTTGACCTTAAAAACTACATGAAACAGCCTGCAAACGCAAAGGTCTGCGTTGACATTGATGGAGAAGCTTTCCGCCGCTGGTTCCTTGAATCAGTCGAAAAATGCATTTAATTACGTGCTTTACCCTGTAAAGGGTCGAGAATAAAAAGAAGAAAAAGATGAAAGGAATGTGAAGTATGTCCCCAATCATAATGTATGGTGCGGCTATATTGGCAGTTTGCGTTGTCGTATTCATGCTCATTAAGAAAATGGATATCAAGATGACCTTGTTCCTTATAGGTATCGTTTTGATGTACATCGCAATGGCATTCGGAGACGGAATCGCCATTAAAGACTTTGAATCAAGCGGTATTGCATTGCTTGATCCCCTAAAGGCCATTGTAGACCAGTTTAAATCTACAATTACCTCTGCAGGATTTATTATCCTTATCCTTGGCGGTTATTCATCCTACATGAGCCAGATCAAGGCAAATAACGTAACCGTCAGCGTTTTAACACGCCCCATTGCAAAGATTAAATCAGTTTATATCCTTGTTCCCCTTGTTTTCCTTCTCGGAAACGTACTTTCACTTGTTATCCCCAGCGCATCAAACCTTGCAGTTATCTTACTTGCAACTCTCTATCCCATTATGGTGCGTTCAGGCATGAGCTCTCTTACAGCAGGCGCAATCATAGCTACAACTGCTACTGTTATGCCCACTCCTCTTGGCAGTGATAACGTTGCAATTGCCGCTGAGCTTGCTAACACAACACAGTTTGCAGGTCTCACAGCCAGCGACTATGTATTCAAGTATCATGCAATCGTTTCTATCCCCACACTTATTATCATGGCAGTGGTTCACTACTTCTGGCAGCGCTTCCAGGATAAGCGTGCAGTTTCCAAGGGTGCAGTTGATGCAAAGCTTCCCGACGTTGAGGAAGTTCCCGGCGGTAAACTTTTCCGCACTGTATATGCAATTCTTCCCCTTCTTCCCATTATCCTTCTTATTGCAGTATTCGCACTTCAGTCATTCGGTGTGGAAATCGAACTCAGCGTTGAGGTTGCAATTCTCTTCTCACTTGTAATCGCAATTGTCTGTGAGCTTATCCGTACACGTAACGGCAGAGAAACCCTTAAGTCAACTGAAGCTTTCTTCAAAGGCATGGGCGGTGCAGTACCGATCGTTGCACTTCTTGTTGCAGGTACAACATTCGTAAACGGACTTAAGTCAATCGGACTTATTGATGCTCTTCAGAACGCTATGACAGGCGTACAGGGCGACGGAATGGGCTTTGTTCTTCCCCTTATCCTTGTTGCTCTTACTGCTCTTATCGTTATCCTTTCCGGTAGCGGTACAGCACTGTTCTTCGCAATGGTACCCCTTATGGTTCCCCTTGCAGCAGCAGCCGGCATCAGCGTACTTGCAATTTCCGTACCTATGGGTCTTGCAGGAAACCTTCTCCGTGCGGTTTCACCGGTTTCGGCAGTTATCATGATTGTCGCCGGTACAATCAAGAAAGAACCTCTGGAGATTGTAAAGCGCACATCCGTTCCCATGGTTGCAGGTACAATATTCATGTTTGTACTTTCAATGATTATGTTCCTGTAAAAATCTGACTTAGTAGAAGCTTATTTGCGATAGATAGCTAAGAGGAGCTGTACTTGTAAAACTTATTAAATGTTTTATGGGTACAGCTCCATATTCTTTTATTTATGAAAAGAATATGTTATTATAAAAAAGATAAAACCGGCAGGAGGAATTTGAATGCCTGAAAAACTCAGCAAGAAAAAAATAACCATAAAGGATATTGCAAGAGAAGCAGGTATTTCTCCGGGAGCGGTTTCTCAGATTCTAAATAACCGTCCCTGCCGTATTTCGGAGGAAAACAAACAGCGTGTAAAAGAGATTGCGGCAAAGCGCAAATATGTTGTAAATCAGACTGCCCGTGCTCTTGTTACACAGCGAAGCTATACAATAGGTCTTATTGTGCCTGATATTCAGAATACATTCTTTGCACAGCTGGCACGTCAGTTGGAGGAAGCCTGCCGTGAACGTGGATATTTCCTCATGTTTGCAAACAGTGATGATGTATTTGAAAACGACTGTAAACTTCTTCGCAGCTTTGAGTCAAGAGGCGTTGACGGAGTTTTTCTTATCCGCAGCAATGAGTCATATCAGTATGAAGATGAGCTCAGCCGTCATCTGCAAAAGATGGATGTACCCTATGTAATGGTGGACAGACCATTTTTCGGATTTGCCTGCGACCATGTGTGCTTTAATAACCGATTGGGTGGATACAGAGCGGCTAAATACCTTATTGAAAAAGGCCACAGAGAAATCGCCTGTGTTTATCTGGACGATAAACGTGGAAACGGTGCCAACCGTCTTTCAGGATATCTGGACGCTTTGAGAGAACAGGGAATTGAGCCGCCGAAAGATTATCTGATTCCCGGAGATAACCGAGTACAGGGCGGTTATAACGCCGTTGAAAAGGTGCTTAAAAGCGGAGCCACAGCAGTGCTTATCTGCAACGATATGATGACATTGGGTTTTCTGCGAGGCTTAAAGGAACGTAAATTTACCGTTCCAAAAGATATATCCGTAGTCAGCTACGATAACTCTCTTCGTGAATTTCTTCTCGACATTTCACTTACAACGGTTACAATGGATCTCGATCTGCTTGCCCAGCGTGCAGCGGAGGTTATGATAGGACGCATTGAGAAAAAACGTATTAAGGCTCAGGAAATTTATCTCGAACCGGTACTCGTCGTAGGAGACAGTGTAAGGGAAATGTGAAAATGAGATAACTTAAAATTCAATGCAAATTTTTTGCATATTTCGTTGTACATAAACATTTAAGTTAATATATCAGTCCGTCGTCTTTTCTCCAAAGTAAGAGAAAAGGCGGCAGTTTTTTTTATAATGTTACCCTAAATAACAGCGCATTATGACATCCTTTTGCACAGGCTGGTTTTATAATTGTAAATGATCTAAAAAATACGGGACAGGCTGTTAATTTACAATTATAAAGTGGTGTTAAAGCGTGAAAAACAATATTTTAACTTTGCCGTCGGCATATATAAAAGGAGTACCAAGGGGAGCAAAAGAGGTGCTGCTTCATCTGGTTTCCGGGTGCTGTGGTTTTCTCATGGCGCAGACGGGAATTTTCGGGAATTACTCACCTTTTGGAATTGCCATTACTGCGGCGCTGCCGGTGGATTACATACTTTCGGGAGCCGTTGGAGCAGGAGCTGGATATCTTTTGACTAAAGATATGGACATGCCTTTACGGTATATAGCAGCTCTTACTATAATTACAATAACGGCGTATTCGGTGAGAAAAAGCAAAAATATAAAGAGCGATACGCTGATTCTTAGTCTGTGTGCTTTTGGTGCGGCATTTCTCAGCGGAATAGCAGTTTGCATTGCGGACGGATTTTCAGCGGGAGCCCTCGTGATGTATCTGGGTGAATCTCTCCTTGCAGGAGGCAGCACATATTTTTTTAAAAAATCCTTTGATACTGGAGAAAGAGGGATTAAGGCTCTTACTGGGACGGAAAAAAGCTGCCTTGTCATAACGGGAAGCATATTTATAGCCTGCGCCTCAGGAGTTACGATTTTCAGTATATCACCGGGCAGGATATTTGCCGTTCTCATAATACTTTTTGCTGCTGCAATCTGGGAAGAGCGTGGAGGAGCTATTGCCGGTGCGGCAATAGGAGCGGTTATGTCGCTGATTCCTGGATGCGGACATATAGGCGGAGTCTATGCGGCAGGAGGAGTTGTCGCCGGAGTTTTTTCAGGGGGCGGACGCTTTGCCTCAGCCTGTGCCTTTGTTCTTGCAGGAGGAATTGTAACCTTAGCTGCTACGGGAGGAGAAAATGCGCTTCCAACTTTGGTTGAAACGGCAATAGCTACTGTTATTTTTGTGGTACTTCCAAAAAATATTTCCGAAAGCATAAAAAAGCGTTTTACAGTAAAAGGTGAAGAGAAAAAGAAAAGTACGGGAATGAGAAGAGCCCTTGTCATGCGTCTTGACGTTGCCTCAAAAGCCATGTCTGAGGTATCAAGATGCGTTGATAAAATCACTCAGGGACTGAGTACTGTTGATACTCCGGAACTTACCCTTCTCTACTCAAAAGTCCAAAATGCCGTTTGCAGAAAATGCGGATTGCACTCTTTCTGCTGGGATAAGAATTTCGGCGATACAATAGATGTTTTCGGTCAAATGGCTCATGAGCTTCAAAACGGTGAAGAGCTGACCCGTGATAAGCTGCCGGCGCATTTTGCAAGACGTTGTATCAGAAGCACAGCACTTACTGAGGCTATGAATGAGGAATATGAAAAGTTTACCGAAGGTATTACTTCCGTTAAAAAAGTCACCCAGGTAAGGGGGATTGTGTCAGACCAGTTCGGAGCAGTGGCGGATATGCTCAGCAGCCTTTCTGATGAATTTCAGCAGGCGAGGGGATTTGACCGTGAAACAGCACTCAGGGCACGGCGTGTGCTTGAAAGGTATGATATAGTGCCGGAGGACATCTGCTGTATTACTGATCCCTATGACCGTATGACAGTGGAAATCTGCTGTAAAAAAACAGCAGGTAAAATAAATGTGGGCAGACTTACCGAAGAGCTTTCCGAAGCCTGCTCAAGAGAATTTGCAATGCCAAGCGTTACTCTCATGGGAGCAAATGAGCTTATTACTTTCAGCGAAAGAGCTGTTTATACGGTAGATGTAGGAGCCTGTCAGTTTCCCAGCAGTGAAAATTCCCCCTGCGGAGATGCCTATGACTGCTTCGATGACGGCAGGGGCAGAGAGATTATGGTAATAAGCGACGGAATGGGAACAGGCAGACGTGCAGCCATTGACGGAAACATGGCGTCGGGACTGCTTTCCAAGCTGATAAAAGCAGGATTCGGCTTTGACTGTTCTCTTAAGATAGTGAATTCTGCACTGCTCTTAAAGTCTGAAGAGGAATCCTTTGCAACTCTCGATATAGTCTGTCTTGATCTGTTTACGGGAAAAGCGCAGATATTCAAGGCGGGAGCTCCTGCAACCTTTGTGCGTAAGAAAGGCAAAGGGGCTAAAACGGAAAAGCCGTCATTACCTGCTGGAATTTTAAGGGAAGTTGAGTTTGCAAAGACGGAAGTGGTTTTAGGTGAGGGCGATATAATCCTCATGGTGTCCGACGGAGCGGTAAACGGCGGAGACGAGTGGATAATTTCAGAGCTGGAACTGTGGCATGAGGGAACGGCATCGGAGCTTGCGGAGCATATAGCGTCACAGGCTAAAATGAGGCGGCCTGATATACGTCCCGATGATGTTACGGTAACGGCGGCAATAATTGGAAAATAAAAATAGTCCTTTCTGGATGGATTCAAAATATACGCAGTAAAGTTCTTTGCTTGCTGTGCTCAGAATCTGTCATAGGAAAGGGCTTTTTTGCTTTTTTTAATGCAAATTTCCTTGCGGATTTTCTAAAATTGCACCTTTGTCAAAACCTGTGTTTGGATATTTATATAATTGACTATAAGCGGTGGATATAATATAATTATCAAAGAGAAAAAGCGCCCCAAAGGGTGCTTTCCTTAATTACGGAGGTGTGTTTAATTGGTAAAGGCTATTGTCGGAGCAAACTGGGGCGATGAAGGTAAAGGTAAAATCACCGATATGTTTGCTGCTCAGTCAGATGTAGTAATCCGTTTTCAGGGCGGAGCAAATGCAGGCCATACAATTATTAACGATTACGGAAAGTTTGCACTGCATCAGCTTCCTTCGGGAGTTTGTTACAGCCATACTACCAATATCATAGGCAACGGTGTAGCAGTTGATATTCCGAAGCTTATGGATGAAATTAAATCTGTAACCGATAAAGGCGTTCCTATGCCTAAGATAATGGTATCTGAGCGTGCTCAGATAATGATGCCCTATCATGTGCTTTTGGATGTCTATGAAGAGGAGCGTTTGGGCAAAAAGAGCTACGGCTCTACAAAATCAGGTATAGCTCCTTTCTATTCAGATAAATATGCAAAAAAAGGCTTCCAGATATGCGAGCTTTTTGATGAGGAATATCTTCGTGAAAAGCTTGAGGGAGTTGTTGAAGTAAAGAATCTTACTTTGAAGCACGTTTACGGTAAGTCCGGGGACGAGCTTTTAAATGCCGATGAGATTTTCAAAACTCTCATGGAATACCGTGATATGATCTCTCCCTTTGTTGCCGATACAGCTAAGTTTATCGCTCAGGCAATTAAGGACGGCAAGAAGATTCTTCTTGAAGGTCAGCTGGGCTCTCTTAAAGATCCCGATTTCGGTATTTATCCCATGGTAACTTCTTCCTCCACTCTTGCCGGTTACGGCAGCGTCGGAGCTGGAATACCTCCTTATGAGATAAAAGATGTGGTCGCCGTTACAAAAGCGTATTCCAGTGCAGTAGGCGCAGGCGAATTTGTAAGTGAAATTTTCGGTGACGAAGCAGACGAAATGAGAAGAAGAGGCGGAGATGCAGGCGAATACGGCGCTACAACTCACCGTCCCAGAAGAATGGGCTGGTTTGACTGTGTTGCAACCCGTTACGGATGCCAGGCTCAGGGAGCAACAAGCGTTGTGCTTACAGCTATCGACTGCCTTTCATATCTCAAGGAAATCCCCGTATGTGTAGGTTATGAAATAGACGGAGAGGTAACAGGCGATTTCCCTGTTACACCTAAGCTTAAAAAAGCAAAGCCCGTCCTTAAAGTGCTTCCCGGCTGGGGTACTGATATAAGAGGCATAAAGGAATTTGACAAGCTTCCCAAAGAGGCTCAGGACTATGTTCTCTTTATTGAAAAGGAAATCGGAGTGCCGATTAAGATGGTATCAAACGGCCCCGGACGTTCCGAGGTAATCTTCAGATAAAATCCGATGCACAGCATCACAGGGATAATAAAAATAAAGGAGTTGCAAAACATGAAACAGGATATGATTGTAATTTTAGATCTTGGCAGCACAGAAAATACCCGTATTGCAAGAGCTGTACGTGATTTAGGCGTATACAGCGAAATCTGCAATTACGATATTACTGCCGCAGAGCTTAAAAAGCTTCCCAATGTAAAGGGAGTAATCATCAGCGGCGGTCCCAACAATGTTGTTGACGGAGTTAAGATTGATGTCAGCGACGAAATCTATGAGGCTGGTTATCCTGTTATGGCAGCAGCTCATAATGCAAAGTGTGAAGAGGTTCTCGAAAGCTGGCCCGCAGATGACGAGGAGCTTAAAAAGGTTCTCTCCGCTTTCGTTTTTGATAAATGCCACGCTGAGGCAAACTGGAACATGAAAAACTTTATCGCTGATCAGGTCGAGCTTATCAGAAATCAGGTTGGCGACCGCAAAGTGCTCCTTGCTCTTTCTGGCGGTGTTGATTCATCAGTTGTTGCAGCACTTCTTCTTAAAGCTATTGGCAATCAGCTTTACTGTGTCCATGTAAACCATGGTCTTCTTCGTAAGGGTGAGCCTGAGCAGGTTGTAAGAGTATTCCGCAACGAGCTTGGCGCAAACCTTACTTATGTTGATGCAACAGACCGCTTCCTCGATAAGCTTGCAGGCGTTGCAGATCCTGAGCAGAAGAGAAAGATTATTGGCGCAGAGTTTATTCGTGTATTCGAGGAAGAAGCACGTAAGCTTGATGGCATTGACTTCCTTGCACAGGGTACAATTTATCCCGATATTATAGAGAGCGGCACAAAGACAGCTAAAGCTGTTAAGGCACACCATAACGTTGGCGGACTTCCTGAGGATCTCAAGTTTGAGCTTGTTGAGCCTCTCCGTCAGCTCTTCAAAGATGAAGTTCGTGCCTGCGGCGTAGAGCTTGGACTTCCCGCAAACATGGTATACCGTCAGCCCTTCCCAGGCCCCGGACTTGGTGTTCGCTGCCTTGGCGCAATTACAAGAGATCGTCTTGAGGCTGTACGTGAGTCTGATGCCATTCTCCGTGAGGAGTTCGATAAAGCAGGTCTTGCAGGAAAGGTATGGCAGTACTTTACAGCTATTCCGGATTTCCGCTCAGTAGGTGTCCGTGACCACGAGAGATGCTATGAGTATCCCGTAATCATCAGGGCTGTCAACACTGTTGATGCAATGACAGCAACTGTTGAGCCCCTTGACTGGGATGTACTCTTCAAGATTACAAACCGCATCCTTGCAGAGGTCAAAGGTGTAAACCGTGTCTGCTACGACGTTTCACCAAAGCCCATTGCCACAATAGAGTGGGAATGATTTCATAGACCCGGAAAAGCCTGATATGACTGGATTTTTGATGGGTTAATGCCATTTGTGGCAACGATTTGGCAACACTTTTATTATTTATAAAAAGAGAGCTAACTGATTTTGATTAGTCAGTTAGCTCTTTTTATGTAATTAATATCAAGCATTAACTTATAAAATATCCTTTTTGTGAAGCTAATGTTTTTAATTTATTATAATTGGAACTATTTAAATTTTTCATTTTTCTATATCCACCAAATGATTTTGGTGCTTGTTCGGGTAGATGTTCTCGTATCCAATCATAATCTTTACGGTCTTGTAGTTCGATTTGTTTTTTTCTTTTTTCTTGTTCGTAATATTCTTTTTCTTCAGAAGTTCGGTCATCAATAAATGGTCTATTGACGTATTTGATTATATCATCGGATTTTTCTAAAGATATAGACGGGTCATAGATTGGACTGAAATAATTTCGATCGCCTTTATAAAAAATGTATGGAGAAAAACGCAAAGAACATTCTCTATGAATATACATTTTTCGCAATTCATCTGGTAGTTTTGGAAATCTCTTGTCTTTACCGTAAACGCTAAAAATTCTTCCACGATAGCGACTGCATATTTCACAGGTGCATGCTCGTGAAGTCAATTCGGTGCTTACTAAATCATTATCATCAGAACAATAATAATCTTTATTTTGATTTATAAAAATATCTATTGCGTTTTCATTATTTCCATTTTGTTGTAATGAGTTTTCAGAAAAATATTTATCATAATTTTCTATAATATATTTTTCTTCTGCACGTGCCTCGTCAAACCTGCCAAAGTATTTTAAGAATTCTACTATTCGCATATAATCTTTTTTGCTCCAAGTATAATTTGAATGTGGAAAAATCTCATTTGCTTTTCGAAGGCATGCAAGAGCTAGGTCTTCTTTCCCTGCTTTTTTAAACTCAGTTGCTTTTCTATGTAAAATATATTCTATGTTATTTACAGGCGACGATATTTCTGAATTATTGGAATAAGTTGGAATTTTGATATTCTCTATATCTTCTATTGTTTCAAAAGAATAATTACGGTTTATGTTATTCGATTCTCCTTGCGGAGAATTTACAAATAAATTTTTGAGTTGTTCTAAAATACTCATATTATTATTCCTTCCTTTTTGCTATCAAGAATTAAGCAAATGTTTTTGAAAAGGTTTATTTAATCAATATTTTTATTATACTATGATGTTTGATTAGTGTAAATCTAAAATCAAAATTTTAATATATTTATAATTTCACTTATGGCGTATTAACTTTCATAATAGTAATAATTTTTACGGCATTCACATTCAATACCCATAATTCATTTCATTCAAATTGAACCAAAACTCAAATTTTGAACTTTTAAAATTTAAATTGAACTCAAAAGCAAAAAGTGATATAATTCTATTTGAGAATTGAACTTTATGTGAAAACTGAACTTTTGGAGGAAGAAGAGATGTCAAAAGAAAGTTTTGCTCAGAGACTTAAAACTGCTATGGAAAAACAGGGGAAAAAGCAGGTTGATTTAATAAATGCCGCCGCTTTACAGGGTGTGAAGCTTGGAAAAAGCCATATAAGCCAGTATGTAAGCGGAAAAACTGTTCCACGTAGTGACATTCTTCACTTTTTGGCCAAAGAGCTTAAGGTGGATGAAGAATGGCTTAAAGGCATTGAAGATGAAACACCGCAAAGAGAAATTGAACCTGAATCTAATAAAACTGAACTTTTGGAGGCAAATACCATGCGTACTTTTAAAAAATCGTCAAAGCTTGACAATGTTTTATATGATGTAAGAGGACCGGTCGTGGATGAGGCCGCAAGAATGGAAGAAGCCGGAACAAGAATTTTAAAGCTTAATATCGGCAATCCTGCGCCTTTCGGCTTTCATACTCCCGATGAAGTTATTTACGATATGCGCCGTCAGCTTACCGAGTGTGAGGGATATTCTCCTGCTCAGGGACTTTTTTCTGCAAGAAAGGCTATTATGCAGTATGCTCAGCTTAAAAAGATTCCCAATGTTTCTATGGAGGATATATATACAGGTAACGGCGTCAGCGAGCTCATTAATCTTAGTATGTCAGCACTTCTTGATGACGGTGATGAAATTTTGATTCCTTCTCCCGACTATCCTCTTTGGACTGCCTGCGCAACTCTTGCAGGTGGTAAAGCTGTTCATTACATCTGCGACGAGCAGTCAGACTGGTATCCGGATATGGACGACATAAAGAGGAAGATTACAAACAGAACCAAGGCAATTGTAATTATAAATCCCAATAACCCCACGGGAGCACTGTATCCCAAAGAGGTTTTACAGCAGATTGTAGATATTGCAAGGGAGCATCAGCTTATTATTTTCTCCGATGAAATATATGACAGGCTCGTTATGGACGGGGAACAGCATATTTCCATTGCATCTCTTGCTCCCGATTTGTTCTGCGTAACATACAGCGGGCTTTCAAAATCACACATGATTGCCGGATTCAGAATAGGCTGGATGATTTTAAGCGGCAACAAAAATATCGCCAGGGACTATATTGAGGGATTGAGGATGCTTTCAAATATGCGTCTTTGTTCCAACGTTCCGGCACAGTCTATAGTTCAGACTGCTTTGGGTGGACATCAGAGTGTTGAAAGTTATATTTTGCCCGGAGGCAGAGTATATGAGCAGAGGGAATTTGTTTATAAAGCTCTTACGGATATACCCGGTATAACCGCAGTAAAGCCAAAGGCAGCTTTTTATATTTTCCCGAAAATTGACATTAAAAAGTTCAATATCACCGACGATGAGAAATTTGCCCTTGATTTGCTTCGTGACAAGAAAATTCTGCTTATACACGGCGGCGGATTTAACTGGCAGCAGCCCGATCATTTCAGAGTAGTATATCTGCCGAGAATAGAGGTTTTAAAGGAATCCGTAGAAAAAATAGCCGATTTCTTCAGTTACTATCACCAGTAATTTTCTTTTGCTTTTTCGGAGGATTTAGAAGTGACGGTAAAAGAATCAGTACGCACTGTAAATTTTGGTTCAGCCGAAATACAGTATGTTTTGGAGCGTAAGAAAGTAAAGAATGTAAATCTCCGCATCAAAAGGGACGGTACGGTAAAGGTTTCGGCAACTTCATTTGTACCTGCAAAAAGGATAGATGAATTTGTTTTAAGTAAAGGTGAATTTATCCTTTCCGCTCTCAAAAAGTTTTCTCAAAGGGCGGAGTTTTCCGAGGACTCAATAAAATACGAAGACGGCGACAGCTTTTATATAATGGGTAAATGTCTTTATCTTAAGGTTTTACCGGGAAAACTCGGGGTAGAAGCTGACGGAGGGTATATTTATCTAACTTTGCCTGATACCGATGATACTGCAAAAAAGAAAAGGCTTATGGAAAAATTCAGGGACGAGGAATGCCTGCTGAATTTCGGAGAAATCCTTGATGAAATATATCCTGTTTTCAGCAAAATGGGTGTAGAAAAACCTCAGCTTAAAATAAGAAAAATGGAAAGCCGCTGGGGCTCATGCGCATACAGAAAAGGTGTAATTACTATTAATAAACGGCTTTTGGCAGCACCGAGAGAATGCATAGAATATGTAATAGTACATGAAATGTGCCATTTTATTCACCCGGATCATTCAAAGCAATTCCACAATCTCGTTGCCTCTATAATGCCCGATTGGAAAGAGAGAAAGAACATTCTCGAAAAGACGTCTCAGTGCTGGTACTGATAAATAGTTTACACATAAATAAAGCAAAACAGCATCGGAGAAGCTTTTGGCTTCTTCGGTGCTGTTCTCTTTTTTGAGATGTTATGAATTTACGAGCTTTAAATTTATCCTTCCGTAAGAGTAAACCCTGATTCGTTACTTTCAACGGAAAAATAATAGATAGAGTCGTACCGGGCGGGGAATTTTTTGTTTTCACACAAAGTGTATTGCTGTCCGTCGGTGTCTGTAACTCTTAAATCAAAAGAGAAATTTTGAAGCTCATAGTTTTGTGTTCTAAGAGGAAAATGCTGGGGAATAAATTGGAACGCTGTGAATTCTCCTTTGGGAACGGATGCGCCGTTAGTTATTTGAGATGACTGTGTGCCTGCAATTTCTCCGTTAAGATAATAATCCATTGTTATTTCACGGATTTCTTTTTCGCTGTTGTTTTTTATTTTTATCATAAATACTTCGTTGCTGAGTACATCTACTTTTCCGTTGCTGTTTATATTAAGCTTATCCAGAAGCTTTTGAACCTCTGCGGCGGAAGAAGAAAAATCCTTTATATTTTTACCTGCAAAATTGGAGGCATGTTCTGCGGTTACGGTGTATTTTGTGGCATTGCCGTTTGCAATATATTCCCATGTTATATAGTCAAGGTTGCCGATTAAAGCAATCAATACACTGGAATCATGCAGCATATTCTTTTGAACTTCTTCTTCGTTGTATGGGGAAAAGACTTTATCAAGAATCAGCGTCCAACCGTAAGGCTGCTGGGCTGTGTGCAGCTCGTTTGAAAATCCTCCGAAATGCTTGGTGACCCCTAAAGCGGAGGCTATATTGAGATCGTCTACAATACTGCCCACATATGGAGTTTTCAGTGAGTAAAGTTCCGCTGCAGTATCGCTTATGGAAACACCGTTTTCCCATTTTACAAGTCCGTTTACTCGTACTGTATTAACCTCATTTTTTGCTTTGTATTCTTTGCTGAAGGTTCGCTTGTTTATAATACTGTGCGGTGCAGAATAAACCGTTATGTCAACTACACCGTCCTTTTCGGAAAATGAGGTGCGAAAAGCGGCGCTTGCGTCCAAAAGAATTTCTCCGTTTAATTTTACGGTATTGTCAGTAACTGAAACGCTGCTGTAAAAAGTTTTTATATGAGCTTCTTTTCCTAAATAAAAGGTTTTGAATGAACCTGCAAGAATAGCGATAATTACCAGTACAGCGCATACTATAAATCCCTTTTGCAGGGAGCGGCGGCGGATTTTTTTAAGATAGTTTACCTCAGCTTTAGGTTCGTTTTGTGTTTTTTCCGGTTCTTTCATTCGCTGTAAGACTTCGGTACACTCAGGACATTCTTTTAAGTGTTCGTTTACGGCTTCATTTGTAGTTTCACTTGTGAGTTTATCCACATATGACGGGAGCAAATCCCGTACAATGTCACAGTTAAGCTTTGTACTCATCTGCTTCCAGCTCCTTTTTGATTTTTTCTTTGCCTCGATAGTAGTTAACCCTTGCCCAGTTTTCCGACTGAGACATTATGTCTCCTATCTCACGGAAAGACAGTCCCCCAAGTAACCTCAGATACATAACCTCACGCATTTCGCTGTTTAGAGAATGCATTCTTTTCATCAGTTCAAGCTGTCCCATAGCCGAGATGATTTCATTTTCCGGCGACGGGGATGAAGCGGTATGCTCTTCGAGGGTATCTGCCGGCGGATGCTTGCGGCGGTAGCTTAAAAATACGTTTTTGGCTATGGCGCAAAGCCATGTGGTTATTTTGCAGCTTCCGTCAAATTTATTTGCTGATTTTACCGCCTGATAAAAGGTTTCCTGTGTCAGCTCCTCAGCGGTGTCAGCGTTTCGGGTAAGGGAAAGAAGATAGCCATAGACCGTCTGCGAATGTTCACGGTAGATTTCTTCCATTGACAGCATCGAGTTATCTCCTTTCGGTTTATTTGTCAGTTAATGTCGGAAACAGCCAAAACGTTACAGATAAATGAAAAATTTTTAAATTTTAGAAGTTATTATATAATATCACACTTTGAGTTTTCCACAATATTTGTTTTTATTGTTAAAAAGAGCCGACCGCTTTTTGCAGTCAGCTCTTTTATTTTATTCAGTTGCTTTTATCAGTTTAATGCCCTTTAAGGGCATTGCCTATTACAGCTGAGTAAGAGTATTTGTGCAGCTCATTGTTGTTACAAGCAGAGCCATAATGATACCTGCAAGGTATGGGTTGCGTGTACGCTTGTAAATAATACGTGATACAACTGCTGCAACAGGAAGGATAACCACAATTGGGTACAGCCAGATTCCTATAATGCTTCCGCCGAACCAGGGGATAAACTCATTGGGAAGGTGTCCGGTGATGAAGAAGCAGCTGTACATGATGATAATCATGATAAGGGAAGCAAGGCCGTTGAAAATAGCCATAACTGTGGTGTTGACCCATTCTTTCTTGCCCATCTGGAAGTAGTTGTAGCTGTTTATTGAAATGCTGTTGCAGATGTAGTAGACAAGGAAGAAGGGAAGGTACAGTGCGATAATCGGAATCTTATCCGCTGTAAATGCTTTAAGGGGAAGTACCCACAGACGGAAATCAGTCTTGAAGAAGTAGTCGGCGGCAAATACAAGTGCATAGGATGCCGCAGCAACAACAATTGCAAGCGCGATTGTTTTTACAAGATTAATACCGCTTATCTTTACTCCGTTTGCAACTCTGTCAGGCTTGCTGCCTGTAATCAGACGTCCAATCCAGATGAGTACAAGGGCGAAGAGACCGCAAAGCATACTCCATACGCCGATGAAGAATACCGGCGACTGTGGGAAGAAGTCAGGCATAATCTTACCGATTACACTGTATCCCACCATATAGACGACTATTGAGAACAGTGTTGCAAGAATATTGCTGATCCAAAACCATGCTTTTGCTTTGCCTTTGGGTGCCGGAGCGGGAGCAACTGTCTGCGGAGCCTTAAGGCTTGCAAATACTTTTGTCTTAATAAGAGTAAGTGCAAGGCTTACAGCAAACATCATAAATCCAACAAGGCCGATTGCGTTGAAGAAAGCTTTAAGCTGCCAGATTTGGTTGTCACCGTCAATTTTAATGGGAGCGTCAAGAGCAGCGTCAAAAAATTCAATGCTGGAGGATACAACTCCCTTTGAGAAATGAGCCCATGGATGGGTGATGTTGGGGTTGTAAATTACTCTGATAGCTTCTTCTCCGTCTATCTCTTCTTTATACATTGTATAGCTGCTGCGTGTATCAAGTCCTGTGGGATCCTGACCGAAATGAAGGAATGACTGAGCAGTAGCCTGGTCTATGTAATCACGTGGAGCTGTGCGTGTGCCGTCGTCAAGTTTTACACGATGGAAAAATTCATCGTACTGGCAGGCGACAATTCCGGCGTCACGGCTGCCGAACATATTGTAGTATTCGCCTTTATCGTCCACATAAACCGCATCGTTTGAAACGAGAAGGGCGGCGGCAATAAGCTGAGTTTCAGCTTCGTTATCCAGAAGTACTGCCGTACGGCTTGCAAGTGCGCCGTTGGAGTGACCTGTGACACCAATGCGTTCTGTGTCAACAAAGGGCAGATCAGCCATCATTTTTACGGCGTCATACATTCCGTTGGCGTTGTTTTCAGGTTTCCACCAGTCGCCGGTGGGAAGATTTTCCGAATTGCCGTGACCGTACATATCAATTGAAAGTACAACGAATCCACGGCGTGCATATTCCACATAGTTAAGGTCCTGCATTTCACGGTTGTTGTACCAGCCGTGGCTGCAGATAATTGCCGGAGCGGGATTTTCCTCGGTAGCGTTTTCAGGAACGAACAGCAGTGCGCTCATATAGTGGCCGCTGTCTGTTTCCCAACGCAGATCCCGCACTTCAACTTTTCCGAAATTGGTCTGTACTAAGCTGGCTCCGATAGAGCTGATCAGACATATGACCAGTGCAATACACAGCCAGAAGACAGATGATTTTTTCTTTGAACCAGCGTTCATAATTCTTCCTCCTCATGTGTGTTCGAAAAGCTCTTCGTTTTTTGCAGACTTTTGCGCATAAAGTCTGTGATGCTCGCCGGATGCCAAAAGCGGTGTTAATAAGGGCACAGAAGGACTAACATTACCCTTTTCTCACTTTCACGCTTCATAGCATTCTCATCGGCTTCATGCTATCACTATAAATAGTTATATGTCAATACTTATAAAAATTTTCATATAAAATGCTGAAAAAAGAGGCTCCCGGTTTGGAGAAAAAGCTGTTTATTTCAAAAGAGAAAATAAAATTTGGTTCTTAATTATAAAGAAATATAAGATTTTGGGCTAAAAAATATATGGTTTTGAGTGTTAAGAGAGGGACGAAAGTTCCGCAAATAGTTAACTTATATTTAACACTCATCGGGTTTCACAGTTAACAGGGGCTCAGTTATACTGAGTACGTTCCCAAAAATAAAACAAACATGAACAGTGACTCAGGAGGTCATGAAAGATGAAAAAATTGTTAGCTATTTTAATCGTAGGAGTTTTGCTTGCAGGCGTTCTTTACGGATGCACAGCAGGCGGTGACAGTCTTTCAGGTACAGTAACAACAGATGGTTCCACATCCATGGAAAAGTACATAGGCTTCATGGGAGAAAGCTTTATGGAGCAGAATAAAGGTACTCAGGTAACTTACAATCCCACAGGTTCAGGTTCAGGCATTCAGGCAGTTCTCGAGGGCAGATGTGACATCGGACTTTCTTCCCGTGACCTTAAGGATGAAGAGATTGCAAAGGGACTTAAAGGAACAGTTGTTGCAATTGACGGTATAGCAATCATCCTCAATCCTGAAAATACAGTTGAAGATCTTACAGTTGAGCAGATTGCCGCTCTTTACACAGGCGAAATCACCAACTGGAAAGAGGTTGGCGGTAAAGATGCACCGGTAGTTGCAATCGGCCGTGAGGCAGGTTCAGGTACACGTGATGGATTCGAGTCAATCACAGGCACAGAAGACAAGTGCAAATACAGCCAGGCTCTCACTGCAACAGGCGATGTTGTTGCAACAGTAGCAGGCAACCCCAACGCAATCGGATATGTTTCTCTTGCATCAGTAAGCGATAAGGTAAAGGCTATCAAGGTTAACGGAGTAGCTCCCAGCACTGAGACAATTCAGGACGGAACATATGAAATCCAGCGTAACTTCGTAATGGTAACTCTTGCCGATAAAGAGCTCAGCGAAACTGCACAGAAGTTCTTCGACTTCGCAACCTCAGCTGAGGCAGACGCTCTTGTAAAAGAGGCAGGCGTAGTACCTGTAAAGAGATAACAGCATCTTAAAAAAATCCTGCGCATCTGCTCAAGGGTGGATGCGCTTTTGTTCATGAAATAATATTGAGTGTGAAATATAAAGAAAGGTAGCGGATCTGGCGGTTATAAAAGAGGAAAATGATTTAATGCCGACATATCCGACAGCATTTTATATGAGTAAATCAAAGAAGTTTTTATCGAAAGCCGAAAAGGCGATGAATTTTTTCTTCATGATTTGCGGATTCCTTGCAGTGGCATGTGTTCTGTTCATAACGGTTTATCTTGTAATATCGGGACTTCCCGCAATTCGTGAAATCGGACTTATAGACTTTTTATTCGGTAAAGTTTGGAGTCCCACATCCTCTGATCCCCTATACGGAATACTTCCGTTTATAATGACATCAGTCTGGGGTACCCTGGGCGCCGTAATTATCGGTGTGCCTATCGGACTTCTGACAGCTATTTTCCTTGCAAAGATTGCTCCCAAACGTCTTGCAAAAACTGTCAGACCTGCCGTTGACCTGCTTGCAGGCATCCCCTCCGTTGTCTACGGTCTTATCGGTATGATTGTGCTTGTTCCAGCAGTGAGAGAAGCCTTTAATCTTCCCGACGGAGCGAATCTTTTCTCCGCTATAATCGTTCTTGCGATTATGATTCTTCCGTCCATAATAAGTGTTTCAGAAACTGCTTTGAAGGCTGTGCCTCCCGAATATGAAGAGGCGAGCCTTGCACTGGGAGCTACAAAAACCGAGACTGTTTTCAAAGTGACGGTGCCTGCGGCAAAAGGCGGTATTGCAACATCGGTTGTTCTCGGTATCGGCAGAGCCATAGGTGAAGCCATGGCGGTTATGATGGTATCGGGCAACGTTCCCAATATGCCGGGAATATTTACAAGCGTTCGCTTCCTTACAACTGCCGTTGCCAGTGAGATGTCCTATTCCAGCGGACTTCAGCGTCAGGCGCTGTTTTCAATAGCTCTTGTGCTGTTCATATTCATCATGATAATAAATCTTGTGCTTAATAAGCTCCTTAAACGTAAAAAGAAATGAGGCGATAAAAGTGAAAAATAAATTATCATTAAAGCGAAGAGCCTATCGTCTTATTCTTCATGTGCTTATGTATGCCGCCGCAGGACTTACCTGTGCACTGCTTGCGGGACTTATAATCTATATTTTCTACCGTGGTCTCGGCAACATAACCTGGGAGCTTTTAAGTACCTCCCCAAGCTTTTTAAAAGATACCATAGGCATTCTTCCCAATATCTTAAACACCATATATATTGTAGTAATCACACTGATTATTGTACTGCCTCTTGGTGTAGGCGCTGCAATTTATCTTACGGAATACGCCAAAAATCAAAAACTTGTGTCCGTAATCGAGTTTGCAACAGAAACCCTTGCAGGTATTCCGTCTATTATTTACGGTCTTGTAGGTATGCTTTTCTTCGTGCAGTTCTGCTCTCTCGAATACAGTATCCTTGCAGGAAGCCTTACACTTGTTGTGGTTACTCTTCCGACCATTATCAGAACAACTCAGGAAAGCCTTAAAACTGTTCCGCAAAGCTATCGTGAAGGAGCTTTGGGACTGGGAGCGGGCAAATGGCATATGATACGCACAGTTGTTCTGCCCTGCTCAGTTGACGGAATCGTCACAGGCTGCATTCTTGCAGTTGGACGAATTGTAGGCGAATCGGCGGCTCTGCTATTTACAGCGGGTATGGCAAACAATATCATGAATTTCATAGATGCCATTAAGCCCGGAAATCCCGGAGCCACCCTTACTGTTGCAATGTACATCTATGCAAAGGAGAGAGGCGAATTTGAGGTTGCCTTTGCAATTGCGGCAATCCTTCTTGTGCTCACCTTTATAATCAACTTTGCAGCGAAGCTTGCAGGACGAAAGCTCAAAAAATGATAGGAGAATATATATGTCAGGTATTATAGAAACAAAGGACCTCAGACTCTGGTATGGTAATAACGAAGCCCTTAAGGGCGTAACAATGGAAATACCGCAGAATCAGATAACGGCTTTAATCGGACCTTCCGGATGCGGTAAATCAACTTATCTCAAAACCCTCAACCGCATGAATGACCTTGTAGAGGGATGCAGAATTGAAGGACAGGTAACTCTTGAGGGTGAGGATATCTACGGAGATATGGACGTAAACCTTCTTCGTAAAAGAGTCGGCATGGTTTTCCAGAAGCCCAATCCCTTCCCCATGAGCATTTATGACAATATCGCCTACGGACCGAGAATCCACGGTGTGCGTTCAAAGGTTGTGCTTGATGAAATAGTTGAGCGCAGTTTAAAGCAGGCTGCAATCTGGGATGAGTGCAAGGACAGACTTAAAAAGAGCGCTCTTAGTATGTCAGGCGGACAGCAGCAGCGTCTTTGCATTGCAAGAGCATTGGCAGTTGAGCCTGAAGTGCTTTTAATGGACGAACCTACCTCAGCCCTTGACCCCATATCCACTTCAAAGATTGAGGAGCTTGTGCTGGAGCTTAAAAAGCAGTACACAATAATCATTGTCACACACAATATGCAGCAGGCTCTTAGAATTGCAGATAAAACCGCATTTTTCCTTTTAGGCGAAGTAATCGAGTTTGACGATACAGAGAAAATGTTCTCAACTCCCTCAGATAAGAGAACAGAAGATTATATTACAGGAAGGTTCGGATAAACATGAGATCATATTTTGACAAACAGCTGAGCACTTTAAATCTTGAGCTTGTAAAAATGGGAGCTCTGTGTGAAGAGGCGATTTCGGCGGCGGCAAAATGCCTTAACGACGGAGATAAAACCCTCATTGATAAAATCAAGGAAACCGAAAGACTTATTGACGAAAAGGAGAGGGAGATCGAGTCCCTTTCAATGAAGCTGCTTCTTCATCAGCAGCCCGTTGCAGGAGATCTCAGAATGATTTCTGCGGCACTCAGAATGATTTCCGATATGGAGAGAATAGGAGATCAGGCGGCGGATATAGCCGAAATACTCAAGTTTGTAGGCTCTGACAGTAAGGGAATAGCAGCCCATATTGTTGATATGGCAAGCGCAACCAAAAAGATGGTAACCGAAAGCGTTGACTCCTTTGTTAAAAGGGATCTTGACATGACACATAAGGTCATGAAACGTGACGATACCGTAGATGAGCTTTTCCTCAAGGTAAAGGATGAGCTTACAAAGGCAATCTGTGACAATCCCGAAGAGGGAGAAATTTATCTTGATATTCTCATGATTGCAAAGTACTTTGAGCGTATAGGCGACCATGCGGTAAATATTGCTGAGTGGGTTGAATATTCAATAACCGATACCCATGTAAAGGCATGATTACTTTTTATCCCTTTTAGTGTATAATAGTTACAGCAAAGAGGTTGACCCTATATAAATCAGGAGGGATAAAACATGATTTATTTGGTTGAAGACGATCAGAACATAAGAAAGCTTATTTGTTACGCTCTTTCAAAAGAGGGTTTTGATACATGCGACTTTTCTTCATCGGAGTCTTTTTGGGAAGCTCTTAAAAAGGAAAAGCCGGAAATGATACTTCTTGACATAATGCTTCCGGGAGAGGACGGACTTACCATTCTCAAAAAAATCCGCAGCGGTGCGGATACAAAGAGCATACCTGTTATAATGCTCACAGCAAAGGGCAGCGAATACGATAAAGTCACCGGACTCGATATGGGTGCTGATGATTACATATCAAAGCCCTTTGGTATGATGGAGCTTATTTCGAGAATAAAGGCGGTGCTTCGCCGATATAAGGAAGCTCCGGTAAAAACTCCCGACTTTGTAGTTGGACCGCTCAGAGTAAATCCACAGAAACATATTGTTGAGGTAAACGGTGAACCGGTGGTACTTTCCTTTAAGGAATTTGAGCTTTTGTGCGCTCTTTTGGAAGCGGACGGAGTGGTTTTAAGCCGTGACGCAATTTACAGCCGTATATGGGGCTATGAGTTTGACGGAGAGAACCGCACCGTTGACGTTCATGTTACAAAGCTTCGCCGTAAATTAGGAGAAGCGGGAAATCTTATTGAAACAGTAAAAGGAATAGGATATAAAATCGGCGGTGTAAAAAATGAATAAGAAAATATTTCTTTCATCGTGTCTTGTGTCTTTCACGGTGCTGATAATAAGCCTTGCCATGAGTACCGGCGTTTTGTTTAATCAGTTTGAAAAGCAGGTTGAGCAGGAGCTCAAAGAGGAATCTGAACTTATTGCAAGCGTTATAGAAGATGCAGGAGTCGAAAATATTGCGGATTATGATTTCGGCAGCCGACGTGTTACTGTTATAGGAAAGGACGGCGGGGTAATATTTGATTCTCAGGCGGATGCCTCAAAAATGGGTAATCACGCCGACCGTGAGGAGTTCAAAGAAGCGGTTCTTTACGGAACGGGCATGAGCAGCCGTTATTCCGATACTTTGACTCAGAAGAATATCTACTATGCTTTAAAGTTTTCGGACGGCTCAGTTTTAAGGCTTTCATCTCCCCACAGCACAATTTTTGCAATTATCTCCGATCTTATAGGCCCCATATGTTTAATTGTCCTTTTGGCGCTTATACTTTCGGCAATACTTGCCATTAAGCTTTCTGAGAGTATATTAAAGCCTATAAATGCCCTTGACCTTGATAATCCCGAAAACAATAAGACATATGATGAGCTGGCGCCTTTGCTTACAAAAATAAACCGTCAGAAGCTGGTTATAGAAAATCAGCTCCATGAGGCAAAGCAAAAGCAGAAGGAGTTTAAACTTATTACTGACAATATGCGTGAGGGACTGCTGGTAATTGACAGCAATTCCGATATACTTACCTATAATGCGGCGGCGGAAAAGCTCCTTGATATAACTGACGAAACAAGCCTTGCAGCTCTTAAAATATACCGTTCAACTCAGGTTATTGACGCTGTCGATGAGGCACTCAAGGGCAATAACTCCGAGTGTCAGATAACCCAGCATTCACGTCAGTACAGCCTTATTGCAAACCCCGTTTTTCGTGACGGAGAGATAATCGGCGCAGTTATAGTGCTGCTTGATATAACGGAAAAAGCACAGCGTGAACAGCTTCGCCGTGAGTTTACAGCCAATGTTTCCCATGAGCTTAAAACTCCCCTTACTTCAATTTACGGCTTTGCGGAGCTTATGAAGGACGGGGATATGAAAAAAGAGGAAATGGAGGATTTTGCAAAGTCTATTTATGACGAGACAAAACATCTTATCACTCTTGTAGGGGATATCATAAAACTTTCCGCTCTTGACGAAAAGAGCAGGTTTTATGAAAAGGAAAAAGTGGATTTATATGCCCTTGCTTGTGAAACTGCCGAAAGGCTGAAAGTTGACGCAGCTAAAAAGCACGTTACGGTTAATGTAGAGGGTGAAAAAGCGGAGTATGTGGGAGTCAGACAAATACTTACTGATATTATCTATAATCTCTGCGAAAACGCTATAAAGTATAACCGTGAAAACGGCAGCGTCAATGTGAGCGTAAAGGAAAACGAAAACAATATAGTTCTGAAGGTTAAAGATACGGGAATCGGTATTCCTCAGGAACATCAGGAACGTGTTTTTGAAAGATTTTACAGAGTTGATAAAAGCCATTCCAAGGAGATAGGCGGTACAGGTCTCGGTCTTTCAATTGTAAAGCACGGCGTTATGTATCATGGAGGGGAAATTTCCATGGTGAGCGAGCCGGGAAAAGGTACTGAAATTACCGTAACTTTCAAAAAGAATAACGACAACCAGTAAAAACAAAAATGCTGTCTGCCATTACGGCAGACAGCATTTTTTATGATATTTAGTTTTAATCAGAAGCAGCCCTGCTCCATCATGGCTGTTGCAACCTTTTTAAAGCCTGCAATGTTTGCACCGGCTACAAGGTTATAACCGAGTCCGAATTCTTCGGCAGCTTCAACAGATACTCTGTGAATGTTCTCCATAATGCCCTTGAGCTTTTCGTCAACTTCATCTGCGCTCCATACAAGGCGCTCGCTGTTCTGGCTCATTTCGAGAGCTGAAACGGCAACACCGCCGGCATTTACTGCCTTTGAAGGAGCAACGATTATATCCTTCTGCTCCATAAGATAGAACAGTGCATCGTTTGTTGTGGGCATGTTTGCAACTTCGATATAATATTTAACGCCGTTTGCGGCAATCTTTTCAGCCCATTCCATAGTGACGTCGTTTTGTGTTGCAGCAGGCATCATAATGTCAACTTTTACATTCCAGGGCTTTTCGCCGGGGAAGAAAGAGCAGCCGAATTTGTCTGCATAATCCTGAACCTTGTCACGGCCTGATGAACGCATTTCAAGAAGATACTTTATTTTTTCATCTGTTGTAACTCCGTCAGGGTCATAGATATATCCGTCAGGGCCGGAAAGTGTAACAACCTTTGCGCCAAGCTGTGCGGCCTTCTTGCAGATACCCCATGCTACGTTGCCGAATCCTGAAACAGCAATAGTCTTTCCCTCTATGGAGTCATTTTCGTGCTTGAGAACCTCTGTCAGATAGTAAACAGCGCCGTAACCTGTAGCTTCGGGGCGGATAAGTGAACCGCCGTATGTAAGTCCTTTTCCTGTAAGAACACCGTTTTCAAATGTACCTTTGAGGCGGCGATACTGACCGTAGAGGTAGCCTATTTCTCTTCCGCCTACACCGATATCTCCGGCAGGAACGTCAACGTCGGGTCCGATATAGCGGTAAAGTGCGGTCATGAAAGCCTGGCAGAAACGCATAATTTCAGCATCGCTCTTACCTCTGGGGTCAAAGTCGGAGCCGCCCTTTGCACCGCCTATTGGAAGACCTGTAAGGCTGTTTTTGAAAATCTGCTCAAAGCCAAGGAATTTGATTATACTCGAATAAACTGAGGGATGAAAACGAAGTCCGCCCTTGTAAGGGCCGATTGCGCCGTTAAACTGGAAGCGGTATCCTGTATTTGTATGCCAGTTGCCGTTATCGTCCATCCATGTAACTCTGAATGTAAACTGACGTTCAGGCTCAACCATACGTCCGAGCAAATCTACTTTTTCATATTCGGGATGTGCATCCACAACCGGTGAAACTGATGTGAGAACTTCCTCAACCGTCTGTACAAATTCCGGTTCATAACTATACTTTTCTTTTACTTTCTCAATTACCTTTAAAACGTAGCTGTTCATAAAAAGCTCCCTTCGGGCAGCGGAGATTAATTATTTTTGATTTATATACCGCTGTAATTAAATATTCTATCACTTTGCTATATTATTAACAATATTTGGCGAGCTGATTTGTGCATAAAATTTAACGGATTAACATATATAATATGCACAAAAATGCAGTAAAATGTTGAAAAATAAAATAAATATGTACATATAGAAATATGATTTATGAACATTTAAGTGGAAGGAAAATATGGTGAATATCATTTGATAAGATGTACTTTAAATATATATGCAAAAAGACCTGCTGTAAAAGCAGGTCTTTGGTTTGTTTTTTTATTTATGATAGAGCTTTTTGGTCTGATATTTAGGCTCACATGTAAGGTTAAGTCCGAGCTTTCTGAAAACAGAAGAATCAACCTGTGAGAGCATAACAGAGGAATGTGCCTCGCATCTCTTGAGCTTTGGAAGCTGCTCCATTGCAAGAGCTGCAGTTTCATCGGTAACAGCACTCATGCACAGTGCAATGAGTACCTCATCAGTGTGAAGTCTCGGATTGTGGTTGCCGAGATTTGAGGTTTTAAGTTCCTGTATAGGCTCAATAATATCAGGTGAAATAAGAAGCTTTTCATCAGCTATTTTTCCGAGCTTTTTCAGGGCGTTAAGGAGAACAGCTGCGGAAGCACCCAAAAGATTGCTGGTTTTTCCGGTTACTATGGTACCATCAGGGAGCTCTATTGCTGCGGCGGGATTTCCTGTTTCCTCAGCTCTGTCGTTGGCAGCTTTAACTACCTTTCTGTCATCGGTTGTTATTTCAGCTTTGCTCATGAGAAGTTCAACTTTATATACTGTTTCCTCATCAACACGTCCCATAAGTTTATCGCAGAGTGCCTGATAGTAACGTCTTATTATTTCCTGGCATGAAGCCTCACGGCAGGCGTCGTCATCAATAATGCAGTTTCCTGCCATATTTACACCCATATCTGTGGGAGATTTGTAGGGACATTCGCCCATGATCTTTGAAAGAATAGCGCTGAGAACCGGGAAAACTTCAACGTCTCTATTATAGTTAACAGTGGTTTTGCCGTATGCCTCAAGATGGAAGGGATCAATCATATTGACGTCGTTAAGGTCAGCTGTTGCAGCCTCGTAGGCAAGGTTTACAGGGTGCTTAAGGGGAAGATTCCAAACGGGGAAAGTTTCAAACTTTGCATATCCTGCCTTTATGCCACGCTTGTATTCGTGGTAGAGCTGAGAAAGGCAGGTTGCCATTTTTCCGCTTCCGGGGCCCGGAGCAGTGACTATTACAAGAGGTCTTGTGGTTTCGACATATTCGTTTTTGCCAAATCCTTCTTCACTGGCAATGAGAGGAATATTTCCCGGATAACCCTCAATGGGATAGTGAAGATATACCTTTATTCCGAGAGCAGCAAGACGGTTTCTGAATTTGTCAGCTGCAGGCTGTCCAGAATACTGGGTAAGAACCACGCTGCCCACATAAAGTCCCGCTGCACGGAATGCATCAATAAGGCGCAGTACATCGTCATCATATGTTATGCCAAGGTCGCCTCTGACCTTATTTTTTACAATGTCCGAAGCGCAGATGGCAACTACAACCTCAGCCTGATCGGCAAGGTGGAGAAGCATTCTTATTTTACTGTCCGGCTGAAATCCCGGAAGTACACGGGAAGCGTGGAAATCATCGAAAAGCTTTCCGCCCATTTCCAGATAAAGCTTGTTGCCGAAGTGAGAAATCCTTTCTCTGATATACTTCGACTGCATCTCGATATACTTGTCATTGTCAAATCCTATTGCTGTCACTGAATACCCCTCCCTTAAAATATCCCGCAAAACAAAACACAAAAACACCGCCCGCAGACACCAGTGTGCTTGCGGACCGCTTTCAAAGTATGTCAATTTTACGCATTAGAGTTACAATAAAAATCAAGAAAAATTATAAACTATTTACATCTATATTTCAACCGATTTTTATTTTTTCAGCATATTTCGGCACATATCACAAAAGCTGATTTGGTAAGGTTTAAAAAACTTTCACAGGTTTATTTTTTGAGATTTTACACAGAATTTAATCGGCAAAAGAAAAAGTGCCTGCAAGCAGTTTAAAATTGCTCGCAGGCACTTATGGTTATTTTTGCTGTCAGTGCGTGTGCGACTTGGATGCAAGCTCAGCTTGCTCGCAGGCACTTATAGTTGTTTTTTG